>JAFGXA010000058.1 GCA_016936855.1 Gammaproteobacteria bacterium | reverse complement strand
AAAAACCCTGTCAAGAACTTTATGCGGAAAAATGAAAATTATCTGAAAATAACTTCAGAAAAATGTTTTTCGCGTAAGTCCTGATATAGTATAATAGAGATCCAATAAGTTCTAAGTGTATTCTTTCCTTTTTACTAAGCGCTGATTTTCCTCTTAAAGCTGAGATTGAGCGTGTTAATTTTTTATTAGATATTTCTTTTATTAAATTTGTTGTAATGTCGATAGTGCCTATTATAAAAATAATATTGGGAATGTTTTGATGATTTAAAAATATTTCCAAATATGCTTGTTGTATATGTGATCGATGTAGTGTTTTAGGGATAAATTTTTTTACATCTTTAGGCAAAAAATTCTTAGCAAACTTTATGGTTTTTTTGGGATATGACGCTCTATTTAGTATTGCGCAAAGATCTACCAAGCTATTTAGGTTAATTATTTCTCCTGTTTGTGCATAAGCAGCCAAAAGCTCATATAATCTTGTTTTAACTGGAAATAAGAATGTATGTTTTTCTATAATTTCAATGTGTTCTGATATTGCTTCGCGATAATCTGGAAATTCTCCTATGTAATCTGAGAATGATGATTGCAAAATGTCATTAGCTGCTTTTTTGTCGAATTTTTTAGGAATTGCTTGCAAAGAGTATGCCAGATTAAGAGTTGGATCATCAATTGCGAACCTTTCGCTCAATATGGGTATAAGATCATATTCAGGATTAGCTGATATTTGTCGTCTTGCTGTGAATCTTAAGTCTGTGTCGTCTTGCATTTTGTCTAAATTGTATTTTGTCTATTGATATTGTTTGTATTATACATATTGCACATTAACCTATTATTAAATGCTAGATTTTGTAATTATTAATCCGTAATCCCGGTATTGTTGAGTATAGATTAATAGCTTATGTTGTGATTATGACAGTATTAGTAAATGGTAGAACGACAGTGCACTGGGATAGTGGTGGCATGTTGACGACAGTTGATATTTGTTTAACTGGTGATGATAAGGTGCCAATTCCGTACGAAAACAAAGCATATAGCCGGGATGCTGAAAATTGTGCTGAGAATGTTTTTGTAGCAGGAAATCCTATTTGTATCAAAGAATCATATTTCGCGAAAAGTTATGGGGATGAAGCAGGGGATGGTGGTGGAATCAAATCTGGTACTACGCAAGGTAAGGCAGAATTTACAACAGCTTCAGAAAATGTTTTTGTAAATGGCGTTGCAGTAGTGCGAGCTCGGGATTTGATGGTGTCTAACAATCGTAATACCGAGCCCGTACCATTAATGCAGGATTAGTGTTGACGCATTGTCTCTCTTGGGATACAGTCTTCTATGAAAGTCACAATAAAAAAACAACTTGAAATATACATTGATGAGCACGGCAGAGTGCCTTTTGTGATGTGGCTTGAATCTTTAAAAGACAAAACCGTAAGATATCGCATTAAAGAAAGATTAGACAGAATAGCGCTTGGGAATCTCGGTGATTTTAAGCGCATAAATGGATCTCTTGGTGAATTACGGTGCAATTTTGGGGCTGGATATCGCATATATTATGGTGAAATAGGAAGAAAAATAGTGTTGTTGCTTTGTTGCGGAAGCAAATCAACGCAAAAAAGAGATATTAAACAGGCAATGAAATATTGGAAAGACTATTTAAGCAGGTGAGTTATGAAAAGTATTAATTATCAAGATTATTTAATAGATTCTCTTAGAGATCGTGAAGAAGCTGCTGGGTATTTGAATGCTGCTTTAGAGGGTGGGGATATAAAAGTATTTTTGGCCGCCTTGAATAATGTTGTTAAAGCTCATGGTGGAATAGCTAAATTAGCTGAAAAAACTAGCAGAAGTAGAACAAGTCTATATAAAGCTTTATCAAAAAGTGGCAATCCGTATTTGAGTAGCACCGAACAGGTGCTCGCAGCCATGGGTATGCATTTTTCTGTTGTTTCTAGTTGATGCGAGCTCAGCGTAATACCGAGCCCGTACCATTAATGCAGGATTAGTGTTCCATGCTTTTGCCGACATAGTGGCCAGCCACAGCGCCGCCTGTAGCACCAAGTGCTGCACCTAATACTGAACCGTGAGATACTGCGGCGCCAACAGCTGCGCCGCCCGCAGCACCACCTATAGCGCCAACATCACGTCCACGCATGTGTTCACATCCAGCAAGTCCGAATAGAGACACCATACAAATTATTGCAATAAATGATCTCATAGAGAGTCCTCCTCTTTTTTAGATAATCGATACAGGACAAATTATAAATGGTCTGTTTGCTGATGTCGATTTTTAACCTAGAGTTATTGTATGAGATCTATCAGGGCCTGTGGAAATTATAGTTATTTTGCAATCTATTGCTTTTTCGATAAACGCTACGTAATTTTTAGCATTTTGTGGTAGATCATCATAATTAGTCATTTCGTAGGTTGATTCATCCCAGCCCGGAAGTTCAGTATAAATCGGCTCACCATTTTCGTAGGCGGTACATACTTTAAGTGTTTTAAGGCCATCCAATACATCCAATTTAGTTATCACTAATTCTGAAATGCTATTAATCGCAACAGTTTTTTTAACTGAAACCGCATCAAACCAGCCGCAACGTCTAGGTCTTTTAGTTACCGAGCCAAACTCATGACCCTTTTCAGCTAGATGAGCTCCAATTTCATCATGTAGCTCTGTTGGGAATGGTCCCGCACCAACACGAGTGGTATAAGCTTTTATCACGCCTAATACTGAGTCAAAGTAAAGTGGGCCAAAGCCAGTGCCTGTTGCTGCAGCTCCTGCTGTTGTATTGGAAGATGTTACGAATGGGTAGGTTCCGTGGTCTATATCAAGCAATGTTCCCTGCGCACCTTCAAACAAGATATTTTTGTTGTTGATTCTGAGTCTCTGCAATTCTTCGGCAACATCGGTTAAAAGTGGCGCTATAATTTCTCTTGCTGCCATTAATTCGTTTAATGTTTCTTTGTAGGAAATTGGTTCTGCTCCATAGTAATTTTCCAACATAAAATTATGTAATTCTGCTAATTTTTCTAGTTTAATAGCGCATTGTTCGCTGTCTAATAGGTCGGCAGCGTGCAAGCCGCGACGCGCTACTTTATCTTCATAAGCTGGTCCAATACCACGGCCAGTAGTGCCGATGGCATCTTTGCCTTTGGCTTTTTCACGAGCGTGATCTAGGGCAACATGATAGGGTAAAATCAATGAGCAAGATTTACTGATTTTTAATCTTTTTGTTGCATCAATACCATTATTAGCTAGTTCCTGTAATTCTTGCAATAGAGCGCTTGGAGATAAAACTACACCATTACCGATATAACAAGTTACATCATTATGCAAAATTCCAGATGGAATTAAACGCAATATGGTAGTTTTGCCATCGATAACTAGAGTGTGTCCTGCATTGTGCCCGCCCTGAAAACGCACTACCGCAGAGACATTTTCAGTTAGAAGGTCAACTATTTTGCCTTTACCTTCATCGCCCCATTGGGCGCCAAGTACTATAGTGTTTTGTTTCATAATTTATTGGTCTCTATTAAAATATTTAAAAAAAGCTCCTTCTGGATTAAGGATTATCGTGGTTTTATTGTTGTTAAATACATGTTTGTAGGCCTGCATGCTGCGATAAAATGCGTAAAAATTAGGATTTTTTTGGTAAGCTTTATTGTAAATTTCACTGGCTGCCAGCTCGTTTTTAGATTTTATTATAGCTGCATCACTTTTTGCTTTAGATATTATTAAGTTAGCTTGATCGGTGGCTTTTATTTTTATTAATTTGGCCTGGTTTTTTCCTGAAATTTGTTCCATGGCGGCATTTTTCTCTTCACCAATACGCATTTTGTTAATGATATTTTCTGTTTCTTCTTTAGTTAAATTGCTCGTGATTTGCTGGTGATCAATGATTTCAATTCCGGCATTTGTTAAGATGTTTTTTGAATCATCGCTAGATATCGCCGTCTGAATGATATTGTTTATTATGGATTGTTCGCCATTGCTGATTTTTTTATATTTCTTTAGATCATTAATTCGCCACACAACATAGCTATTTTTGTTTATGAATAGTTGATTTTGTTTATTGTTTGTTTTTTTTGATAGTAGGTTATTTTGTATGGCAAGTATAGTTCCAATAAATAGCAGTATGAATGCAAGATAAATACCAATTTTTTTTGATTTATTATTCATTTGATAATGCTCCTTTTGGATAACCTTCGCGTGCTGCGCGTTTTGCCATGTTTTCGCTATTCGTAAAATAAGCGTTATGCTTATTAGCGTCGTCCTCTTGTTTGTCTGTTTGGGGTTGATTATTGTTCGCGGTATCTGGTGGTAAATAAAATGAATTATTCGTATCTTTGGTAGTGATTAGAATTTTTTTTGCATGTTTTAATAGTTGTTCCATAGTGTCAAAATACATTTTGGTGCGAGTTATTGTTGGCGCTTGTTCGTATTGTGGTAAGAGGGTAAGAAATTCAGCGGTTCTAGTTTTTGCTTGTAAAATCGTATTTTTGGCTTGATCTTTTGCTGCCTCTATAATTTGTTTAGCTTGTTGTTTGCTTTTAGCAATTACTTCATCCGCATGGTTTTTTGCTGAAGTGTTTTCTAAATCAGCTTCAAGCTTTGCCTGTTTTATGTCTTCTAGGGAGTTTTTCAAAGCTTCGGGTAATTTTATCGGTTCCAGATTAATCGCAATAATTTTAATGCCTAATCCATATTTTATAATTAGCTTTTGCAATTTGTTTTGAATATTTGCATTTAACTTGGAGTTGTTTTGTAACTCTTTTAGAGTATGGGAGATTACGGTCTTATAAGTGCTTGCTATTAAGGATTGCTCCAAAAGCTCTTTTGGATCTTTGTTGTTGGCTATGTAGGCTTCGGGATTGATGATTTGATACTGCGCGCTGATAGAAATATCGACTAATTTTCGATCCTTTGTTAAAAATTCAGCGCTGTGTCCAATGGAGTTATCAGGGGTGATATTTACTAAGGTGTGTTGGTATATTATTGCGGGTAACCAATGAACTCCAGTTTTTACCGTGTAGCGGTATATGTTATCCCTGGTAACAACTGCGCATCTATTGTTTGGTACTTGATAAACACCTGCTCCCAGCCATGATGCTATAATAATAGCCACTAAAATCATGATAAGCTTTCTGCCGCTTGGCAATTTTATGGTTTTCAGCCTGGCTTTCTTCAGTAGTGATTCTAGCTCTTTTTGATGTTTGATTGTTCCTGTCCAGGGGTTATGTTCCGGTTTTTTATTGCTCTCTGGCATATATGCTCTCCGATATACATCTGTTTTGAAAATAGAATTGTACTCGTTCACCTGCTATACAGCAATGTTCTGTTTGTTGAAATTCTCTAGGAAATCACTTTCAATAACCATGCCAATTAGTTGGGGCTTTTTTTTGCAACCGGTTTTGGCTTTTATGTTTTTTAGGTAAAATTCTACGGTTCGTGGCGATAGATTTAATAATTCTGCGGTTTTTTTAATGGTTTTGCCATGTATTAAATAAAACATACACTGTGCTTCGCGTTTTGAAAAATGGATGTTGGGAAATTTATTGCCAAGCGAAACAATTTTTATATTTGTTTTTGTTCCGACTTTGCTCGTAGTTTCTTGATCGGTTTTTTTTAAATAGATCTTGTGTTTTTCGTTTACGCTGTGCAAGCGGTTTAGCATGATATCCCAATGCGTCATTTATATCCCTCCAAAGCCAAAAAAACAATAGAATCAAATGGTAGCGAGAGATTGGTGGAAATACTTTTCCTTGTCAATACCGGAAGCAGGATTGATAAGTGTTGGGAGCTTGACATTAACAAGCCAGCCCCGTACTTTCTTATTTATGAAAATTGCAATTGTGGCAGCAATTCCTGAAGAAATAGATTTACTACGTAATCAGGTAAAGAATGCCAAACATGAAAATATTTTTTACCAAAAATTTACCACAGGTCAGTTATGTGGGTTTGATGTGGTGCTGCTTGAATGTAATATGGGTAAGGTAAATGCGGCGATAGGTACAACGCTGTTAAATCAACTCTATAATCCGGATGTTGTTATTAATATTACATCAGCAGGCGGAATCAAGGAAGGTATTGAATTGAATGATATGGTTATCGCTGATCAGCTTTGTTATTACGATGTAGATTTGACTCCGTTTGGTTATGAATATGGTCAAATTGATCCCATGCCTCCTTTATTTGCAACGGATGCAAAAATTAATGAAATCATTAAGTCTGTTGCAATAAATGATTGTGGGCACAATGTTTTTACGGGATTAATTGCGACAGGTGATTCATTTATTGGGCCAAAAAATGGTGTTATTCTGGCAGAAAAATTACCAGATGCGCTGGCGGTTGAGATGGAAGCGGCGGCTATTGCCCAAGTTTGTTATATGTATCATAAACCATTAGCGGTTGTGGCATTTATTTCAGACTTGGTTACTGTCGATAATAATGCAATAGCGCATGTTGATGATTTGTGGGAAATTGATACGCTTTTGCGTGATTTAATAATAAAGGTATTACAAAATTGGCATGAAAAATAACGGACAAAAAAAAGTATTATCAACTTTGGCTCTTACAATGATTAGCATTGCTGGTATTGTCAATCTACGCAATTTACCAATTATGGCTGGGGTTGGGTTTAGCGCATTGTTCTTCTATATATTAGCAGCATTATTTTTTTTATTGCCTAGTGCATTTGTGTGTGCTGAACTAGCAAGTCTTTTTCCTGAGGCTGGCGGATTATATTTATGGGTAGAAAAGGCTTTTGGGGCAAAGGCTGGCTTCTTTGCTATTTGGTCTGAATGGTTTAATAACGTAATAGGAGTTCCCGCGACTCTATCTTTTATTGCGGCAGCTGTGGCTTATAGCTTTATTCCGCATTTGTCTCACCATAAAGTAGCGATGTTTTTAGTAATGCTGGTTATTTTATGGGGTTCTACTTTATTTAATTTTTTAGGAATTAAAGCATCAAGCAGATTAAATATTATTGGGGCATTATTCGGTTCTATATTACCGACCTTGATTATAACCATATTAGGTTTTGTTTGGATTTATTCTGGGCATATAGCGCAAATTAGTTTTAGTTGGCATGCACTTGTTCCAAAATGGCACTTTGCAAATGTTGCATTTTTTATTGGGGTTTTATCTGGTTATTCTGGAATGCAGATTACAGCCTTTCATATTCAGAATGTTAAGAATCCCAAATATACTTTTCCGCGAGCTATTTTTTTTGCCACAATTCTTATTTTGGCTATTACGATCTTTGGTTCATTAGCTATTGGGTTGGTTGTCCCTAGTCAAAAATTAAGTCTTGTTTCAGGCGTTATGGATGGTTTTTTGGGATTTTTTACGGCTTTTCATATGACCTGGGCACTTTATATTTTAGCCGGATTGATCGCTATTAGTGGTATTTCGACCTTGAGCGCTTGGTTGTTGGCACCAGCTCGAGGTTTATCTGTTGCGGCGCGTGATGGTCATTTCCCCAGGTGGTGTGCGCATGAAAATTCACGAGGCATGCCAACTAATATTTTGGTTTTGCAGGCGCTTATTGGCACTGCGCTTGCTAGTTTGTTTTTATTTATTCCAAGCTTGAGTGAGGCATTTTGGTTGCTAGTTGTTTTGACCAGTCAATTTACTTTGGTGATGTATTTGTTGGTTTTCAGTGCTGCAATTAAATTACGGTATAAGTATTCAAAGCGTCCAAATTTGTTTTGTATGCCTGGTGGAAATTTAGGTTTATGGGTCATTGCTGGAAGTAGCATTATTGTCTGTTCATTGGGGGTAATTTTGGGATATGTGCCACCTAAAAATTTGCATATACATAAGGTTTTTGATTATGAATTTATTGTGCTGAGTGGTAACCTGCTATACGTATTGTTGCCATTGTTGATTTACAGAAAAAGATCATGAGTCATACCGCAAAATTTTGGCATAAACTTGATGATGGACGAATAGAATGTGAAGTTTGTCCTCGTCACTGTAAGCTCAGCGATGGACAGCGTGGTTTTTGTTTTGTTCGACAATGTCAGTCCGACAAGATAGTTTTAACAACTTATGGCTTATCTAGCGGTTTGGCAATAGATCCTGTTGAAAAAAAACCACTATATCATTTTTATCCTGGTTCTAAAGTTTTTTCGTTAGGCACGGCAGGTTGTAATTTGTCTTGTAAGTTTTGTCAGAATTGGCATATTAGTGCCGCGCGTGATATTAATATCTTGTCGCAAAAAGCCTCTCCCCGGGAAATCGCTGAATATGCTAAAAATCACAATTGTGAATCAGTTGCTTTTACCTACAATGAACCTACTATTTTTCTAGAGTATGCTATTGATACTGCCAAAGAGTGTCACAAATTAGGGATTAAAACCATAGCGGTTACCAATGGTTATATTGAAAAAGAGGCGTGTGCTGAATTTTATAAGTATATTGATGCTGCAAATGTTGATCTTAAAGCATTTAATGATGCAACTTATGCAAAGCTTATGGGTGGTCATTTGCAAGTAGTGCTTGATACCCTATTGTATTTAAAACATGAAACAGATGTTTGGTTAGAAATTACAACACTATTAATTCCCGGTGAAAATGATTCTGATGCTGAATTGCAAGCTGAGTGTAATTGGATCGTTGAAAATCTTGGTGTTGATGTGCCGTTACATTTTAGTGCTTTTTTCCCAGCATGGAAGATGTTGGATAAAGAGCCAACTAGTTTAAAAACCCTACAAAGAGCGCGGAACATTGCAAAACAATCTGGTATACGTCATGTATTTCTTGGCAATATTTACGACCCAGCTAGTTCGCATACTTATTGTCATAATTGTGGAAAAATAATTATTGAACGACATAATTATCAAATACTAAGTTATCATTTGACTGGTGATAAATGTGAATTTTGTGGTACCAAATGTGCTGGGATTTTTGAGGAATAAATTATGCAACCTAAAAATGTTTTAATCACAGGGGCATCAAGCGGTATTGGTGCAGCATTGGCCTTACATTATTCTAAACCAGGCGTTTTAATTGCTATAACTGGTCGAGATTATGGGCGCTTGCACGAAATAACAAAACAGTGCCAGGATCGTGGTGCTGAAGTGATTATGGCAAGTATTGATGTGACTCATAAAGAGGCCATGCAGGAGTGGATAAACGAAGTTAACGAACAGCATTCATTAGAATTGGTTATTGCCAATGCTGGAATCTCTAATGCGGGAGAAGATCGCGGAGAAAATTTCGATCGCAAGATTTTTGAAGTAAATTTAGATGGCGTATTAAATACGATTCATCCGGCGATCAAGATTATGCAGCAAGCAGGTGGTGGTCAGATTGCTATTATGAGCTCTTTGGCTTCGATGATTAGTGCGCCAAGGGCGCCAGCCTATTGTGCTAGCAAAAGTGCGCTTAGAGTTTATGGAGAAGCTCTGCGCAATAGTTTGCGTAAGTTCAATATTAAAGTGTCAGTAATTTGTCCGGGGTTTGTTAAAACACCACTTACTGATCGTAATAAATATCATATGCCATTTATGATGTCGGTTGATAAAGCAGCATGCTTAAGCGCAAAGGGGCTTGCCAAAAATCATGGTCTAATTACCTACCCAAAACGCATGTATTTTTTACTTTGGTTATTACGTGTGTTGCCGCATCGTTTGCAGGAGATGGTGTTTTCTTATTTATAGGGTTAATTTTTTTGGTGTACACTGAAAAATACGACAATACTCAGTGTATGGAAAAAATTGACCGCTAATATGTAAGTGATGAAGCCAATCGATAAGCCGGGTTCTGTCGTGAGCAGTCATCTATCTAGGCTAAGCGTCGCCGCGTAGCTCAAGCAACCTACCCGAATCCAGCGCGGACCACGCCTATAGGATTCCTATTTGGTCTTGCTCCAGACGGGGTTTACCCTGCCATTTTTGTTACCAAAAATGCGGTGCGCTCTTACCGCACCATTTCACCCTTACTCTATTAAGAGCGGTATACTTTCTGTTGCACTAGCCGTAGGCTTGCGCCCCCCAGGCGTTACCTGGCGTCTTGTCCTATGGAGCCCGGACTTTCCTCTAACTGTTATACAATCAGCGACTGCTTGATTGGCTTCACTTTGAGTGTAGGATATGTTGCGATTCTTTGCAAAGAATTCGTTTTCTTTTATACCAGAAACAAAATAATTTAGGTATTGCTGGTTTCTTTGTATCTGCTATGATTGATAACCTTAAAAAGAGGCGGAGATAATATCATGCATTTTTTGTGGGAATATTTATTCTTTTTAGTAAAGAGTATTACTGTTGTACTAGCGATTCTTGCTGTTTTAGCCACAGTGATAGCTCTTGCTAGCAAGAACAAGGGCGAAAAAGGTAGGCTTGAGATTAAAAAATTAAATGAGTGTTTTGATGAGACTCGCGATGAAATGCGAAATGTTATTTTTAGCAAAGAACGTCTGAAAGAATTCAAAAAAGATGCAAAGCTAGAAAAAAAACGTAGTAAGAAAGTTCTTGATGATCCCAATAAAAAACGCACATTTGTTTTAGCATTTGAAGGGGATATGAAGGCATCCGCAGTTAAAAATTTGCGTGAGGAAATTACCGCTATTTTGCAAGTTGCTACCATCAACGATGAAGTTGTCTTAAGAGTGGAAAGCGCAGGTGGTATGGTGCCTCATTATGGTTTGGCCGCATCGCAGCTCAAAAGATTAAGAGATGCAAGAATTCCTCTAACGGCAATTGTTGACAGGGTGGCGGCAAGTGGTGGTTACCTCATGGCTTCAGTTGCCGATAAAATTTGTGCGGCGCCATTTGCAATTATTGGTTCCATTGGTGTTATTGCGCAATTACCAAATTTTCATAAGCTCTTAAAGAAGCACAACATCGATGTTGAACAAATTCAAGCAGGTGAATACAAAAGAACTCTGACAGTTTTTGGGGAGAATACCAGCAAAGGGCGCGCTAAATTTCAGCAGGATATTGATGAAACGCATGAGCTATTTAAACGGTTTGTAACAGAGAATCGTAGTAAGCTTGATATTGATAAGGTTGCAACGGGCGAGTATTGGTATGGAACTCGTGCTATTGAACTTGGCTTGGTTGATCGCCTGATTACAAGTGATGATTATCTGTTCAATGCTAGCCAAACTGGAGATGTTTTTGAGGTAAGCTATAAATCCAAGAAAAAGTTAGCACAAAAATTATCACAATCTATTAAAACGGTATTCGAGAATGTCTTCACAACATCATCGCCAATACAATCCTAGTAGCAAAAATAGCTTCATATTCGCACTACTTTTGACCGTGGTTTTTGCGGTAGTTGAAGTTTTAACTGGTTGGTTTTCTGGTTCATTGACCATGCTTGGTGATGCTGGACATATGGTGTCAGATAGTGTGGTGTTAGGTCTTGCTGCTTTTGCGACTTGGATGGCAGCGCGTCCGCCTAGCAAATCGCATAGCTATGGTATGGGTCGTGCTGAAGTTTTGGCTGCTTGGTTTAGCAGCATGCTGATGCTAATTGTATTGATTAGTTTGGCAATAGAAGCGATAGATCGCTTTCATAAGCCAGAGCATGTGGCCGGCTTGCCAGTAATGATAGTCGCGGTTTTGGGTTTGTTGGTGAATTTAGTGGTGGCATGGATCTTAAGCAGAGGTGAGAAAACCTTAAATTCCAGAGCCGCAGTTTTGCATGTTATTACCGATATTTTGGGATCCATTGCGGCGCTTATTTCTGGTACGGTAATTTATTTTACTGGCTGGACTACAATTGACCCTATTTTATCGTTATTTATTTGTGTCTTGATTTTGTTTTCTGCATTAAGGCTATTGCGTGAATCATTTTTAGTGTTAATGGAAGGTGTGCCTAAGCATTTGTCGATTGGGGAGGTGAAAAAAGTTATTGCTAATGAGAAAAATGTAGTAGATGTAACCGATTTGCACATATGGACATTAACCTCAGGGATGGTTTTATTAAGTGCCCACATCAAAATTGCGGATTTAGAAAGTTGGCCACAGATTTTGCATAATTTAACTGTAATTTTAGATAAGAAGTTTGATATCCAACATGTGACTCTACAACCGGAGTTATTGTAAATTATTTAATCTAGCAGTAGCCAGCTGGCAATTTTGTGGTAATGGTTTTGATGTTGCACATAATTACTGCACAAAAGGGTGACTTTTTTTGCAATTATGTTTATTGAAATTGTTTCTTCTTGTGTTTTTAATTTTTGCAGATCGAATTTTTCTCGTCGTGGAATTTTAGCTAAGGTTATGTGTGGTCTGTATGGTCTTGGGTCTGGATTATCTAAAATATTATCAATGGACGTTCTTAAGATTTTGTGTATTGCTAAAAGTTGTGGGCATATCTCTGGTTCTAAAACCAATGCGACAGGGTGATTGGTGTTAGGAAAAATGGTTGCAATTCTAGCGGTAAATTTAAAGATTTTGGGGAATGTTGCGTTGCTTAATATGGGTATTATTTCTTCCAATTGTGGCTTGGTAACTTCCCCGCAGAAATAGAGAGTTAAATGCAGATTCTCAGGAGAAATCCACTTTAGCGGCAAACCACTATATTGTTTTTTTAAGTTACTCCTTAAATCTTCAATAGCAGCTCTTTCTTCTTCTGAGAAAGTTAAGGCAAAAAATAGTCTTAGTGCGGGGTTAATCTCGCAAGGATTCAATTGCTTGTTTGATGTAGTTTGCTGCATATTCAATGTGTTCTTGGGTAGTATAATTGCCAATTGATAAGCGTATAGAACTAAATGCCAGGTTATCTGGCAATCCAAGTGCTTTTAATACGTACGACGGTTCGCGTCCAGCTGATACGCATGCAGAGCTAGTCGAGATTGCCAAGTTTTCTAAAGCTTTTACTAAGTTATCACTACGAATATTGGCAAAGCTCATGTTTAGATTGTGTGGTACTCTTTTTTCAGGATGGCCGTTTAATTGAATACCTGGGATTTTGCTAAGTTCGCCCCATAAATAGTCACGCATTTTGGTAATACGTTGGTTTTTTTCAACCATTTCAGCTTTGGCAATCGCAAAGGCCTCCCCCATGGCTGCGATTTGATGGACTGGCAAAGTGCCGGAGCGTAGACCAAATTCGTGACCACCGCCGTGCATTTGTGTTTCACAATGAATGCGTGGGTGATGGTTTATAAATAGGCAGCCAACGCCTTTTGGGCCGTAGACTTTATGCGCAGAGAATGACATAAAATCAACAGGTAGTTTCCTAACATCAATATCAATCTTACCGGCAGCTTGTACAGCATCCACATGGAAGATTATGCCTTTAGGTTTTAGTAATTTGCCGATCGCTTCAATGTCTTGGATAACTCCGATTTCATTATTAACAGCCATTATGGAAACTAAGATGGTGTCATCACGCAGAGCATCTTCCAGCTTTTTAAGGTCTAAAATACCATCTTGTTCTGGGGTTAAAATAGTTACTTCAAAGCCGTGTTGACGCATGGCCTTACAAGTATTTAGTACTGATTTATGTTCGGTGGCTAAGGTAATAATGTGTTTGCCTTTGCGTTGATAACAGCAGCAAGCGCCTTTGATTGCGAGATTACTTGCCTCAGTTGCGCAAGATGTCCAAAGTATTTCCGCAGGTTCGGCATTTATTAGATCAGCTACTTGGGCTCTGGCTTTTTCAACTGCCTCTTTAGCTTGCCAGCCGTATTGGTGGGAGCTTGATGACGGATTGCCAAATATTCCATCCATAGTTAAATATTGATCCATTACTTCCTTAACACGAGGATCAACAGGGGTCGTTGCCATATAATCAAGATATATCGGAAAATGCATAACTATTACCTTCTACTAAACTGGATGGTAATTGATAGCATAGATTTTGTTATCAATCAACAATCTGGACAAAATGCTTTACTTTAGCTAGAGTGCGTATCACAAAACGGATATGTATCGATTTTTAATTCGAATTTAGTAGTTGGATTGTTTCACAATTTTTTTAGGTGTTTCAGTTATCAGGACTTACGCGAAAAACATTTTTCTGAAGTTATTTTCAGATAATTTTCATTTTTCCGCATAAAGTTCTTGACAGGGTTTTTT
>JAFGXA010000008.1 GCA_016936855.1 Gammaproteobacteria bacterium | reverse complement strand
CAAAAAACCCTGTCAAGAACTTTATGCGGAAAAATGAAAATTATCTGAAAATAACTTCAGAAAAATGTTTTTCGCGTAAGTCCTGTGGTGTTGCTTTGCCTTTGGCAATAAAGATTATTGCAGAAGAACGTGATTCTAGAGGAGAGAGCGCCAATTATTCGAATGCGACTCTAGTTGATATAATGCGGTTGTTGAATATTTCTTTCTTTCAAGGGCGTGGTTTTGATGAGTCAATAGCAATAGCGGGAGCTTTTGTCAGAGCAAATAGAAGTATATCAGAACGCAAATTGGCCGTAATGATATATAAATCATTACTTGCTATTGGGCGGTCTGTTGAAGAGGTAGCTAATGCGGTTGTTCTGATATTGAAGAATAAACCATATGAAGATCGTGGTTATTGTTCTTATGCTAGAAAATTGGGTCCAGCGTTAGATGAAGAACTTTTGCAAATGAGTTTGGAGTTGTTAAATGAATTGATGATCTTCGGGTGGAAAGATCATAAGTGGTTAAAGTCTTGGATTGTAGATAAAAGAGCAAGGTATGACTCTAATTTAGATAGAAATACCGTATTAAGAATCATTAATGTGTTGGTTTTTAGTGGTGCAATTGGAAAGGAAGAAGCTGCAGAATTAGATTACATAAGATTTGATAGTAATATTGTTGGGCAGAATCTTCATTTGAATATAAAGCTGATTTTGGAGGAGTGTGATGATATAGATAGAGATGATGTTTCGCAAATAGATATATCTAAAATAAGTTTTGATCAGTTAGAAAGATTGAAAATATTAATTTCACATCCTAGTACTTATAAGCGTGGTATTGAAGAGTTTATCAGTACTTTTGGTGAGTCTGATATGGATGATAGTTTAAATTCTTCGATTATAAGCTTAATTGCTGAAATAAGTAGAAGAATTGATGGTGGTATACCTGGTAGTGAAAAATTTCTCAGGGTTGGATTGGTATTATTTGCTGAATTACTTAGACAAAGTTGTGATATTGAGTTGAATCTTGATGATTTTATTTGGCGTTTTTTAAATAGTGAAAACCATCTTAATAGAAGAGTTGCAGTAGTTCTTCTTAAAGAGTTAATTTTGCAAAATAGGCTTACTAATCCAAATATAGAAATTATTACACGTTTGCTTAATGATTTTGATGTTAAGGTTAAAGTAACGGTATTAGAAATATTGACAGAACTAATCCGGCAAGAATTTATTAATTTTGCAAATTGCGATGTATTTATTAGTCTAGTGTGGGATTCTGAAATTTCAGTTAGGAAAGCAGCATTAATATTGCTAGAGATCTTATGCCAAAAACGTGCTGATGATACTTTTACAAGCGATATACAAAATAAAATTCGGCTTGTGGGTCATCAATGTGCTGATAGCATAGTGAGAACTTCTGAGCCAAAACGATTATGCGATGACTTATTGTTGTGTGCTACAAATACTCTTACTGATGGAGCAGAAGAAATATCAGAAAAATTGCGGCATTCGGTAAGATCTGTGATTTTACCGGAATCGTTTGGGGAAAATCCTGGTAAGCCTGATAATGCGGTTCTTACTTTAGCAAAATTGTTTATTGCACCACACTTAGCCAAACCATTTAGAGGTTTAGCTGAACAGAATTTGAGGGGTCTGTTAATTACTGGCTCTGGATTCTCAGCGCTAGCGATATATGTAAAAGAATTATTGGTATCAACAACCAATTCAAGTAAATCTATTATAGTAAAGATTTGTAATATGGTTATTACGATAATGCCAGAGCTTAACGAAACTGTTTTAGCTCAAGCCGTGTCCTTTTTCTATGAAATTACTGATCGAAGTGATCTATTGCAAGATGACTTAATGGTAAATATGTGGCGTATATTTGATGAAGCATTGGCGTGGTCATCTTGCTTTAATTCTTTTAACTTTATAGAAATTTCAAGTTCATGGCCAAGGATTTTGAAGATACCCTCTAAGGATATATTGTTGTTATTGGACGATGTGTTCGCTATTACTTTACTGAAATTTACGTTGAAAATTCTTTCTACAAGTACAAGGGAAAATGTTATTGATGCTCAATCATTTTCAAAAGTTATGGACTTATTGGTAAGGGATGGGGCGGGTATCTGCCAAAGTGCTCCTTTTGCTGTTCTTGAAATTATAAGTATAGCTATGCGTATAAATGTTGCGATTTCTAAGGCATCTAGTTTATTAGATCGTTTAATTACTTTAGAGCATTTGTCAGATGAAGATATTTTTAGCCCTGATATGCTTAGTTTAGTTGTTAAGCAATTTAACAAGGAAGGGATTAGTCGGGAGAATTCAGAGGTCTTTTTGCGTTTTTTAAATAAAGCGGCGTTAAATGGGCGCGATTGCTCAGGGGCTACTTCTGGTGCTATATCGGCGCTCAAATATACTTATCAGCAAAGGGGGGCTTTGGATTTATTGCTTGTGATTAGTAATGGTGAAGATGATTACAGCGATATAATGGATGCTGTTATCGATTTCTTGTTAATGAATTCCTATTGTTCTTCTTATGATAACGCGCTACAAATAGTAATAAGGCTTGCAGCACGAAATTGTCCTATAAAGCAAAAGCATCCAATATTGGACTTGATGAGGATTGCTTTAAAAAATTCTTTGCAGCTATCATTAGAATTATTAAATATTTTAATTGAACGGAAAGAGGTGATTGATTGTGAAGTGTTTCATCAGCTTGCTACGCGGTTATTAACTACATCTTCTAATTATAAGAAAGAATCAGTAGACCTTGCTGTGATAATTTTACGGCAATTTATTGCAGAAAACAGCAGCAATATTGATGTTATTGCTAATTTTGCAGAACATATCGTTGCTACTTGGTTCAGTGATGATGTTTCTCATTATGATAGTAGCTGGATGTTGGGTTTACTAAAATATGATGATTTTTATAAAAGTATCATTGAAAAGTTTTCAGCTAATATTGAGTCGGAAATTTCTTATTTAAAAACCACTATGGCATTTGATAGCATTGAGGGTTCTTATGTAACTGATAGTTCTGATGAAGTTGACTCGGAATCTGATGACTATAATAGTTTGAACTTTAAGCAAAATCGTGTATTACAGTTGCTATCAATATTTATTGATTGCAGTAGCATTGATATGGCGCAACCTTTTATAGAGATGTTGTTTGATATGATGCTTTCGAATCCAGATTGTTGGATTGGATTGAATAGTATACTTAATTTTTTAAAGAAAACAGTAAATGATAGGCTGTTTTTAGGAAAAGTAGTGCAAGTGATTTCGGGTTTGGCGTTTGGTTTTGATGAATCATCCATAGAGTATGTTACTTCTTCATCTGATTCATCAGAGTCAGAGTATTATTTAGTAAAAAATGATATTCAAGTTGAGTTATTAAGGATTTTGCAAAATCCGGTATTAATTGTTGCTGCAATTAATTCTGATCAAATTTCTAAGGTACTTACCCAAGTTGCGCTTATTTTGGTTTTGCGTTTAGAAAAAGAAATAGCAAAAGAAGCCATAACTTTATTAGGATTATTATTAGAAAGACAGATAATTGTTGTTGATAATGTAGCGCTTAATAGGTATGTTCCAGATATTTTGCGTTCTGATGATTTGGCCGGAAAGATATTTGCTCTAAAATTTTTGACAAAGAGAGAAGATTTGTATGGTAATCCTAAGGAGATAGATAATATTGATATGGGTTTTTTCTTGCTTCATGAAGAAGAGCTTATCGCAAAAGAAGCTTTTGTTTTGCTGAAAAAATTGATTCGCATTGGAAATGACGATGCAATATCTCTTGCAGAAGAATTATTAGAGCAGTGGTCAGACGAATTTAAGGTTGATAAATATTATGATTTTTACTCTTTGTTTTTATTGCTTTTAGATAAAGATATTGATGCTGCAATACGAGTTGAGGGTTTTGCTATTCAAAAAATTCTTGAATATAAAAACGATAGTGGTGTGGTAGATAATAAAAGAAGATTTATATCTTTGGTCGGAGAGATTGTCTACAATTGTAAATTGCTTGATAATAGATTAAGAGGTATTGTTGAAGCGCTTGTAGCTAATGATGTCGAAGAACACGTTGTTGAAAATCTATTGATGCTGCTCAGTGAGCTTCTTGTATATGCTTATGAGTCCAAAATAAGATCTGAGAAAATGTTAGATGAGATCTCTATGCAGGCTGTATGTTTTTATGTTTCTCCATTGGGAATGTTTAATCGGTTAGTTGAAAGAGGACTAAATCCTCATGAAGTTGTGGGTATTGTTATTGCTAAAACGGATTCTTCTTCTCCTAAATTTGAATATATATCACAATATTTTGAGTCGTTGTTGGTTTGGTATGATATTAGCTCAGTTGATCATATGAATTTACCAGGTGTTTTAGTTTTACTGTATCAAAATACAAGTTCCCACAAAATCAAGGTCGCAGTTTTGAATATATTGGTAAAATTAATGGAATATAATGTAAGTATTAATTCCGCCGCCAAGGAGTGTATTTTTTTAGCCTCAGATAGTCTTAATGGCTCGATTGCGGTCGCCTGGTTAAAGGGGTTAAAGGCATTAGCCTATTTTGGTGCTGATGCTGAATTCTTAAATAGAGTTGAAGACGTTTTATCTCGTCCAATAGGAAGTGATGGTTCTTTATCGATATTTGATCAAGTTGATGTCGCAACGAGTTGGCTCGAAGCTTTGCAGGGCTGGGTGAGGCTCGGTGTTGGGATCGAAGCGGCTCTTGTTGCCGTTGATCGAGGGTTGCGTAATAGCAATGCTAAGATAAAGCATGCTGCTCTTTGGCTTGCTCGAGAATTGGCGTGGCTAGGCCACTTAGTAGAAAAACAAACTATTGATCAGATTATTATGATGTCTTTAGAAGATATAAGTGAAACATCTAGTATTGCAAAGTTGGTTATTCGAAAATTACCACAGATCAGTTGGTCTTATAAGATGAGAGTTTTTAATGATATTTTAGAAAGTGATCGGACTAGTGATCGGACTAGTGATCGGACTAGTGATAGAATGTCAGTAGTTAAATGTTTTCGCACAATGTTAGTTAGAGTTGAGAGTGGTTGCATGAGAGAAGGTTTTTTTAGATCTAACCCGGAAATTGATAAGGGGAGTCAAGCGATAGAATATGAAGCTACTTGCATCTGATCGTTTTTTCAAAAGATCGCGTAAGTTAGGATTTGTGGTATCATGGAATTGGTTTGAAATGGAGGCAAAAGTCATGACCAAAAACGTTATCAAGGTTATGGTGGTCGATGACCATCAATTGATTAGACACGGAATTAGTCGTCTTTTATCTGATGTTAAAAATATTAAAATTGTGGGTCAAGCCCATGATGGAGAAACAGCGCTGCAAATGACAAAAGATTTACAGCCAGATGTGGTGCTAATGGATCTTGTAATGCCGGGTATTGGTTCTTTAGAGGCTACAAAGCGTATTTTGCGTTTTTGTAAAGATATTAAAATTATAATCATGGCATCTAATCGAGATAATCTTTGCCCGGATAAATTATTAGATATCGGAGCTGTGGGTTATCTGACTAAAGATGTGACTATAGATGAATTAATTGAAGCTATTGATAACGTCATTTTGGGTGGGCATTATGTTAGTGCTGATCTTGCGAAGAAATTGGTAATGCGTAAGTTTGATGTTGAAGAATCCCCGCTTGATTTGCTATCTAGTCGAGAGTTACAGGTTCTTATGTTGATCGCTGATGGATGTCGCACTAAGGATATTGCCGAACGTTTCAGTTTAAGTGTTAAGACAATTAGTACTTATCGCCATAGAATTTTTAATAAATTAAAAATAAAAAATAATGTAGAATTATTAAAGCTTGCAATGCAGTACGGTTTGATTAATGTCTGATGTTTTAAATATTTTAAAAACACTTCCGAACAAGCCTGGCGTATACCAAATGTTAGATAATAATGGAAATATTATCTATGTTGGTAAGGCAAAGAATTTAAAGAAAAGGGTTTCTTCTTATTTTCGTCAAAACCAAATTAGCGCTAAAACTTATGCTTTAGTTGAAAAGATTGCTGATATAAAAATAATTGTTACTTCTAATGAAAGAGAAGCGCTGCTGCTAGAAAATACTCTAATAAAAACATTACAACCAAAGTATAATATAATATTTAAGGATGATAAAAGTTATCCCTATATTGTTTTAACGGATGAGGATTATCCCCGTTTGTTAATTTATCGTGGCAAGAAAAAACTTAAAGGCGAATATTTTGGTCCATATCCAAGTGCGCATAGCGCCAAAGAAGCCGTGTATTTTCTGCAAAAATTATTTCGTTTGCGCAGTTGTAGCAATGTAAGCTTTAAAAATCGTTCCAGGCCATGTGTGTATTATCAAACTAAATCTTGTTCAGCGCCATGTGTTAAATTTATAAGTAAAGAAAATTATGCTGCTGATGTTCAATTAGCAAGAGATTTTTTGTTAGGAAACAATAAGGTTTTGCTTGCTAGTTTAAAGAGAGAAATGACGATTGCTGCCAAGGAGCAAGATTATGAGAAGGCAGCTAATTTACGTGATAAAATAGTATATTTAACGTCGGTTTTAGAAAAGCAAGTGGTGGTTGGTTTTAAGGTTGATGCTGATGTGATAGCCTTGTTAAGAGATTCTGATTTGGTTGTTATTGAGTTATTAAAAATTCGCTCACAAAATTTATTGGCAAGTTATAGTTTTCATAAGCAACAGCAAAGTTTAGCGAGCGATGAGGAAATTTTAACGAATTTTGTCGCTGATTATTATCGAGAAAAATCGGTAGAAGATTTACCGCGCATTATCTATGTTAATCTTAAATTGAATGACGTTGGATATTTGGAAGAATTCTTATCTGGCTTTACGGTTGATGTTAGAGCTGTTTCCGCGGTTTCTAGCGCGTCATTCTCGCGATTTGTCTCGGCGAAGCACAGCGAAGGCGGAAGACGAGGATCTAAAAAAATATCAATAAAAGTTCCACAACGTGGTGACGCCAAAAAGATGCTGGATTTAGCCCATAAAAATGCTGAAGAAAAACTAATAACGTTAAAAGGCAAAAGCAAAAATTATCAGCAAGTTTTAGGTGAATTGCAGAAACTTTTGCAGTTAGACGCTAAACCTAAATATATAGAGTGCTTCGATGTAAGTCATAGTTATGGTGAACACACAGTGGCAAGTTGTGTGGTTTTTAAAGAAAATACTATGCAAGGTAATGAGTATAGAATTTTTAATATTAAAATAGCCAAAAAATCCGATGATTATGCTGCCTTAAAAGAAGCTTTGGCTCGACGTTATTCAAATAATATTTTTCCAGACGTGATTATAGTTGATGGTGGTAAGGGGCAGCTAAATATTGCTAATGATCTTTTTGAAAATATTCCTATTTTAGCAATAGCAAAAGGTGCTGAGCGTAAAGCTGGATTTGAAGTTTTATTTAGCAATCGATTTAGTGGTGCAGTTAAATTGAACGAAGACTCCGATCTTTTGCATTTATTGCAATTAATTCGTGATGAAGCTCATCGCTTTGCTATTACTAAACAGCGTAATAAAAGAGATAAAGTGTTTTTGCGTTCTAAATTAGAAGAAATTCCCGGTATTGGTAAAAAACGTTACCGTTTATTACTTGATCATTTTGGCAGTGTACAAAAATTATCCCGAGCAAGTGCAGAAGAAATCGCTAAAGTTGATGGTGTTTCAGCTGCACTTGCTAATAAAATTGTTGAGTTTTTGCGGGACTAGAATCTATAGCTAAGCCCTAAACCTATCGCGTTAAACATTGGTTTGCTTGAGTATTGGGTTCCGGCTTGGTTGAATGTAATCGCATTGCTAGCAAGGGACAAAGTATAATCTAAACGTAGATAAAAATTACGTAATAACTGTTGCTCTAAGCCAACACCAAGTCTATACATCAACTTATTCTTACTCATATTATTGCCGGCACCTGTGAGTTTAAAGTGATCTCTTTCTAAACCAGCTCGGCCATAAATCAACAAAGTATGGGCATCATCATAGAAAAGTCCTGGCAAAATATCAGCACTTACAGCCCAATCGGCATTTATAAAACGACCATTTAGGTTTCCTTCACCGATATTGGATCCACCATTGTATTTGTCACGATGTTGATAGCCGAGTTCTACACCTAAATATGGTAAATTATTATCATTTGTTACTTTCCCATAACCGATAAAACCGGAAAACACCGCATCATGCCTTGTATTTTTTTTATTTGTATTGGCAAATGCCGCTTTGTCTTTAGTGATTAAGTAACTTGCTTGTGCACCAATATAAGCACTAGTTCTATAACTTTGTTCATTTTGATTGCTATAAGCCATTGCCACACATGGCAAAACTGCCAATGATAATCCCATAAAAGTTTTGATGTTCACGCGTATCTCCTTTGAGTTGAAATTAAACAAAATCATCCTGCTCCACCCATCAAAAGTCAAGTACCGGATTCTGGTTGACGGTATTAGTGCTGTAATGATATAAAGATTGCATAAGTTGCATTAGTGACAGGGATTATTGCGGTTTGATTAGAGGGGTTTGTAGTTACTTGCTTATTATTTAGATTCAAATTTACTTGGGATAATAAATAATATATCGAGTAATTATTATTAGACTTAATAACTTTAACTTGGAGGTAATGATGAGTAAACAGCCGACTGAATTAACAGGAATGAATACTACGCGGGGAAGAGGCTCGTGGTTAGGGGGGCAAGGGATGTTTTTAACTAATCCCGGTTTAGTAAGCGGTGTGCTTGGCTCTAGGGCCGGTGAGGTTGTTTCGGATCCTTCGGGTGAAGGCAATGCTTCTGAAACTGAGTCTTTGTCTGAAGCGCCGGTTTCTGTAATTAAAGCCAAGTCGGTTGAGTCTTTTGAAATATCTGGTGTTGCAAAATCTTTATCCGTACCATTTAATTTTAAATCTGTATCAGATCCTGAAGCTGCGGATCACACTCTTGCTGAACCAATAGATGCTCCATTTTCCAGAACCCGCTTCACAGTTCCTGATACACACGGGAATCCTTTGCTGCTAATAAATTATTTGCAACGTTTTGGATTTATTCGCTTAGAGCAAGGGCAATATAATCGTTTGGTTAATATTTTCAAAACAAAGCCTACGGCTGTTCATGATAAGGTGGATGGTTTTACTGATGGTTTGTGCAATGCTCTGGAAAAATTTTTTGAGGAAAAGAAAGCCGCTAAAATTGACAGTGCTATAGAAGTCTCATTTGATAGAATAAAAAGTTTACTGGAACAGCAAGGTGTGTTTATAACAGAAAAAGATTTCGGATCTTTTGCAAGTAATCTAAAAAGATCTCCTAAAAAAGCTCCGGTTGTTGTAGAGCAAGCTGAAATTGAGACGATGTTGCGCAATAAAATAATAGCTTTTTTGGAAGAGCATGACATTGAAGTTCAAGAAGACATTGTGCCGTCTATGGTATCTGATTTGGCTCCAAAGATTGTCGAGATTTTCGCACAAGATCCTGAGTATCTAAATGAGAGCATTAGTCTTGCGTTTAACGAGAACCTGCGATCAAAATTAATTAGATTATTCAAAGCAAAAGGGATTTCTATTAATGCTGAGCTTATTAGAGAAGCGCGTGAAATTTTGCAGAGCGCTGTTGTTCCTGGATGCGAGCATGAGCTTGTGCTGCATGGGGACGTTTTTGCCGATGGAAGAGGGCAAGAAGATGATGAAGCATTTGGAGTATTTAATGATTTGTGGAATAGCATGGTTCTTATGACTCCAGGTATAAGAGAAAAAATTATAGGGGTATATGGTAATCATGATGTTGAATTATTGTTATGTTTGATGAAGTTGAGAACTTTTAAAGGAGAGGAGATTTTAGAGAGAGCTGAATATTTTCGTTATGAGGGCGCACTTACAAATCAATTTAAACCATCTTTGGTTAATTTTTTAAGAGCGTTGTTTGATATGCCGGTTGATGAGCGTGATGAACTGGTAGACAGCTTATATGATTTTATGCTGGATCACTTTGCATTTTTACGAAGAGATGTTGCAGTATGTGAAGAAGGTAATGCTATATATGAATTACAGCATATGCACGCAGCCTCTGATACGGACGCATTTATTAGCCTTTTGGAAAGAGCCAAAATAATTTCTTACTCACCCACTGTAGATGATGATGCTGCTTCCAAGAGAGAAACGGTCTCCGTAGTTTTAGATGATGAAAATGCTTCCGAGGATGAAAATGCTTCCGAGAGCGAAACGTCTGACACGCTTGCATATAATCGAGAAGATAGTACGAGTGAATGCGATGATGGTGTAGCTATAAGTGATAGTATAACAGAGCTCCTCAAAGGGGTTCGTGGGAAAGATCTAGCAGATGATTCGATGAAAATATTGATTGATATGCATAACAAAGCAAGTTCTTTTAGTCAATTAGTCGTTAATATGCCTAGAGCATTAGAACAACTTTCTCGACTCATAGTAAAAGCTGCAGAAAGCAAACCGGAAATTTTAGTTGGAAATGATGTTGGTTGGGGCAAGAAAACAGATGCCCCCGATATGTTATGGGCTGATTCTCTTCAGAGGAGAGGCATGGGTGATATTAGTGAGAAATTGCAGCCTCGTTTAAACGATAAAGCTAGCGCTGTTTTTACTACTCATGGACACACGGGAAGGTGTATGCTTAACTCTGGCATAGGTGGGTCAATGATTAGCGGTTTTTTTCGCGGTGGGGCAGGGTTGGTTTCTGAAATAAATGCTTATACTATTGGCGCAGATTGTCATGGTGGTAAAGCTTTTGGTGGCGAATTTGATGGTGGTGATGGTGCGAGTAAGATAACTGTTGCCTTTAACCTTGATGCTATGATGACGCCAATGTTGGCTGAGAAGCTGGATGATGGTGTGTCATTGGTTGATGCGCTTGCGAGCGAAGGAGGCAATGCATTGTCAATGCGCTAATGCTAACCGAGCAAGTTTATGGAGGTCACCCGATCAAGTAGGGTGATGACTTTGGTGATAATAAACCAGGTGCTGGGGATGACTTCGAGGTAGGAAAAATTTTGCCAAACAGGGATCGCTTCGAGGTGGAAAAGTTTGTGCTAAATTTAGGTTCAGTACTGTTGAGTTATCTTTCTAAAAGCTCTAAGATGCGGGGGTATTTTAGAGCTTTTAGAGGTGAGAGATATGCAATACCGAACAGAACACGACAGCCTTGG
Source organism: Gammaproteobacteria bacterium (assembly GCA_016936855.1). GTDB lineage: Bacteria > Pseudomonadota > Gammaproteobacteria > UBA9339 > UBA9339 > JAFGXA01. The sequence continues at coordinate 34,958 of JAFGXA010000008.1, read as the reverse complement.
TAAAATGAAGGTTCCAGCTAAGGCTTATTATGGAATTCAAACAGCCCGTGCCATTCAAAATTTCAAGATCACAGGCAATAAAATGTCTTGTCGGCCAAAAATGGTCCGTGCTTTAGCTGCTATCAAATGGGCGGCGGCTAAAACCAATCACGAACTAGGTATTTTAGAAGACGATATTGCTCAGGCTATTATGCAAGCTGCTGAAGAGGTTTACAAAGGCAAATTTTATAAAGAATTTCCGGTTGATATGATCCAAGGTGGTGCCGGCACTTCGGCTAACATGAATGCTAACGAAGTGATTTGTAATCGCGCTTTGGAAATTATTGGCAAAGAAAAAGGCCAATATCGATATATTCATCCTAATAATCATTTGAATCTTTCACAATCGACCAATGACGTTTATCCGACGGCTGGCAAAATTGCTTTGGTTTGGATGACGGAAGATTTGATTCCTAGTATTGAAGCTCTGTGTGAGGCTTTTCGCGCTAAAGCAGAGGAGTTTAAAGATGTAATTAAAATGGGACGTACCCAGTTGCAGGATGCGGTGCCGATGACTTTAGGTCAAGAATTTGCCGCGTTTGCTTCAATTCTTGCCGAGGATATCGTGCGTCTTAGAGAAGTAGGGCATATGTTCCATGAAATCAACATGGGAGCGACGGCGATTGGAACGGGCATTAATACTTTGCCTGGTTATGCTGGTTTGGTATGCAAATATCTATCAGAAATTACCGGTCTACACCTAGAAGAGGCGTCAGATCTTATTGCCTCAACCAGTGATACCGGTTCCTTTGTTACGTTTTCTTCTATTTTAAAACGTATTGCTGTCAAACTCACCAAAATTTGTAACGACTTAAGATTGCTATCATCAGGGCCTAAAACTGGCTTTTTTGATATTAATTTGCCAGCAGTACAACCGGGTTCTTCGATTATGCCTGGTAAAGTAAATCCGGTAATTCCTGAAGTGGTTAATCAGGTTTGTTTCCAAATTGTTGGTCATGACATGGTAGTAACGCAAGCAGCGCAGGCTGGGCAGTTGCAACTAAATGCCTTTGAACCGGTGATTTTCTATAATTTATTTGATGCTATTACTTTATTGCGTCATGGCTGTGATACTTTAAATGAAAAATGTGTTGCTGGAATTACGGCTAATGCTATGCATTGTAAAAAAGAGGTTTTGCGTTCGCCTGCATTATTGACAGCATTTACTCCATATCTTGGTTATGAGGCTGTGGCCGAGATTGTAAAACAGTCGATGAAAAGTGATAAAACTGTGTACGAATTAATTAAAGAGTCTGAGTATATCGATGAAAAAGACATTAAATCTATTTTATCGCCAGAGACAATGACGCAGCCGCACGCTAAATTTAATATTGTGGCAAAAGTTAGAGCCAAACAAGAAGAGGAATAGTAAAGAATGAAAAATATTGTTGTTGAAAAAAATAGTGATGGTTCGATTAAAGAATTAAAAACTGATTTAACTGGTCAAGATCTTTTGAATAATTATTTTTTAAATAAGGGTACAGCTTTTTCAGAAGAAGAGCGTGAAATGTTTAATTTGGTTGGTAAATTGCCACATAAAGTTGAAACTATTGAAGAGCAAGGTGAGCGTTGTTATCAACAGTTTTTAGCGCAACCGACACCACTTGCTAAATATGTTTATTTAGATCAATTGCACAATACGAATGAAACACTTTATTACAAAGTAGTGGGGGATCATATTGAAGAGATGATGCCTATGGTCTATACGCCAACCGTTGGGGAGGCTATCCAAAAATTCTCACAAGAATATCGAACTAATCGTGGCGTTATTATCTCTTATCCTGAGCAAGACAAAATCGATGCCATTTTAGATGAAGTTTTAAATGATGATATTGATATTATAGTAGTGACTGATGCCGAAGGTATTTTAGGAATAGGCGATCAGGGAGTTGGTGGTATTAACATTTGTATCGGTAAATTGGCGGTTTATACTTTTTGTGCAGATATTAATCCTATGCGGGTATTACCAATTATGTTAGATGTTGGTACTAACAATGAAAGCATGTTGAAAGATCCAGGTTATTTGGGTTGGCAACATCCTCGTGTTGAAGGTGCTGATTATGACAGTTTTATTGATAAATTTGTACAAGCTGTTCACAAAAGATTGCCTAACATTTATTTGCATTGGGAAGATTTTGCCAAAAATAATGCTCGTAAAAACTTAGATCGTTATATTGATAAGATGTGTACTTTTAATGATGATATGCAAGGTACTGGTATTGTAACTTTGTCAGGATTGTTATCTGCCATGGTTGCAACCGATCAAAAGCTTATTGATCAAAGAATTATTTTTCACGGTGCAGGTACTTCAGCTACTGGCATTGCAGATCAAATCGTTGATGCTATGGTGTTAGAAGGTCTATCTAAAGAAGAGGCTGAGTCGCGAATTTGGATGGTTGGTAGACGTGGCATGTTGAAACAGGAGTTTGATACTCTGCAAGATTTTCAACGTCCTTATGCTAGAACTAAAGACCAGTATGCCGATTGGGATGTAGCGGACCAAGAGTTTATTAGCCTAGAAGATTTGGTGCGTAATGCTAAACCAACTGTGTTAATTGGTGTATCTACGGTGGCTAATGCTTTTAATGAAACAGTTGTAAAAACCATGTTGGAACACTGTGAGCGACCAATTATTTTTCCATTGTCTAATCCGACATCAAATGCAGAGGCAAAACCTGAAGATTTAATGAAGTGGACTAATGATAAAGCCGTAGTTGCAACTGGTAGTCCATTTGGTCCAGTTATGATTAATGGCAAAGAAACCCGCATTGCTCAGTGCAATAATGCTTTTGCCTTTCCAGGGCTTGGGCTAGGTATCATTGCAGCTAAAGCCACTCGCGTTACTAAAACTATGATTTGGGCTTGTTGTAAAGCATTAACCGAATTCTCTCCCGTTAGCCAAGATAAAACCGCACCGTTGTTGCCGCATATTAATGATGTGAAAAAAGTAAGCTTCTACGTTGCTAAAAAGGTAGTAATGCAGGCCATTGAAGATGGTGTAGCAGAACCTATAGCTGATATTGATGCTGCTGTTAAAAGCGTAATGTGGGAAGCGAAATATTATCCGCTCGGTAAAATTAGTTCAACAGTAAGTTGTTGTTAGCGAAAATTTGTGCCAATTGATAAAAAATTCTCAAATTTGCCGAATGTCCAGACGCGCCCTTAATATTTAATTAAGAATTATAGGCTAAAATTCAGGATAGTAAGAAAACAATGAGGAATTGAGAGTGTTAGAGAGAACCGATAGGGAATTATTAAATAAAGTCACCAACGGGCAAAGCGCACACAATGCTAAGGTAATAAGTAGTGCTATTAGTTATTTGGGTGCATTGAGCGAGAAGTATGAAAATAAGAAGTATGAAAATAAGAAGTTATATGGGTTATTTTTAGAAGGAAAGTATCCCGAGTTCTTTAAAGAAGCATATGATGTTTTGTTGGGCATGGATGTTTTACCTTCGCCTGGTTCTGAACTAGAAGCTTCAACAGAAGCGACAGAAATTCTAGAAAAATTTAGGCTTCGACGGTGGGATAGCAGAGAGGTTGATTGGGATGTCTACCATCACATGCGAGCTTATTCAGCAGCAAAAGATATATTAGCGCTCAAAGATTCGTCAGATGAAAAGGCTTTGTATGATACGAAAGTCAAAGAATTATTAAAAATTGTTTGTGGCGAGATTAAAGAAGGTGAGAGAGTTGGAAGGTTAGGCTTGCCTGTCGCTTTTGGAATTTTAGAAGATTTTTGGCGTGGTCGTTTTCAGGATTTTGTTAAGCGAAATTTTTCTAATGATGACTATTTATTATCAAAAGAATTTACACCTGATAAGATCGCTGTATTAGTGTTTTTAAGATTTTTGGAGTTAGGTGAAAAAGATCCCGAAAAGATAAAAGATTTTCTTGTCCCTTTTGTACAGGCAATGATCGCTAGCTCTACATTCGATGCTAATTATGAAAAAGGCTACGTTCCTTCAAAATGTGCAACGGGAACTTCAAACGAATTCGTTATGTCATTGCAAGGGGTTGATCCTGAATGCGAAATCATTATAGATGAAAATGCCTATGTATTATCTAAAATACGAGAAAGATTAGAGCAAGGTTTAGATGAATATTTGTTACGTGATGGCGCTAATGAAGTGGCATTATGGGATACATGGGGTGAATTAGAGCGAGAAGATATAGCAACAGAATTTGCCAATATGTTGACTGTTGTTTTTGATGAAGAAGCTTGTAAAGCTATAAGAGATGATTGCGAAATACATGGTATTTCACTAAGAGATTTTCTGGAGCATGAAAACTTGGCGACTCTTGAAATTCCAGGAAATTATCAATTAGATAGCTTTTTGGTATTAGCTTCGAAGAGACCAGCATATCGACGTGTTTTTGAAATAATTAAGACTTTGCAAAGCTCGCTAATAAGTCTGGATATATCAGATAAAAACAAACAATCTTATGATCGTTTAGATGATATTTTAAGCTATTTTCAAGAATATGATAAACGCCGTGATAAGAGCCGACTTTTTGATCAAGAATATATTTTTCTCGATTTATTGGGGGATGAATTACGGAAAATAGAGGGTTTTCTAAGTGGCGACAACTCGACATTATCAAATATATCTCCTGAATTTCGAGATTTTATGAAAGCAGTAAGCTTCGAACATTATAATATTTTTGCTTTATTGTCAGAGTTAGAAGACCCAGAAGATACTCGAGTAACAAGGGTAATCGAACAATTAAGTACAGAGGATGCTAGAAAGATTATAAGTGAAAATGTCAAGCGTATTATTAGTGGATTAACGATTCAGGCAGGCGAAATTAGAATCGTCGGTGAGTTTGAATTAATATTACCTGGCGAAATTTCTCTTAATGCAGCGGATATATCAACGCTTTTACTATATGCTATTCTTGTACCAAAAAACGAGTGGTATCAGCCTGAAAATGGAGTTGGTTTATCGTTTGATAATTTGCTTAAAATTATTCTTGAATTTTTTGAGAAACAAGACGCAGGAAATGAATTAGAGCGAGAATTTAAACAAAATTTCCCACTACTTATTGTTTTGTATATTAAATACAAATGTGATTCAACAAAAATTTCTGAAAGAATTTCTGCTCTCGCCTCAACGCCTTACTTTAGCGGTGGTGAGTTGTGGCAGCGGCTGCCTTTAGATCCATTATTGTTCAGAGAGGAGCCTATTGATCCTGATGAAGCATTATATAAAAATAAAGCGCTTGATCTCATTATATTGTTATACAGAAACGGAGATTTCATCAAGTTATTAAAGTTAGATGAAGAGGGTGATCTTTTTGAGGAGCAAGTGTTACCCTTAATAGCTAAGTTTAATGAGAGTATGGGAGACTCTACGGAAGAATTCTGTGAAGTGTGGGGGAAAATGCTTGAAGCTAATGTATTGGATGATATTACTCGAAAGATTTTGTGGGAGAATCCACGGAGTGCAAGAGAAGTATATAAAGTCTTTTCTATATTAAAAAATACTGATGGTATTTTTGATGTAATTACGTGGCCAGAGTTTCTGGGGGCTTGTGTAGAGGATGTTGATTTAAATGGTTTAGAAGGTATAGCAACTACTCTAAGAAAGGTTTGGATAATGTTTAACGTAGCAATGGAGAGCAAACAAGAAGCAATCTTGAATGTTACTCGTATAGTGGCAGAAAGCCAAAGATCAGATGATGATGAGGAAAGTTTATTTGATTTTATCTTAACCTTTAGCCGATCTGTTGGTATCAAAGATACTGAACATTTGAAATATGCTTTTGCAGTTTATTCTTTACTAGAATATGCAGGGATATCTTCCACAGAAAATATGCAAAAAGTTTTTGTCCATGCAGATGGAATGGCTGATATACTTGCTTTGCTAGGTGAGTTATCAGATCCAGATGAATCCTATTTAAACCAACAAACTTTTGATTTAATAATTAAGTATCTATCAAAATTGTCAGTCAACATCATCCAATATGTCAATGCTCAAACTCGCGGTGAAATAGACTGGCCAGATGTTAACTCAAAGGCAGCAGCTATCTTTGCTATTAGAGAGTACAATGAATATTTAACTGAATGTGATGCTGCGATATTCCTAAAACCGAGGGGTATAGAATGTTTGAATATTGCTCTCGCCTACAATCCTAATTTTAAGTTTATTAAATATTTTCTCACGGATCTTGAGTACCTATTATTGGGTGATGATAGCCACCTCTTGTTATCAACTGAAGCTCTCACGAATTTTGCTAGATATCCAAGGGAAAAGGAAGAAGATCATGTTAGTTGTGCAATTGACTTATTATGTAAATATGATGAAGCATTATATGCAGATGTCATGAATCAAGAGTTTATTTTCATGCATCCTCAATACTCTAAAAGATATAATGCGCCTCGTCCTCTCGCATACTATCTGGTTGATGTTTTAAAAGCCCTAGATGGCGCGAAAATTTTCAATGAAGAAAATAGATCTGCGATTATGGGCTTAGAGCCGACCAAAAATATGTTATTTGTCCTGCTAACTTTAAAGCTGTTAGGTGATAGGAACATATTAAATCAAGAGACTTTTAATGTGATAATGGCTCTTCCTGATGCAAGAAGAGAAGCTGTGTATAGGAAGCTGGAAGAACTAGATTCGGCATTAGATATGATTAACTTCCATAAAACAGTTAGAGATTATGGCTATCCGGATGATCAATTCGGTAGGTTTTTTACTGATCAAGCGACGGTGATGCGACCACGCCAAGATGATTCGACAATTAGGCAGGGGGCTTGCGGCTGCTGTTAGCTTGCAATTTGCCATAGAGCCCATAGGGATGCAGCAAGTTTTTATGCGAGCATCAGATCATTTGATATATTGTATAGTTAACACTCTTTAGCTAATTCTTCGGCTAAGCCTAAATATGAGCATGGTGTCAATTTTACTAGTTTTTGTTTTGCGGCATCAGAAAGCTCGCTTTCTTCTATAAACTGTTGTAGAAGTTTGCGATTAATTTCCTTGCCGCGGCTGAAGCTTTTTAGTTTTTCGTAGGCTTCACGAATACCTTCTGAGCGCATCACCGTTTGGATTGCTTCGGCTAAAATTTCCCAATGTTTGCTTAGGTCAATAGATATGGCCTTGTCGTTAATTTCTAGCCTTTCTAAACCTTTTTCAATTGATTTGTGGGCTAGTAAGGTATGAGCGAAAGCCACGCCTAGATTTCGTAGTACTGTTGAATCGCTAAGGTCTCTCTGTAATCTTGATATTGGCAGTTTGTTAGCAAAATGATCAAAAAGAGAGTTGGCTACACCAAGGTTTCCTTCGGCATTCTCAAACTGAATTGGGTTGACTTTATGTGGCATTGTGGATGAGCCGACTTCTTGTTCTATTAATCTCTCATGAAAATATCCAAAGGCCATATAGATCCATATATCACGACATAGATCAATTAAAATATTATTGGCCCTAATCATAGCGTGTGATAGTTCTGCCAAATAATCATGTGCTTCGATTTGAGTGCTGTATTCACTGAATTCAATACCAAAAGATTCTACAAATTGTTTATTAAGTTTGCGCCAGTTCAAATTTGGATAGGCTGTGATGTGAGCATTGTAATTGCCAACAGCGCCATTAAACTTCGCCATTATTGCGACCTTATTTATGGCTTCTTTTGCTTTTTTCAGACGTATCACAAAATTGGCGAATTCTTTGCCGACTGTGCTAGGAGTTGCTATTTGTCCGTGGGTATGGGAGAGCATTGGATGCGATGCGTAATCATGAGCAAATCCTCTTAGTTTATTGATTAATTTTTCAAGATGTGGTTCCACTATTTGGTCACGTATTCCTTTCGTTAGTATCGCATATGATAAGTTATTTATATCTTCTGAAGTACAGGCAAAGTGTATAAAAGGAATTAGGTGCTGCAAGTCTTGTTCGCCAGCTAATTTGTTTTTTATGTAATATTCTACAGATTTAACATCATGGCAGATGGTTTGTTCAATATTTTTTAAGTGTTGTGCTTCAATATTATCAAAATTATTTAAAATTAACTCCAAATGTTTTACTGCTAATTTGTGATCAGTTCGTAGTGCTTTTAATTTTACTTTATCAATTAAATAAATTAGCCATTTTATCTCTATTAAAATCCTTTTGTTTATTAAGGCACCCTCGCTGCAAAATTGTGACATTTCTTCAACTTTACTCGAATAACGTCCGTCTAATGGTGAAATTTCGTCTAATAGCGCCATGTTTGTCTCCTGTGTTTTCGAATCTAGATTATATGGGTATTAAAGCTTGCATACAACCTAGAGAGATGATTTAATTCAGGCTTATTTAAACTACCATTTCCCAAAATATATAAGGAGAAACTTATGTTGATCGGTGTTCCTAAAGAGATTAAAAATCAAGAATATAGAGTAGGCTTAGTACCAAGCAGTGTTCGTGAATTGATTTTACATGGGCATGAAGTTTTGGTTGAATCCAATGCTGGTATTGGTATTGGTTTTACTGACGCCGATTATGAAGCTGCTGGCGCCAAAGTGCTGGATAGTGCTGAGGAGATTTTTATCAAAGCTGAGATGATTGTAAAAGTAAAAGAACCTCAGCAGAGCGAATGCAAAATGTTGCGTGAAGATCAGGTGTTATTTACTTATCTTCATTTGGCTCCAGATCCTTCTCAAACCACAGGTTTGATTGCATCTGGCTGTATCGCAATAGCTTATGAAACTGTTACCGATAACCAAGGTCGCCTACCATTGTTAGCTCCTATGAGTGAAGTTGCTGGTAGATTGTCTGTGCAAGCTGGCGCAAGTTGTTTAGAAAAGAAAAATGGTGGTTCTGGTGTTTTGCTAGGTGGTGTGCCTGGAGTTAAACCTGCCAATGTAGTTGTGATTGGTGGCGGTGTTGTTGGTACCAATGCGTTAATGATGGCAATTGGTATGGGCGCACATGTTACTGTGCTTGATAAATCAGTTGCACGCCTACGTGAGTTGGACATGCATTTTGGTGCGCAGTTGAATAAAGTTTATGCGACAGCTGGTGCTATTGAAGAGTATGTTTTGTCAGCGGACTTGGTTGTTGGTGCGGTTTTGGTCCCTGGTGGAGCTGCTCCAAAATTAGTATCTCGTGAAATGCTAACTCACATGCGTCCTGGTTCAGTATTGGTTGACGTAGCCATTGATCAGGGTGGCTGTTTTGAAACTAGTCATCCAACTACTCACGACGATCCAATATTTACAGAATCTGGTGTTGTGCATTACTGTGTTGCTAACATGCCTGGCGCTGTGCCTAGAACATCTACTTTTGCTCTTAATAATGCAACTTTACCGTTTGTGTTGGCTTTGGCTGATAAAGGTTATAAGAAGGCATTGAGCGATGATCAAAATTTAATGAATGGTTTGAATGTTCATAAAGGACAAATAACTTATAAAGCAGTAGCTGATGATCTAGGTTATAAATATGTACCAGGAGCTGAGGCCATAAAATAATGCTAATCAAATTGTTTGATCAAAAAGCCAAATTATCGGCAACTCCAATTGTTTGTCTGCAGCGGCAAGATTTTGCTGAATGGTTAGAGAAGCAGGCTAGCAAAACTCGTAATTGGCTTAAGACAAACAATTTTAAAGCAGAAAATGGTGATATTTGTTTATTTGCAGACGGAGAAGGATTACTAAAGAAAATCTATTTTGGTTATGATCATAGTGATCCAACTCTCTTTTCTAAATTAGTAAACAAACTACCTGCTGGAAATTATTTTTTAAAATATTCTGTTGCAGCGCAAGAGCTACAGGAAATTGCTATAGCTTGGGAGTTGGCGTCCTACAGATTTGATAAATATAAGAATATAACAAAACCAAAAGCTAATTTACTGGTTACTGATAAAGTTGATTTGACATATATTGAAAATATCAGCAAGGGTAATCAATTGCTTTGTGACCTTATTAATACACCGGCTGAAGATATGGGGCCTATGTCTTTGGCTAAAGCCGCGACTAATATAAGTTTAGAATTCGGTGGTAGAATTAAGCAAATTATCGGTGATGATTTGGCAAAGCAGGGTTTTAATGCAATCTATACTGTTGGAAAGGGTAGTAGCTGCAATTCACGTTTGATTGATCTTAGATGGGGCAAAGAGAACCATCCAAAACTCACTCTGGTTGGGAAGGGTGTTTGTTTTGATAGCGGTGGTTTAGATTTGAAATCTCCTGCAGGTATGCTCCTAATGAAAAAAGATATGGCAGGAGCTGCGCATGTTTTGGCTTTGGCGAGCATGATTATGCGCTCTAATGTGCCGGTTAATTTGCGTGTTTTAATTCCAGCAGTTGAAAATATGCCATCTGGTAGTGCGTATAAACCAGGGGACGTCATAAAAATGTATAATAAGACCACAGTTGAAGTTACTAATACTGATGCTGAAGGTCGTTTGGTTTTGGCTGATGCATTATCTTTGGCGATGGAAGATGAGCCAGATTTGTTGGTTGATTTTGCATCTTTAACAGGTGCGGCACGCATTGCTTTAGGCGCTGATATTGGTGCTTTTTTCACCGATAATGACAATTTAGCTAAGAATTTGCTTAAGTATTCAACTATGTCCCACGATCCAATTTGGCGTATGCCGATTTATGCTGGTTACTTTTCTCAGTTGCATAGTTGGGTGGCTGATTTTACTAACGCATCTCTTGATTCGAGTAGATTGGGTGGTGCTATTGTGGCGGCACTTTTTTTACAAAAATTTGTTGGTGAAAAGCAAAATTGGTTGCACTTTGATATTATGGGTGCTGATTCTAGCGGTCATGCTAAAATGCAGGGAGTGCGAGCTCTTTTTGAATATATAAGAATCAATCACAAACCTTAAGGGTGATTCTATGATAATATTAATGGTTTTATTGGGCGGTTTTTGTATTGCCTATTTAGAAAGTTTGTTATTCCAGTTTTTAACCAAAAAGTTGTCTAAAAACAAAATGTTTTGGGATGATGTTATAGTGTCATCCTTACATAGACCGCTTAACATACTTATCATAATTTCTACTATATTGATTATTGTTAATTTGTTAGCTAAACAGTTTAAATTAGCCTTTGTTTTAAGCTTTTTCAATATATCTTTGCATCTTGTTTTTTTGTTATTTTTTACGTGGTTTGTTTTAAAAATAATAACCGGTACTGAAAAAAAAATCGTTAAAAAACACAAAGGTAAGGATGGGTTTGATCAGACGAGCACATCTGCTATTGCGCAGTTAATACGTATGACTGTGTTAATTATAGCTATTTTAATCGCCTTGCAGTTATTGGGCATTCCATTATCTGGTGTATTAGCCTTTGGTGGTGTTAGTGGTATTGCTATAGGTTTTGCAGCTAAAGATACCTTGGCTAACTTTTTGGGCGGATTAATGATCTATATGGATCGTCCTTTTTCAGTTGGAGATTGGATTCGTTCTCCAGAAAAAGAAATAGAGGGAACAGTGGAAAAAATAGGTTGGCGTCTTACTCGTGTTCGTAATTTTGATAAGAGACCAATTTATATTCCTAATGCCCTTTTCTCAACCATAGTGCTAGAAAATCCTTCCCGCATGAGCCATAGACGGATTAAAGCTGTTTTTAATCTTCGCTATGATGATGTGCATAGAATAATTGGCGTCACTCAGGACGTAGAGAAAATGTTGAGCGAACATGAAGATGTTGATAAAGCTCAGGCAATTGGCGCAACTTTGAGCGAGTGCGCACCTTCATCGCTTAATATGACGATAGTGTGTTATGTCTTATCGACGGCGCTTGTGCCTTTTAGCAAAGTACAACAAGATATTTTTCTGAAAGTTTTAAATATCATAGAGTCACACAAAGCTGAGTGTGCTTTTCCCACAACAACTGTATATTTGGAGAGTAATAATGATTAGCGTAAAAAAAGTACAAGATATTTTAGATAGATCTAAGCAAATATATTCTAAAGGCGAAGTTGAAGCTTTTTTGGATAAAATGGCGGAAAAGATGAATGCTGAACTTAAGGATGCTAATCCTATCATGCTGTGCGTAACTATAGGTGGTATTGTGCCATTAGGAAATTTACTGCCAAGATTGGATTTTCATCTTGAAGTTGACTATATACATTTAACTCGTTATCAGGGTAAGACCCATGGTGGTAAATTAGTTTGGAAGGCTGAACCATCAGTTTCATTGGAGAATAGAAACGTAGTTATTGTTGATGATATTTTAGATGAAGGTATTACGTTAAAAACTATTATTGATTACTGTTACGAAAAGGGCGCAAAGAAGGTTTATTCTGCTATCATGTTAGAAAAAGATAAAGAGCGTTTAATTGAAGGTGTGGAGCATGCTGATTTTGCGGGTGTTGTAATGGAAGATGAATTTGTATTTGGTTATGGTTTGGATTATGACGAATATCTACGCAATGTACCTGCTATACATGTAGTAGCACCAGAAGATATGTGAGCCTGGTGCCCAGGGCCGGAGTCGAACCGGCACGGGATTTTTGTCCCGAGGGATTTTAAGTCCCTTGCGTCTACCTATTTCGCCACCTGGGCTTTTTTGGAGGCTGAGGTCGGAATCGAACCGGCGTCCACGGATTTGCAATCCGCTGCATAACCACTCTGCCACCCAGCCTTATTTATTTTTATTACAAAAAATGGAGCGGGAAACGAGACTCGAACTCGCGACCCCAACCTTGGCAAGGTTGTGCTCTACCAACTGAGCTATTCCCGCATTGGTACTGAATTAAATCAGAAGTTGGTATTATTGCTTTTTTTGGCTCAATGTCAAGTCCGAATAAGCTATTTTTAGATAAACAATCATAGACCAAAGGGTTAATATGGCTGCAATATAGAGCGCAATTATTCCAACGACTTTGATCCATAAATCATTAGCCGTTGGATCATATAAAAGAAATGGACCAAGAGCGAACATTTGAATGACTGTTTTTATCTTACCTATATTTTTTACAGCCATGGATGTCCTTTTACCCATTTCTGCCATCCATTCTCGCAGGGCTGAAATTGTAATTTCTCTACCTATTATGATGGCAGTAGGTATTGCTATATAAGGTGAGCCTACACTGCCTAATACAATGATTAAAACAGAAGTGACCATTAATTTGTCAGCAACTGGATCAAGAAAGGCTCCAAATTTGCTGCCCTGATTAAAGGATCTTGCCAGCCATCCATCTAGCAGGTCGGTTATGGATGCTATAGCAAACAGTGACATTGCTATAAAGTGAGTATGCGGCAAGGGAAGGTAGTAACACACTACTACAACTGGGATTAGTAAAATTCTAAACCAAGTTAACATCATCGCTATATTCATAGCAAAAATTGTACGCTTTATTATAATAGGGTCAACTAAATATTTTTAATGGTGATATGCTTACTAATATTATTTTTATCGTGTTAGCTGGATGTTTATTAAGTGCGCAAATCTCACGCACGGGGTGGTAATATAAAAACTTCTTGGCTTTTGTTTTGATTTTTTGATGACGGAACTATTTTGCTTTTTTGTGGTCGTATGCATGCTAGTTCTGTAACAATAAAATCGGGAATTTTTCCTGATTTTTTTATGAAAAAAATACACTAGAATAATACATAACGAAACCTTGCAAAAGTGGCATTCAACTAGGTTTTGTATAAGCTAAGAAGCTATTTTCACAAGAGAATAATGCCTCATGTTTAATGTAACAAAAGCCGATGGTTTTTGACTGGAGAATGATATGTCAAATAAAACTTTTACTAAGATAATAAACTTTTTGATAGAAATAGATAAATTAAAAACTATTTTTCGCAAATCACATCACTTGTTTAATGATATGCATGAAAATTCGGCAGAGCATAGTTGGCATGCTGCGATTGCTGCAACCATTTTGGCAGAACATATTGATTATGAAGTTGATGTGTTGAAGGTGCTTAAAATGCTGTTAATTCACGATTTGGCTGAAATGGATGTGCAAGATGTTTTTTGTATGACGATGACGCTCGCCTTGAGTGCGTGAATATGGAAGAACGATCAATTGCTAGAATTTTAGGTTTATTGGGTGATCAGTATGCTAATGAATATATTAAATATTGGCGTGAATTTGAATGTGGCAAAACCAAGGAATCCAAATTTGCCAAAGGGGTCGATCGGCTTTTACCAGTTTTAAATAACTGTAATAACAATCATAACACTTGGGATGAGTTTAATATAACGTTTGATCAAGTATTGGAGAAGAATGAAGTGATCTCAGGTATTTCTGTAGATTTGTGGAAAGAGGTCAAAGATATGATTTGTGTTAAATTTAATAAGTGAGAATGTGGTATGAAGTCGTATAAAATTATCGAAAAAAAATTAAGTGTTTCATTGCGTACCATTGAAGGGTTTGATTTGAAAATAGGCGCTTATAAGATTTGTAGAGGGAATGAGGTTGAGGAGCATGCTGTTGTTTATAAAGGCAGTATTTTTAATTCCAACAAACCAGTTTTGTTACGAATTAATTCCGCGTGTTATACGGATGATATTTTTCATTGTAATCGTTGTGATTGTACTTGGCAATTTTTGGAATCAATGAGGATTATCGATCAGCAGGGTGGGTTGATTATTTATCACTTTGCACATGAAGGCAGAGGTGTTGGATTTCTAAATAAGTTAAAAACTTATGATACTATGGATAAGCAACAAAAAACAACGAAGGAAGCATTTGAGCACGAGGGATACGATCCTGACTATAGGGATTTTTTCGCGAGCGTGTTGATTTTAAAGGATCTTGGAATTGGCAGGGTGAGACTTATAAGTAATAACCCGAATAAGCGAGAGTTTCTTGAAAAACATGGCATTAATGTAGCTGAATTAGTTTCTATTGTTAACAATCATCCATCGTTACAGCATTATTTGAAATCAAAAAAAGAACAATTTGGACATGTGATTGATCTTGGAGAAAAGCAATGAAAACTTTAACCATATTATTGGGTGCAAATGGGTGTCTTGGTATGGCGTTGCTAGAGAAAATTTGCGACCACCAAAAAACATTTGTTGTGGCAATTGATCAGCACGAACATGCTTTTTCTAATATCGCAAATAAGTATATGCAGTGCGATTTGCGAGATCCAGAACAAATTTTGGAAGCCTCGGAAAACATCGCTTTAAAAGATTACGATGAGGTTGTTATTATAAGTACAGTCGGTTTGTTTGGGGAGCCATCTTTTGTTGGATCTGAGTTTGACGAGCATACCTTTTACGAAAGCTTGCAGGTTAATCTTGTGGGGGTTACGACCATTATTGCGAAATTACTTGCTAAGCGTTATGCAATGGTCAATGGTAGAGTCAGAGTCGTTGTTGTTAGTTCAAGCGCCTCTTATGTTGGTAGTTTGAATTTGGGCTATGGGGTGTCAAAAGCGGGTCTCAATGGGTTTGTTCGTTCCATATCAAAATCTTTGGCTCATGATGGTGTGACTTGTATTGGTGTAACTCCTGGTATTTTTGCTTCAAAAATGTCAAAAAGTGTCTCGATCGATAGACAGCAGAAAGCACTGAGTGAAACGCATACAAAAAGAATGGTTGGAGTTGATGAGGTTGCTGATTTTGTTAGCTATCTTGCTTATAATGCCTCTGATAATTTAACAGGAACAATTATTCCGTTTAATGGTGGTCAATACTCGTGAATAACAGAAAGTGGTTGATATTTATAGCTGTTAGCTTTGTTACTACAATGATTAACATGGATGCCACCATAGTTAATTTGGCATTGGCGTCAATTGCCAAAGATTTTCATGCTTCTCTTGGTCAAATTCAGTGGGTTGTGAATATATACATGCTCACTAATATTATTTTTATAATTTTGGTTGGGCGTTTATCTGATGTTTTTGGTAGGCGAAGCATATATATTATTGGGATAATTGTTTTTACTATAGCTTCAGTTTTGGCCGGAATAAGTCATTCACTTTGGTTGTTAATTTTTGCTCGTGCATTACAGGGGGTTGGTTTTGCCGGAACTCTTACGTTAGGTCTTGTCATAGTAGCTAACGCTTTTCCCGCTGAACAGCAAGGGTTGGCTATGGGATCTTATATGACTGTTGCTGGAATAGCGCAGTCTATGGGGCCATTTTTAGGTGGTGGTATTATTCAGGCCTTTGGTTGGCGGTGGATTTTTCTGATTAATATTCCATTAGGTGTTTTGGCTATTATATCGGTTTTAATGTTTTGTAGAAGAGATTTTCCAAATCGAATCGACACCAAGATCAATTGGTATGGGTTTGCTCTTTTGTGTTGTGGATTGTCGTTGATGTTGTTAGCCTTGAATGAGATTGGTAACTTCGGTTTGTTTTCTTGGAAAATTTGGAGCTTTTTTGCTCTAGGGTTGTTCTTTATTTTTGTTTTATATTGCCAAGACAAAGGACGTGATAAATTTTTAATCAAATTTTCGCTTTTTAGTAACAGGCGTTACTCATTATTGCTTGTTATTAGGTTTCTTTATATGTACGGGTGGTTGTCTATATTGTTTATCTTGCCTTTATATTTGCAAAATATAATTGGCTATAACGCTTTTATTACAGGTTCTCTTTTGTTGTGCATGACGCTTGTGTTTGCGTTTTTGTCACCAGTTGTTGGGAAGTGGATAGACAAAATAGGTTACATTAAACCAGTTAAAATGGCGATATTATTGTCGATGCTATCCTTTGTTTTGTTGGCGCAATTGGGAGTTCATCTTGTAATACCATGTTTGGTGATAGCTCTTGTTTTGTTTGGTGTAAGTGCTCCTTTTATGGGGTCTGCTAGCGCTATTGGTAGCATGTCAAATTTGCCATCTGAACACGCAGGTTTAGGTATGGGGATTTTTTATATGCTGGCATTTTTGGGGGCAAGTACTGGTGTGGCATTGTCAGGGTCATGTATGTCTCTGATTAGCGCTAGCCATTTTGCTGAAATCGCTATGCGTCATGGATTATCTTTTAGTCATTCGCAGATTGTGCAAATTGATCGCATGGTGAATGGCTCGCATTCAATTGATGCGATAGGAACAGGTTTTTCTGTCGTACAAATGAAGTTTTTATCTTCTTTCATAAAGGGTAGTTTTGTTCATGCTTTATCAATTGTGATGTACATTAACGCGGCCTTAGCCTTTGTTGCTTATTTGTTGAGTTTGCGACTTGATGTTGAAAAGTAAAAGCTGGCTCCCCGGGATTGGTTTGAACTGCCAACCGGCAAAAGTAATTGGCGTTTAATATGATGAGAAGGTTTCAGTTTAAGCTGTAATCTATTGATTTTAAATGAAATTATTTATTGGTAATCATTGCAAAGTCACGATAAGATTTTGTCGTTCGGTTTGTATGGGCAGATTGACATTAGGCATTTTCTTTATTTAGTTGAATCAGCTTTTGCGTTAGAATCAAGCCAGAGTAAAGATGAGTACTCGCTTAGTATAATCAGGATATGGATTTTAGCGCGCTGGAGCAATGGTGGCTCTGGGCAAGGAATGCGTATAGGCGTATGTGATAAATTCTCATATATTGAATTTTGTTTAAGGGGTTATTTGAGGGCTGTTTTTGATGACAAATAAGAAGAATACGTTGCTTATATTGTTTTCTGTTAGATTTTTTTCTTCATTTGCATTTGCGATACTCTTTTCAAGCCTATCCCTCTACGTGGTCGATAATCTACACTACCAACCGGCGAGTGCTTCAAATTTGGTTGGCGCATTTATAGCTTTTAACTACTTTCTGCCGGTTATAGGTGGTTATGTTGGCGATCGACTGCTAAGCTTTAAGCAATTGTTTGTTTTAGGGCACTTTGCTAGGGGGGTAGGGTGCTGTTTTCTTGTTTATGCAGCTATCCATTCGCCAAACCTTGGTTTAGCCTGTTTTCTAATTGGCAGTCTAGCAAGCTCTGTCAGTATAAACATGTTTATTACACAAATGTATTCAGCCGAGGACATTGTTGGCAGGAAGATAGCTTTTTATTGGAACTATGCAGGCATGAATCTAGGTTTTTTGATTGGATATTTGCTTGCTGGGATGTTTGGGTTAAAAGCTGACTATAACCATTTATTTATTTATGCCGCCGTGGTTTCTTTCGTATCAGCTTTGATTGCGCAACTCTTTCTTAAGGAACGTGCTGATGAATCCACAAGGTCTTGGTTTGCCAAACACTGGTCACATGCAGTTGGGCTGTTATTGGTTGTTGTTTTGGTTGCAATAATGGCATGGGTTTTGCGGTATGCAGATATATTGCATATTTTGTTGCTATCAATGTCTGTTGTTGCCTTGCTTTCTGTTTTTGTATTAGTGCTGCTGCCAAGATACAGAGAGCACAAAGCGAAACTATCTGTTTTCTATCTTTTTATGCTGATTTCTGTTCTATTTTGGTCTGTTTATATGACAGTGCCAACTGCGTTTTTGTTATTCTTTCAGAAAAACATGTCTGAGACTTTTGACGGCATTAAAATTGCAACACAATGGTTGGAGATCTTTGATTCAATTACCATAATAATAGGTAGCTTTTTGCTTACTAGAGCTATGCTTTTTATAAAGAGGAGATGTAAGTTTTTTGCTTATTCATCCAGTATGTTCGCAATAGGATTGCTTTGTGTTACCGGCGGGTTGTTTTTAATGGCGCACGGTATTGCAGCAACGACACCTCATCAGAAGATTTCACTTGTTTGGATAATATTATTTATTGTGTCACTAAGTTTAGGAGAGCTATTTATTGGCCCAACCGGTTATTCGCTAATAGGTGAACTAGTGCCTGATTCTCTAAAAGGGCTATTTATGGGAGCATGGATTATGACATTGGGTATATCCAGTTCAATTGCTAGTAGCTTTTCTGATAAAGTTATTGTGCCAATGATTGATAATTTTTCTGTTAATCGAGTATCGTTTATTAACACGTTTGATAGTATGGCGTTAGTTTTCGTTGTAATCGCTATAGCATTGTTTCTTTTTTTTCCGATATTTAAGCGAATATTGGAAAGTCGTGTTGAGCAATATAAGAGTGAGGTGTAATTTTGAAACACATTTGGATTAGAAAAGAGTATAAACAAGATGAAAAAAGAGTGGCTATCACTCCTAATGACGCGCGTGTATTAATCGAGAATGGGTTAAAAATTACGGTTGAAGAACATGATGACAGGTTTTTTCCAGTTGAAGAGTATTCGAAAGCGGGTTGTGATATTGTACCTGGCGATAGTTGGCAGAACGCACCTAGTGATGTGTATGTTCTTGGATTGAAGGAATTACCCAACGTTAACAGCCCATTGCCCGGGAATCATGTTTATTTTGCTCACGCATTTAAAGGACAGCCTGGATCAGATAAATTGCTCAAAAGGTTTCAGCAAGGTGGCGGTAATCTATATGACTTAGAATATCTTACAGATCAAGATGGAAAGAGGGTTGCTGCTTTTGGGTTTTATGCTGGAATTTGTGCAGTAGCTGTTGGAATAGAAATTTGGTGCAAAGCAGAGAATGGTATATCGCCCCAAAAAATATCTCAAAAATATTACAGCAGCTTTTCTTATATGCTAGATCATTTAGAAAAACACCTTAAGTCTGTTAACGCGATTCCGAATATATTGGTTATCGGGCCATCTGGTCGTTGTGGTAAAGGCGCCATATCATTATTAGATGAGCTTAAATTACCGTATACCTGTTTAGATCGAGAAGATAGGCAAGACGTAGAGCTAGTCCAGCGTTGTATTGAGAAATCTAACATAATTATCAATTCTGTATGCGCCCATAAAGTAGGACAAGAAAAGCTAATAACCAAAGAGAGGTTAAACAGGCTTGCTAATAATACGAATATTGTCGATTTAGCTTGTGAGCCTTTCTCTGATAACAACTTAATTGATATTTATGATGAAATAACTACGTTTGCGAGCCCAGTTAAAGCAATAGAATGTGACGGCAAGAATGTTTTTTTGAGCGCAATTGATCACATACCATCATATTTGCCAAAAGAAAGCAGTGAATATTTTTCTTCCAAACTAACGCCATGTATTTTGCAATATAAAGATAATATTTGCTGGTTAAATGCTAAATCTGCATTTGTAAAGGCTTTAGAGAAATAATGAATAATAGTATTAAAAAATGTGACTTTATTATAATTGTTGGTGCTTATTCATCCGGCGCCAAGCTAGCTAAATATTTTTTAGAACATGGATACAAGTGCATTCATGTCACTTCACAGAAAGTATGGGAAATTGCCAGATTACACAAGACTTTTATAGCCAAAGATTTTTATGCTAATTATATTATTGACGATGAGCATGCTCTTGATGAGCTAATATGCAAGTTATCAAAATTTAATATTAAAGCTGTAATAGCAGGTTCCGAACCAAGCGTTATACTAGCCGATAAAATAGCATCATACTTCGATGTTTATAAAAATGATCTTTCTAAAACCATGGCGAGAAGAAATAAATATTTCATGATAGAAGAGATACGTAAAGCTGGATTGAGAGCCCCGGCGCAATTGAAAACTAATTGTAAGCATGATGCTGTATCTTGGCTGCAAAGAAATGGATATAAAAATGTGATAATAAA
Organism: Gammaproteobacteria bacterium; assembly: GCA_016936855.1. Classification (GTDB taxonomy): domain Bacteria; phylum Pseudomonadota; class Gammaproteobacteria; order UBA9339; family UBA9339; genus JAFGXA01. The sequence goes on along the minus strand of JAFGXA010000008.1, from coordinate 14,446 downwards.
GCCATTAGCAAGTTCGAGCTCTGATAGTGTATATAAATGCTCTAATAAAGATGAGGTTAGTTGTGCGGTTGATGCGATCATCGGTCATACCGATCTTTACAATGAAGTTAATAATGAGGCTTTAGTGCAAGAATATATTGATGGAGCAGAATACATTGTTAATAGTGTAAGTTCGCGCGGTAAACACTATATTACAGATATTTGGAAAGGTTACAGCAATACACCAAACCTCATCTCAACAGATAGCTATGCTGATTTAGTGCGTTCTTGTGATGATCATTATGATGCAATATGCGAATATACTAAAAAAGTTTTAGATGCAATTGGTATTATAAATGGTTCTGCGCATACAGAGTTAAGGGTTTCTAGTGATGGTAGTCCTTGTATTATTGAGGTTGGAGCAAGATTAGCAGGAAAAGCTAATTTTGATGCAATTAATCTTGTCTTAGGCATTAACCAAGCTCAATTAACTGTAGAATCTGTAAACTCTCCAGAACGATTTCTGAACTATTTTAAGCGGCATAACTCAAATACAAGCAAGTGTATGAGATACGTTTATTTAGCATCACATGTTGAGGGAATGGTCAAAAAAAACGTTTCGGTTGAACATATTCTTGCTTTAGATAGTTTATATAGTTTGCATTTACAATTCGATGTTGGTGATTACCTGTTTCGCACGGATAAAATAAGGCGAAAATCTCGACCTGGTTATGCCTATTTAATTGCTGATAATCAGGATAAGCTTGAGCTTGATTATCAGACATTTAAACAATATGAAGCGGCGCTGTATGAATCAGTGCTTTTATTAGATTGAGGTTTATAAGTATGACAAAAATTGCCTTTTTCTTGGTTAGTACAGCACCTTATTTGCTTGATTATTATCATCTAGGTTTTTATAAGAAAGAGAATTCTGTGAGGTTGGTGTTGTGCGTGCGAGAAGGAGTGCGAGCAAAGTTATCAGCATCAACACTAGAGCTGTTTGATGCTATTTATGATGTGAAGCGAGCAAATATTGAGTCATATAATACGGCGCTCGATGTTTCTGTCCTTAAAGAAGTTATAACTAATGAATTACTTGGTGGAACTTTTGAAGTCGCAAGAATCTTTACCTACAATGAGTTTAATTTGCCTGTGGCTGCCGAGCTAAGAGAGCTGTTTGGTATCGAAGGTCATCAGCTATCAGATTTAGAGCGATTTAAAGATAAAATAACAATCAAAAGCAAATTACGCGACAACAATGTACGTGTTCCATTATTTGTTCAATTTGATTCGTCACAATATCAAGCAGATCCAATCAAATACTATCAGGAATTAGTAAATAGCATAGGCTTACCGTTTATCTTGAAGCCAATTAATACCTCAGGGTCATTTGGGGTTCTTAAGATTAGTTCTCAAGAGCAGTTTGTTTCTATTGGCGCTACATTGCCATTATCACACTATGTATATGAGGCTGAGGAGTATGTCTCGGGTACTCTATATCATTGTGATGCTTATTTTCAAAATGGTGAATGTGGACAATTTCATTGTTCTCGTTATAACTATCCTCTGTTGGAGTTTGGTGAAGGTAAAAATATAGGAAGTATTCCGCTATTACAAAGTGATCCAATCGCTAAAAAATTATTCGATTTTCATCGCAGAATTTATAAGATTTTACAGCCACCAGATGGTATTACACATACAGAGATTTTTATTAGCAATAAAGACGATAAATGTGTGTTTTTGGAAAACTCCCTGCGCGCTGGTGGTGCATATATTATTCCAATGTATGAGCGTAGTTTTGGGGTAAACTTACTGTCAATTGATTTTAGTAAGCAGATGGATTTTCGCACATATGATAATTATGATAAAAAAGAGTATTGTTTTTGGGCATCCTTCCCAAAACTATTTGGTTGTGTGTCGAAATTATTGCAACCATCAGTAGAAAGTCGTTATAGTTTGGAGTGGCATGTAGTGGTTGGAGAGCAATTGCAAGCAGCAAAAAGCATGCGAGATAAGGCCGCTGCTTTTATATCTTGGAATAGCGATTATGATGCGTTATCAAATGATTTCGATTACATTAGCAAGAATTCTGTTTTAGAAACGCAATAGCTATGTGGTTATTCGCTTTGTGTTTGGTCAATTGAGATTTTTACACAGCCTCGAACAAATGATGCGGGGCTGGCGAATGGTAAGTTTGAGGCATTCTTATATAGCATTTCGGCAAATCTATAATCATCTTTTGCGAGCTCGGTGCTTAACTTAATCTCTTTGTGCGGATCTGGTTTGTTATGATAAAACTCTAGTTTAGTGCACTTTGCAAGTTTTGCTACGATTGTATTTGCACACATACTGGATTTGTTGGTTATTTCATCAAATAAAATATTAACAATATGTTTCAACTCTTTTAGCTCATGGATTGTGCTAGCAATTTTTCTTGATTTTGGTGAGAACACAATAGTGGATGGGTATTGCAGAGAATAATACATGGTGCATTTTTTGTTTTGAGGTGAATACATGTAAGGCTGTATCACAGTTGGTAAGTATTGTAGTCCGTAACACTCTGCGAAGGCTTGCTGTAATAACTCAACCGGCACTGATTCATTATTTGTTGCGGGAATAAACCCAGGGTATGCGCCTGCCACCATTGATAAAATGTGGTTAGCAGTATCAGCAAGGTATGGATTTGGCTTTAGATTGCGTTTTTGCTGAATGAGAGAAAAGATGTAGTTGTAGTAAATCTCATTTCTGTGAAAGCTACCCTGTTTCCAACCGGATTTCATTAAAAATATTTTTAATTCTCGCCATGCTGGGTCATTCGCTAAGTGGTCAGCCCATTTTTTTGAAAAATAAAGTAAGCATGATGACCAGTCGCACTTTGCGACCTTACTAGAGGCTATTTGTCTAAATACGTCCCAATGTGATGTGTATGATTTTGGTGGCAATGATTTTATACCGAACTGGTTTTGAATGTGAGTGTATTTTACTGCGTCCCCGATATTTGGCAGCATAAAAGTTGATCTGGCGCCGGATGACATAGTGAGTAGCCCGGATGGATGGTAGCTCATGTTGGTGTCATCAAGTTCTCTTGGCAGCGCAAAGAATGTTCCGGCGTTATATACACTTCTTGGTATGCTGATATTTCTTTGAATAAAAAGCTCAACGCTATTATGCAACACCATACCAATTGGGATGCTGTTACCGGCATATGCTAGATTGTTTGCGATGTTTTTTGGTAAGTCGGTAATTGTAACGAGATGATCGTCTGTATTGTTGGGATAGTAGAAGTATCTGTCATCGCCAATTATTGCGCCATAAGGGTAATATGCTTTGTATAGAATAAAGCTTTTATCTGGAGCAAGCCGATCAACAATGTCTGCAAATGCTGGGTTTGCTTGCTTTGCTTCTTCACGCACTTGTGCCCAATTTGTTTCTGTGATTTTTTTTATCATGATTGACCTCTCTTAAGAATTATATCATGAAAAAATATATAATAAAAAGATATAAATATTTTATATAAAAATAGTGGTATTAAATATTGTGGTCATATGCTTAAATGTTAAGTGAGGATTAAATGCTGTTATTTAAACTGATGTTACGGATAAAAGCATAATGCTTAGATGATTGAAATTGAATGTAGATAAGGAGTAAGGAATATGCTTGTGCTAACCAGGAAAATAGGAGAGACAATCACTATCGGTGATAACATTCGCATTAAGGTTTTGAGCCTTAGCGGTGGTCAGGTTAAGTTAGGTGCTGAAGCGCCTAAAGATGTGTCTGTTCATCGCGAAGAGATTTATTAACGTATTAAGGCAGGGGAATCACAACAGACTGAGAAGTTTGTTGATGATAGGGAAGCCCAAGATGAAACAAATTAAAAGTCCCGTAATTTGCTACTCCATATATCGCGGTTACTACGTGACCGCGATCTACGGTGACATTCGAATTAGTTAAGATTACTAGTCGTGCCCAATATTGTGATCCCCAAAGATTATCCAATGTTCACAACGGCAGCCGAAGTGAGTGCGCTGTTTGATCCAATTGTACAGCATACAGCGATTGATTATGCCGGTTACGGTAGAATTTACGCCGACGGTGGACATTTTTATTTGGATAATTTGGTTGAGCTACAAGAATATTTATTGATTCAATTGCAAGGTAGTACAGTTTTTGATTTTCAGTTGCTATACGCTATAGCTAACGATAGCTTTTTTTCGCATATTGGCAATAAGATTATTGTTTTTGAGCAAGATATCGATAGTAAAAACTACTGGAGCAGAACCAGTAGGTTGTTTGATATAGAGCATTTACTCTACGTTTTCGAGCGATTTGATGATCATTTTGATCTTTTTGCATTTGCTTCGCGTTCTGGGGTTAATTTAAACAGTTTTTACATAAGCAATTTTGATGTTTTGGAAAGATTCATGCTATTTTTTAAAGAGAAAAATAAAGAAATAATTAATAAAGCAGAACGAAATAGAATTATGCTTCAAAAGCGTAATGAACAGTATTATTGTATTAAAAGTGATATTTGCGGGAAAAGTTCTATTCAAGAATTTAATAAAACTGATTTACATAAAATGTATCGTCTCGATAAATATCCAGTTAATTTGCAAGGAGCAATTATTTATATAACATCAAGAGAGATGGAGTGTTGGGAGTTGTTTTCCAGAGGGCATTCACATAAAAGGATTGCTGATATGTTGGGTTTGTCTCATAAAACGGTTGATACGCATTTAATTAATGTGAAACATAAACTGGATGTTCATTCAAGAGATCAGCTTTCCAAGATTTTTCATAACAGTATATTTTCTAATTTACGAGAGTCACTATGACAGAGAAAACCTTGAAAACCGCCTATTACACGGCAGAAAATATTGATGAGCAAGCCTCAATTTTTTTAAAAAAGTTAGATTTTTTTCGTCAAAAGCACAGCGACCAAATAATATCGCCGAATGATGTGGCATTGTTGGTAGTGGATATGCAAGGTTTCTTTTATAACTCAAATTATCATGCTTTTGTACCAAGCATGGCTGCAATCATACCAAAAATTAAGGCGCTACAAGATTTATGTTTTGCGCATAATATGCCAGTTATACATACCAGACACAGTAATACTGAGGCGGATAGTCGGCAAATGCTAAGTTGGTGGGGGCGAATGACAGAAGCTGATAGTGATCTAGTGCAAATTATTCCAGAGCTGCGTCATCCACGTGCAAAAATTATTGAAAAAACGCAATACGATGCTTTTTTAGATACAGAACTTGAAGGATATTTGCGCGAAAAAAATATTAAGCAAGTAATTATCTGTGGCGTTATGACGCATTTATGTTGTGAAACGACAGCTAGAGCAGCTTTTACTAGAGGCTTTGGTGTGTTTTTTGCCATTGATGGAACTGCAACGTATGATCCTGTTTTTCAGATGAGCACGTTGAGAAATTTAGCGCATGGTTTTGCGCTGCCAGTGTTGATAAAAGAAATTATAAATAGATTAGATTCATCTTTTTGATAGGGAATTTTTCCCGATTTTATTATAAATAAAATATACTAAAATTATAAATTCGTTACTAAGAGGAGGTTTGTAGAATAGTATCATGCGAGGTGAAGTTTATCTGTTAAATTCAAATTTGAGGCAAGTCGATTATATTGATGCCATTGATGAAAGGTTAAGCAGAAGCGTGGCCATCTTGCAATCTATTTTATCTAGTAGTGATGAATTTTTAGCGTTGGAGCGCGAACAGCTTAATCGGCTCTTGTGGACCGTTAATGATTATTTGCAGGAAATTACCTGTATTAAAGAAAAACTGATTCTTGCCGATGCTGCCAATTGTACTAATTAATTTTGTTAATGTGTGAGCGGATCTTGCGACCAATCATGGCTCTGAAATTTTAAATGGAAGATAAAAACATGGAGCTAGAACTTGGCTGGGTTCTGAAATCCGAAGTAGCAATAAATCGGGGCCTGTAGAAATTGTTATTGGAATGCCGTGAAGACCCGGAAAAACTGGCTCCCCGGGACGGATTTGAACCGCCGACCAAGTGATTAACAGTCACCTGCTCTACCGCTGAGCTACCGAGGAGTGTCTCAAAAAGAGCGCATATAATAGCTGCACAAACGAGCACTGTCAATGGGGTTTTTTAGTTGAAAATGGACTTGGTAAATTTAGTTTAGGGGCTGATAGGCTAGGGAGCAATGGTGGTTCATTGATGTTGGTGATAAGGCCAATTCCTTGCCGTTTTAGTAGTTGTCTGGTTCTAATTAAATCGTAGCGAGCTTCCGTTAGGCGGTTGGTTTGCTTTTGATTATGTAAAATTATCGGGCGAATGAATAGCACCAAATTTTTCTTATCCAATTGTTTGTTTTTATATTGAAATAGTTTTCCGAGTATTGGTAGGTCGCCGAGGATTGGTATTTTGCTGTTATTAGTGGTTAGGTTATGATTCATGAGACCACCTAGTACCAATATAGTGCCATCTTTAACCATGACGTTGGTGTTTATTTGGTCAGTATTTATAATTGGGTTGTCCCCTGGATTATCAGGATTTTGCAAAGTATCATTTTGTTGTTTTATTTGTAATTGAATATTATTGCTTGGTGTTATGTGTGGTGTGACATTTAGACTTAACGCTACATCTTTGCGTTCATAAGTGTTGTAAGGCGCGCCTGAGTAAGTGGAGGAAGTATCTTGTGCATACTCGCGGTTTTGGATGCCAACGTTTTTACCAACCTTAATATCAGCCTTTTGATTATTTAATACTACTATAGAAGGGGTTGAGAGAATGTCACTTGAACTGTCTCCCATAAGTGCTGATATTAATAAACGAATACTACCGTGTTTTATTATGCCAACACCTGACTGGAAGTCTCGATTATCAAGCGAATTATTGCCATCGGTACCCCACATAATGCCTAATTTACCCATCATACTTTCATCAACTTGCGCAATAACAGCTTCGACTAAGACTTGAGTTGGTTTGACATCTAATGCTCTTACGATGCTAAGTAGATTCAAAAGTTCTTGATGAGGGGCGTTAATGATAATGCTATTTGTTTCAGTGTCAGCAGTAACAGTTTCTTTGCTATCGGCGTTGGTAGTGTTAGGGGCCTTTTTATCTTTCGTAGTTGTTATTTGCTGTTCGTGTGTCGCAATAGTGTTTAGAATGGGAGCAAATTTTTTGGCGTTTAAATAGTTTAGGTGGATAACCTTGGTGTTAACTGCATTACCTAAGCCATTGCTACTATCAAGTCTAGAGATTAAAACGCGAATTGCTAATCGGTCACTCTTGTTGCCGCTCATTAATATAGCATTATTGTCATCATCAGCGGCCAGGGAAATGTGTAGTTCTTTGCCCATGCCTGCATTGGCTGTATTAAGTTTATTTATTGCATCTACTAATTTTGAGGCGGATGCGTGTTGTAACTGGATTATTTCTATTTGACTGTTGCTAGAGATGTCAACTCGTTTAATGATTTTTAGGATACGTTCTATATTGGCGGCACTGTCAGCTAATATTAACATGTTAGATGGGTTGTAAGCGGAAATGCTGCTCCAGTCTGGCATAAGAGGCCTTAGAATTGGGACTAGCTGCATTGCTGATACATGGTTGATTGGAACGACACGTACCACCATTTCAGGCCCGGCGCCTGGAGATGTGGCGTCGCTAAATTTGGTTGGCATAGAGCGAGCATCTAAATTAGGCACGATGCTTATTGCTCCTTTTTCCGGGACAGTGCTATAACCCAAAATTTTAAGGGCAGATAAAAACATTTGATAGGCGGCCTTTGCGCCAATTGGATGACTTGATACTATAGATATGTTGCCTTGCACGCGCGGGTCAATGATGAAATTTTTGCCAGTTTCATGAGATATGGCGCCAACCACAGCCCGTATATCAGCGTTTTGCAAATTCCAGAGATGCTTTGCTGCAACAGGGCGCGCTATAATGTTGCAGCAAAGCAACATGCTTGTTAAGAATATGTAAGCGGTGGTATGTTTAATGCGCACGAAACTTTTAAAATTTAACCTTATAGTTTTCTTGTTCTGTTCTATCGCTATCTGATATTCCCCAGTAAGCAAATTCTTTTAAGAGTTTACTGCTAAAGATAGAGACCACCATGGATTCAAAAAACGATTTACGCTTTGCTTCGTATTGTTCAATAGAATCATTATAAGCTTGTTTAGCAAAGGCTAGTTTATTCTCGGTGTTAACAATCTCTTCTTGTAATTGCAGAGCATTTTTATCAGCTTTTAGGTCTGGGTATTGCTCAAATAGGAAGTTAATATTTCCTCCTATTTTGGAAATGGCATCTTCAGCTGCCATGCGAGCGCTATTATCACCGCTGTTACGTGCTTTTTGAGCTTGGGAGCGCAATTTTACCACATCTTTTAAAGTGGTTTGCTCGTAATCCATATATTTTTTCACGGTTTCGATAAGAGATTCGTATACCTTAAAGCGACGATCTAATTGTACATCGATTTGTTTTTGGTTGTTGTTGACTTCCTCAATCATGCGTATCAATTTATTATAGATGGCTATTGACCACATAATGATGACCGCAACCGCGATCAATAAAATACTAAAAATTCTCATCGTTCACCCCCTGAAAATAGTTTGTCATCCGAATTATTGATTGTATAATTAAAAGGGCTGGTAAGACAACCTAATCAGCGGTAATTTGGGGAAAAGAGCATGAATGTACTTGAGGCGATTTACAGTAGACGTAGTGTGCGTAAATATACGGCGGTGGAAGTTTCTAAGCAAAATGTTGAGGTTATGTTAAGGGCGGCAATGAGCGCCCCATCTGCCGGCAACCAACAGCCATGGCAGTTTATTGTTGTTGATGATAAAGATTTGATTGATAAAATTCCAACAGTTCACCCATATGCTCATATGTGTAGAGACGCATATTTGGTAATAATCCCTTGTATTGATCTCAAGAAAGAAAAACACGAGAGCTTTGCTGTTCAGGATTTGGCTGCGGCCACGCAAAATATTCTTTTAGCGGCGCGTGCACTTGGTCTTGGCGCAGTGTGGCTTGGCACTTATCCTCGGGAAGAGAGAGTGGAAGGGGTTCAGCAATTATTTAATCTCCCGGAACATATATTACCATTTAGCGTTTTGCCAATAGGACATACTAAGGTTTTGCAGGAAAGAATCAATCGCTATGACGCAGACAAGGTTCATCACAACACTTGGTAAAATATTAATAAGCAATTTGGTTATTATAAAGCAAGATAACATCTCCTAGTTTGCTGTTTATTTCTTTTGCAATAACTGGACACTTTATTTTAAACAAGAACGCAATTGATCTTTTGGCTTCTGACAAAGCCTCAAAATTACCTTGCCCCTTGCTAATTACCATGTCTGCTTTGTTGAATAGCGTCAAAAATTCTTGTGAGCAAAGCTTTAAAACGGTGCCGGCAGCATCTGAGCCGCTAGATATTATAGTTGCTACTTTATCTATTCCACATTGTATGGCGTCTTCTAGGAGGGCATCATTGATGATTGGCTTAGATTTGACTGCATATGTTATTTTGATCTTAGGATATAATCTTTTTATTTCTGTTATCAATAATCGGTCAAAGACAACTTCTCCCGCATTGTCCGCCAAATAGAGGATATTTTTTGCCTTTACTAAATTATTCTTAAATTCTGTGTAGTCGAAATGTAGGCTTTTGCTTTTTTTAATGCTTTTATTTTCTTCGGATAGAATTTTTGCTATTTCAGTATCGACATTAAGATTCATTTTTGCTCCATAGTCAATAATATTGCCAGCAATTGCTAATTCTACTGCTGTTAATAGTGAATCTTTGGAGTTTGTTATTTTGGTTTGCAGATTTTCTGCGATATTTAAAGCAAGTTGGTTGCTGTTGTATTTAATTGTGGCGTAAATGTCTTTTGTGCCCATGGCTTCATTAACAAGAGCATAAACGGATTTTGCCATTTCTGGCGGAGTTGTTGATAAAGAAAAGCTAGGAATTAGTTTCGCTAGATTATCTAATATTTCTTTTTGTTGTTTTGCGTTTGCTCCAGCATGTCTTGCGGCAACAAGCGCTTGTTTAAAAAAACAGGGAATACAGTCTAGGTGGGTTTTCACGCTAATCTTACTCTTTTAATAAGTTAATTGCTGTTTTTATGCAATCTTTGCATGAAAATTTTTTTTGCGACCGTATTAATTTGCACTTGGTTTCTCCTATTAAATTCAGGAATTTTTCTTCTATATTTTTTGCTTTATTGTGATCGTCTTTTAAGAGGAATTTTGCGGTAAATATTGCTCCACACTCTCCATTCGGGGACTTGCCAAATCCATATTTGCGAAATTCTTTTATTAAGTCATCAGATAGTTTGTACTTATCTTTGAAGGCATGTAATACGTTTTGCGCGCAATTATAGTGTTTTTTATGCATTGTTTTTTCTCGTTTCAGTATGTTCTATAAGTTGTTATAGGTTGTATGCCAAATTTTTTGTATTTGTTCTTTTAGTTTAATGTTAGCTATATTCATAATAGGTTTTTTATTTGTTACAGCGTTAACTATATCGGTATCAAATTTGATTTTACCTACCAGAATGATATTTTGTTGCTCGCAATATTGTTCAATATTTTTTGTCATTGCTAAATTTAGATCATATTTATTTATGAGCATCATTATAGGAATTGTGAAATGTTTAGCAAGCTCAATAACTCTTTTAGCATCGTGCAATCCAGATACAGTTGGTTCTGTTACAATCAATGCACTGTCTATATTGGCAAGAGTCGCAATAACTTGGCAACCGATTCCCGGTGGACCGTCAATGATAATTAAGTTTTTGTTTTGTTCTTTAGCTAAAGTTTGAGCTTGTTTTCTGATTAATGATACTAGTTTTCCTGAATTTTCTTCGGCTATACCAAGTTTTGCGTGTACAAATGGTCCATATTTTGTCTCGGAAATAAACCACTCACCGGCAATATTTTCTTCTAAGGTTATTGCGCCAACTGGACATAGGTTATAGCAAAAGGCGCAACCTTCACAGGCAATGGAATCTATGGTTAGGTTTTTGGTGATAGCATTAAATCGGCAGTTTTTTAGGCACTTTAAACATCTTGTGCATTTACTACGATCTATTGATGCAGTAAAACCGCTTTTGAATATATTATGTTCTAATATCTTTGGATTTAACATTAAGTGTAGGTTTGCAGCATCAACATCGCAATCAACTATAACCTTGTTGTCAGCTATCGAGGCAAATGCACTTGTTATTACTGTTTTACCAGTTCCACCTTTACCGCTAATAATTGCTAATTGTTTCATGGTGTCTCTACAATTGTTTTAATTTTTTTCAGCAAATCACCGAAGTGCTGTCTGTATTCTGGGTATATATTTATTAATGGTGTACCGTTTGAGTATGCGGCAGCTATTTTCTTGTCAAATTTGATGCGCATTAATATAGGAATATCTTCTTGGTTGCAATATTGCTCTGTACTGTTGTCACCGAGATTGCTGCGATTAATTATCACTCCATAAGGAATATTTATTTTTTTCAGTGTTGCTACCGATAGTATTAAATCATTTAATCCAAATGGTGTTGGTTCAGTAACTAGCAGACAGAAATTGCTGCCTTTAATTGCTTCAATCGTTGGGCAAGTGGTTCCCGGTGGTGCATCGATAATGACAGTTTTAGTTTTATCAATGTGATTTTTTACTGCTTTGATGACGGGGATAGCTATTGCTTTACCAACGTTTAATTGACCATGGATAAATTGTATGTTGTTTTTGCTACCAAGCTCTGTGAAGCCGACTTCGTGATTTACCTCTTTGATTGCGCCAGCTGGACAAAAATACTTACAAGCTCCACAACTATGACATAGCTCAGGAAAAACCATGGCTTGTTTGGCTATGATTGCAATCGCATTATAGGCGCAAATTTTTGCGCATTTGCCACATAAAGTGCAAATCGCTCGATCAATTTGTGGAACTGGGATTGTTACAGTGTGTTTTTCTAGAATCTCTGGTTTTATAAAGAGGTGAGCATTTGGTTCTTCAACATCGCAATCCAATAGCTGTACTTGATCTGTAAGTGATAGAGCTAAGTTTGTTGATATGGTTGTTTTGCCTGTGCCACCTTTACCGCTTGCAACTGCAATTATCATGATATTTATGCCTGATAATTAGTAATAGCTTCTTGTACCGTTTCGGCGCTACTATTTATTACTTGTATATTGGCAGTATTTAAAACATCTGCTGCTTTTGGTCCTATTTTACCAGTTAATAATACTTGTACATTTTTGTCAGACATTAATTGAGCTGATTTAATACCAACACCATTAGCAGCTTCAATATTTGGATTTTTAATGGCTTCGAATTCTAAAGTTTCAGTGTCATAAATGATAAAGTATGGACTTCTACCAAAACGCAGTTCCATTTGGGAGTCTAATGTATTGCCTTGCGCTGTTATGCAGATTTTCATGTTTTGTTCTCCTTTTTATTAATGGTGGCAGCTGTTGTCGCCACTTTCTAAAGTCCCGTTGATGAATTGATTTAAAATGTTTTCAATTAAGCCAGAGACTCCGACGATTACTTTGATATTCATATCATTAAAAAAATTGATGGCTTTTTGCCCCATACCTCCGGCAATAATCACATCTATCTCATGATGCTTTAGGAGTAGTGGTATTACGCCAGGTTGATGATTGCCTGGATTTTCAATGCTTGGTTCCGCTGTAATTTTTTGGTCTTCTATGCTAAACACTTTAAAGATTGGGCAGTGACCGAAATGTTTAGCGATAAATTTATCATTTGCTGGAATGGCTATTTTCATTATTTTTTCTCCTCAGAATATTCAGATATTTGCTCAGGTTTTAAGATTTCGATGGCTTTTGATTCATACAAAGCATCGATGGTTTTTTTGCGACCAGCATATAATATGCGTTGCAAAGTGCTAGAAGATATTTGCATTTTTTTTGCCGCTTCACTTTGACTAAGGTTTTCATAGTCGCAAAGATGCATGGCTTTTAGCTCATCAAGCTCCAGGGTGTTTATTTGCAGGGTTCGTAGCGGTATACCTTGTGGTTTAAAGTAGGTGGAGCCCTCAAAGGCTCGGCAAAATCGCTTTTTGGTTGTAAATGGCGCCATAATTACCTCATTTGTGTGTGGGTATATACCCATATGATAGCAGGTAATCTTTTTATTGCAATTATAATTTTGATATTAAGGTTTTGTTATAAAATAAATAACAAAAGTTATTGTACTGATCAATAGCAGTGGCGTTATTTCTCTGTATTTTTTTGTTAATAGCTTAATTATCATGTAACTTATTAAGCCTATGCCAACACCATCGGCAATGGAAAAAGTCAGAGGGATTGCTATAGTGGTTATTAGTCCTGGAATGAAGTCTGATAGATCACGGTAATTTAAATTCTTAACATGTTTCATCATGAGCCATGCCACAAACAGTAGTGCAGGGGCAGTGGCGTAGCTTGGGATTGTTTTAGCTAGTGGTGATAAAACCAAGGCAAACATGAAGAATATAGCGACTATTATAGTTGATAACCCCGTTTTCCCTCCAGCGCTGATGCCAGAAGCACTTTCAATATAAGGGCTCACAGTTGATGTCCCTAATATTGCGCCAATAATGGTAGTGATACTATCGGCCATTAATGCCTTAGATAATCGCCTTTCTTGATTTGGGTTGTATTTCAATTTGGTTTGCTCTAGTAAACCAACTAGGCTTCCAGTGCTATCAAAGAGGGCGACAAGAAAAAAGGCAAATATCACTTCAAAACCAATGCGATGAAAAGTGTTTTTTATATGTATGAAACTAAAAGTTGGTTTAATAGCATGGGGGATGGCAATAATGCCTTTAAAACTCGCCAAATGTAACGCCAAAGATAAGAAGGTTATAAGTAAAATACTAAGCAGTATAGCGCCTGGAATTTTTTTATGCTCTAGATACATAATAATTGCAAGTCCAACAAGTGTTAGTAATGTTGGCGTCATATGAACTGAGCTCAATGTGAAAATAGAGCTAGATTCTATATTGATTATTTGTAAGTTTTGCAATGCGATCAGACCAATAAATAGACCGATACCAGATGCAACACCAACGGCTAGGGATTTTGGAATGGCTTGCACCAGTTTTTCCCGGATGCTAGATAAGGTCAAAATTAAAAATAAAATTCCAGAAATAAAAACGGCACTTAATGCTGTTTGCCAAGATAGCCCAAAAGTATCTACAACAACGTAAGTAAAATATACATTTAATGCCATGCTTGGTGCTATTGCTATTGGGTAATTGGACCACAGTCCTATTAGTAGACTACCAATTGCTGCTGTTAGGCAAGTCGCAGTAAAGGCAGCATTTAGACCTATTCCAGCTTTGCCTAGAATCATTGGATTAACGAATATAATCAGGACTTACGCGAAAAACATTTTAGTTTCCTTATTTTTTAATTGATCTATCATATAATTTCTCATTAAATTTTGTTTTAGTT
>JAFGXA010000007.1 GCA_016936855.1 Gammaproteobacteria bacterium | reverse complement strand
ACTAAAACAAAATTTAATGAGAAATTATATGATAGATCAATTAAAAAATAAGGAAACTAAAATGTTTTTCGCGTAAGTCCTGTATATTATCTTTATAGCTATCCTGCGGCTTTTGAATGCAATTGGTTGTCATCAAAATGGCGCCAGGAAAATCAGAAAACTCTTTATGTTGATTCTGCCAAGCCGTTCCATAATGACCGTAAAAATGCGGATATTTTTTCAGCTCAGGGTAACCATGTGCCGGCAGCATCTCACCATGCGTATAAATATAAATCCCTTTACCCTCTGTTTGCTTTAACAATAATTCTAAATCACGCAGATCATGACCAGAAATCAAAATAGCTTTACCTTGTTTTACACCTAAAGGAACCGATGTTGGCGCTGGATGACCGTAATGAAAAGTATGCGCCAAATCTAACAACTCCATAGTACGTAAATTTATTTGACCACACTCCATTAAAAGATCAACCAAACTATCCATCGTTATATCTTTCTCTAGCATTGCTGCTAATGCCTTGTGCAAAAATGTATAAATTGCAATGTCTTCTTGCCCTAAGATAGCCGCATGATCCGCATACGCAGCAATACCTTTAATACCATATAACAAAGTATTTTTTAGCGATTGAATATCTTCGTTCTCAATTTTATTCAAAATTCCATGAGCCTGACCTTGCATAATTAAGCCATCTAAATCATCAGCCGGCTCAAGGTGAGCTGCTTGCGGACAGTTACCATTGCAGGCAAAACCACGCGCCAACGCTTCTGCCTTGATTCTTTCACGCAACTTGACAGCACGCCTTACTAATTCTGCTATTTTTTCAGCATTGAAATCGACATTGGTAACCGTTGCAAATAAACCTTCGCAAACAAATTTATCTACTTCACTATCTACCACATTAACTGATCTTGCTTTCAAAGCAACGGTAGATAACCCTTTTAACACATAGATCAAAAGATCCTGCATTGAGCTTACCTTATCATCTTTTCCACACACACCCACTTTTGTACAACCACTACCATTGGCAGCCTGCTCACATTGATAACAAAACATAATTAATTCTCCTCTTTTAAATGAATCTGTACGTTATTATATTTCCGGGGGAGAAAACTGCTGTGATATATGTCACATAATCAGAACTTACGACAAACAAATTGCGTAACATAAGCCTTACCACTATGAAATAATCCTTCTGTTACAGCTCGTTCAATTTCTTTTGCATGAATAATTTCAAATCCAACAAAAAAATCACACAGCTCTTCTAATGACACCAACCAATCTACATCTTTAGGGCCACCGGTATTGTATTTGTGTTCAACCTGATTAGGATGAAAAGCTTCTAGAATAAAAAAACCACCACCCTTAAGAGCTTTTGCAATTTTTGGCAATACTTTATCCCTTATATCAGAGGAAGTATGCGCAAAAATAGAAATAATTGCGTCCCACTTCTCGTAACCAAACTGATAATCATTTACATCACATATTTCGTACTGAACAAACACATTATTTTCTTTAGCCAATCTTTGTGCTTTTTCTCTACCTGTTGTAGAAATATCAAAAGCCGAAACATGATGACCTTGCTTGGCTAGGAAAACACTATTGCGCCCTTCACCCTCAGCTAGACACAATACATTTGAGCGCGGCTTTAATAGATGAGCAACTGAAGACAAAAATCGATTTGGCTCTGTCCCATAAACATAATGTTCCCCACTATATCTTTCATTCCATTTGGTATGCATACACTACCTTGGCGGAGAGAGAGGGATTCGAACCCTCGGTGCGCGGTTAGCGCACACACGAGTTCCAGTCGTGCACCTTCAACCACTCGGTCATCTCTCCTAACATGCATAAAAATTTTAAATTCTTTTAATGCCTCTGGATTCTGGCGTCCACCAGAATGACGTGAGGTGTAAGCTTAAAGCAAACTGCTGATGATTTAAAGCCAAAAATTTAGGTGATATACTTCTCAATTATGAATACCACAAAAATTGATAATCACACGTACATAATCGTGTTAGCTACCATTGCTGCCATTGCAGGATTCCTATTTGGTTTTGACACCGGCATCATCTCCGGTGCGCTGCAATTCATTAGCAAAACCTTTCACATTATAACCACCAGCAATCGCTACTTACTGCACACCCCTCAGTACTCAGTATTGGGGCTTTTCAATGTTAGTGGCACAACTATCCAAGAATTCATCGTTTCAGCCGTACCAACTGGCGCCCTAATAGGCGCAATTATCAGCGGCAAAGCAGCTAGCTTTTTTGGAAGACGCGGCGGAATTATCGCAACGGCCATCATCTTTTTCATCGGCACCGCCATCGCTGCCAGTGCGCCAAACATCAACACTCTACTGTGTGGTCGCCTACTAATGGGCTTTGCCGTTGGGCTATCTGCCATGGTTGCGCCACTGTATCTTTCAGAAGTAGCACCACCAACCATTCGCGGCGCAGTTGTATTTCTCTATCAAATGGCTATCACTATGGGCTTGCTTGGCGCTTTTATAATCAATTATTTATTTGCAAGTTACGGTGATTGGCGAGCTATGTTTGCAGTAGGATTAATTCCCTCCCTATTACTTGCCGTAGGTATGATGTTTTTACCACAAAGCCCCCGCTGGCTGCTTCTTAAAGGACGAAAAATACAAGCCGAAGAAAACTTGCGTAAATTACGCGGTAATAACAACATTTCAGATGAAATTAGCAACATACTGGAGAGTGTTGCTCGCTCTAATGGCAATATAAGCTTACTCTTATCGAAAAAAATAAGACCACTCATAATTATTACCTTTGGACTCTTTGTTTTCCAACAATTAACGGGTATTAATACGATTTTTTATTACGCACCGACTCTCTTCAAAGCCGCTGGATTCGCTTCTGCATCAACTCAAATATTAGCCTCAGTATCAACTGGAGCCATTAATGTTATTGCAACATTATTTGGCATTTGGTTTGTCGATAGTTTAGGTCGCAAGAAATTACTTTATATCGGACTTGGTGGTATTGTGTTATGCCAATTAACTATGGCTGCGGCTTATCACCATTTACTCGGCTATGATTTTCGCTGGATAACATTATGTTCGGCACTAATGCTAATAGCCTTCTTTGCCATCAGCATCAGCGGCATTGCTTACATCATTATGTCAGAATTATTTCCACTTAATGTCCGTAATCTTGGTATGGCCGTTGCCAGTTGCGCCAACTGGGGATTTAATATGCTAGTTTCGGCAAGCTTTTTGACTATCACCAGCACCTTTGGCTTTGGTAATGCTTATTTATTATATGCAGTTAGTACTTTTATCGGCCTATGCTTTGTAATCTTCTTAGTCCCAGAAACTAAAAATGTATCTCTTGAGCAAATCGAGAATAATTTATATAAGGGCATGAAATCTCGCAACCTTGGTCACCATTAGATCACAGGTATTGCGATTACAGAGATAAAAACCATACAATATTTAGCGTGAATAAACACCAAGACAAACTATCTGGCAGCGTTGAACGCATAACTTTTCATAGCAAAGAAAGTGGTTTTTGCGTATTAAAAGTGAAAGCTCGAGGACATAAAGACCTGATTACGCTAACCAGCAATACCGCGCACATATCACCCGGTGAATTTATCGAAGCTCAAGGCATTTGGCATAATAACAAGCAATATGGCCTACAATTTAAAGCTGAACACTTAAAGATAATTCCTCCATCAACATTGGAAGGCATGGAAAAATACTTAGGCTCCGGCATGATAAAAGGCATCGGCCCTCATTTTGCTAAACGATTAATTAAGGCATTTGGTATTGATGTATTTAACGTAATTGAGCTAAAACCAGAAAGATTAACCACGCTTGAGGGCATCGGCAAAAAACGCATGCAGGCCATAACTCAAGCGTGGGCGGAGCAAAAAGTTATCAGAGAAATAATGGTGTTTTTGCAATCCCATGGAGTTGGCACCGCACGAGCTGTACGCATTTATAAAACTTATGGCGACAACGCAATAGATAAAGTACAAGAAAATCCTTACCGCTTAGCCGTTGATATCCACGGTATAGGCTTTAAAACGGCTGACACTATCGCTGAAAAATTGGGTATTGCGAAAAACTCTTTGATTCGCGCACAAGCTGGCACTCGCCATGTTTTACAACAACAAGCATCGTCTGGGCATTGTGCTATGTATAAAGATGAGCTAATAAAACAAACTGAGAAAATATTAGAAGTACCTGAAGCATTAATTCAAGACGCCATTCAAACAGAAATTAATAGTGACAATTTAAAACTAGAAGAAATAAATGGAAAAAATGCTTTATTTTTAGTATCTCTCTATCAAGCTGAATTATCTGTTGCTAAACAATTTAAAAAATTACAAAAAGGAGCTGCACCATGGGGAGAAATAAATACAAAAAAAGCCATTGCTTGGAGCGAAAAGATAAATAAAATTCAGCTATCTGACTCCCAAAAAGAAGCCATAAAAAGCTGTCTTACCAATAAAGTTAGCATTATTACAGGTGGTCCTGGCGTTGGTAAAACCACTATAGTCAACAGCATTCTAAAAATAACCAAAGCTAAAAAATGTAAAGTCTATTTAGCAGCCCCTACTGGACGCGCTGCTAAAAGATTATCAGAAACAACTGGTCACACAGCAACCACAATTCATAGATTACTAGATTTTGATCCAAAAAAATTTGCCTTTAAACACAATCAACATAATAAATTAGATGCACAATTAATTATCATAGATGAAGCGTCTATGCTTGATATTGTTTTAATGAACAATTTATTGAAAGCTATCCCACATCAAGCTGCTTTACTATTAGTTGGCGACAGAGATCAATTACCATCAGTAGGACCTGGTACAGTATTGGCAGACCTAATAAAAACGGAAAAAGTTTCAACCGTGTTCCTAACTGAAATTTTTAGACAGGCTCAAGGCTCACAAATAATCACTAATGCTCATTTGGTAAACCAAGGCAATTACCCTATTTCTTCAGCAAACGACAAAAAAAGTGATTTTTATTTAATCAATTCAGATGATGCTGAAGATATTCACGCCAAAATTTTATATATGGTAGCAGAGCGCATACCTAAGCGCTTTGGCTTTGATCCTTTAGCTGATATTCAAGTCTTATCTCCCATGAACCGTGGTGGCCTTGGTGCTCGCAGCCTCAACATAGAACTACAAAAACGCTTAAACCCAAATCCGAAACAAAAAGTTACACGTTTTGGATATACTTTTGCACCTAAAGACAAAGTAATCCAACAAATTAATAATTACGACAAAGAAGTCTTTAATGGTGACATTGGCCAAATAACTAAACTTGATTCTGAAAACCAAGAGTTATTAGTTAAATTTGATGAGCGCATTGTAAGCTATGACTTCAACGAATTGGATGAATTAGGTTTGGCCTATGCCGTTAGCATTCATAAAAGCCAAGGCTCAGAATATCCTGTAGTAATTATTCCTTTTGCCATGCAACATTACATGCTATTGGCTCGCAATTTATTATATACAGGCATGACAAGAGGCAAAAAATTAGTAGTATTAATAGGTCAAAAAAAAGCCATAGCTATGGCTGTTAAAAATGTTAATGTTCAAGAACGTTTGACTAATTTAACCGCGCGATTTGTTTAAATTTAGTTGGCACATTACCAATTACCGCCAATGTCATCACACGACTTGATCGGGTGATAACATCAAATTATATAATTTGCTTTTTTTTATACCTGTGATTTTTGCCGCCAATGCTACAGCCTGTTTATGTGATAATTCTTCGCGCAGAATTTTGTAAATTCGTTCAGATTCTTGCATTAATGCATTTTCATCAACAACAGCTCCTGCGACTAAACACACAAACTCACCCTTTTGCTGATTCGAATCATTTGTCAACCAAGATATTATGTTTGCTATATTGTCTTTCTTGATTGTTTCAAATTTTTTGGTTAATTCTCGGGCTACAACTACTTCTCTATCACTGCCAAAAACCGCTTGCATATCAGATAAAACTTTAAAAATTCTGTGTGGAGACAAATAGAAAATCATGGTGCGAACTTCATGCTCTAGCGCCTGCAAACGCTGTTCTCTGGCGCCAGCTTTAGCCGGCAAAAACCCTTCAAAAATAAAACGATCAGTTGGCATTCCTGCAGCGGACAACGCGGCTATTGCCGCACACGCACCCGGAATTGGCACTACTTTAATTCCCGCATCCTTTACGGCTTGAACCAAAGGAAATCCAGGATCACTGATAAGCGGCGTACCAGCATCAGAAATTAGCGCTATATTCTCCCCATGCTTGAGCTTTGTTAAAACTGTCTTTAACTGCTGCCTTTCATTATGTTCATGTAGGGCTGTTAGCTTAGTTTTTATACTATAATTGTTAAGCAATAATTTGCTGTGACGCGTATCCTCTGCGGCAATTAAATCCACTTCTTTTAAAACCTCTAATGCCCGCAAAGAAATATCGGCCAAATTGCCAATTGGGGTAGCAACGATGTATAGTACACCTTGAGTTTCAACTATTTTGGTCATAATTAATGCGATTTATTATTATATTGTTTAGTTTGGTGGCATTTTTGCTTAGCGGCTGTAGCCACGCACCTGCCCCATCACCCTTTACGGTTGCCGAAGAACACCCCAACACCGTAGCCGTGCTATTACCTTTAACAGGACCTTTGGCGCCTGACGCCAATGCAATCCGCAACGGATTCCTTGCCGCCTACTATTACTCTTTAAAACAAGGACAAAGCACAACATCCATTAACTTCATCGACAGCAATCAAGGTAATATAGTTGACAACTACATGCAAGCTATCGCAAATGGTGCTCGATTTGTGGTGGGCCCTCTTATAAAAAAGAATGTTGCTAAATTGTTAGATCAAGCAGATATCAAAGTTCCAACTTTAGCGCTTAATACAGTCGATAATTTTACTAGCAATTACGCCAAAAATTTCTATCAATTCGGCCTATTTACTCCAGACGAAGTAAACCAATTAGCCAATCATGCTTGGCAACAAAACCCAGGCAACGCTCTTATAATAGCTCCAGATAATAGCTGGGGTAAGCTACAAGCAACGATATTAGCCAAACATTGGCAAGCCTCAGGTGGCAAAATACTGGATACTATAAAATATCAAAATAGAAATCAGTTTACTCGAAAAATAAAACAAACATTGCAAATAAATACTAGCTATAAAGATGCACGTGAAATAAAGCGCATAATCGGAAAAAACTTCAAATTCGTGCCGCAAATACGACAAGATATAAGTGCTATTCTGCTGGTTTCTCTGCCAAACCAAGCACGAGAAATTGTGCCAATTTTAAAATTTTATTACGCTGGTAAAATTCCAGTATATGCAACATCATCAATATACTCTGGCATTGAAAACCCAGGATTAAATAGCGACTTAAACGGCGTCTCATTTGCGGACATGCCGTGGGTATTGAAAAACAATAATGATTTACCCCCAACTCTAGCTGCTTTAAAAGCTGAAATAAGTAAAAACTGGCCCATGTCATTTCACTATCATACAAAATTATATGCATTAGGCGTTGACGCGTACTACCTAACATTAAACCTGAATAAGCTGCTACAAAATCCAAATTCCGGTATTGAAGGCGCCACTGGAATCTTCTATCTTGATCAATATCAACATATTTATCGCAAACTATTATGGACAAAGATAGAAAATGGCAGAACAAAACTCACAAATTTCGACTAGGATCTTCGGCGAGCAGCAAGAAGAGAAGGCTGCATCTTATCTAAAACAGCACGGATTAGAATTAATCGAGCATAATTTTCAATGCAAGTGTGGCGAAATTGATCTCATAATGCGTGACCAAGACTACCTAGTGTTTGTTGAAGTACGCTTCCGTAAAAGAGATAAATACGGAGATGGCGCTGATAGCGTGACTCCGAATAAGCAACGTAAGATCATTCGCACCGCTAAATTTTATTTGCAACAAAAAAAATTATACGGAAAATGCCCTTGCCGCTTTGATGTGGTCAGCGTAAAAAATAAAGAAAATAACAACAAATATCACTGGATCAAAGATGCTTTTTGGGTAGAATAGCGGGTATGTATAGCACCAAACATCTTCAAGAAGCGTTTCAACGCAGTGTTGAAACAAAACTAATAGCTCAACATGAACTATCTCAGAAAATCATGAACGCGGGCAGTTTGTTGGTCAACTCCCTGAGAAATGGCGGTAAAATCTTAAGTTGTGGTAATGGCGGCTCGGCCTGTGATGCTATGCACTTTGCGGCAGAACTCTTAAACCGCTTTCAATTTGATAGACCAAGCCTACCTGCGGTTGCTTTAACCGCAGATTCTGCCACAATAACCGCAATCGCTAATGACTACGGCTATGAAGAAATTTTTGCTAAGCAAATATCAAGTTTGGCAAACCAAAACGATGCTCTCTTAGCCATATCAACCAGCGGAAACTCTGCAAACGTAATATCTGCGATAAAAATGGCCCATAAAAAGGGCATAAGAATTCTTGCGTTAACCGGCAAAGATGGCGGTAAAATATCTAATATTTTGCATGAAAACGATATTGAATTGCGCGCGCCATCAACTGCGACTACGCCAAGAATCCAAGAACTACACATACTACTCATACATTGTCTGTGTGACTACATAGAAAAAACTATGTTTACTGAGGAATAGATTATGAAAAAATCATTATCCGTTTTCTGCCTATCATCTTGCTTACTCTTATTAGCAGGCTGCGCTCCCCTAATGCCAAAAAATCACAATTTCAAAGAAACTCTAAGGGACCGCAATATTAGCTATCGAGCAGAAACAAAACTAAATGCTGATCGCGCTATAAAATATGAATGCCATCTCTCAGTTGCAACTTATAACAGAGTGGTTTTATTAGTAGGGCAAGCTCCAACAGCTGCCCTAAGGTCAAAAGCAGTTGATATCGTAAGACATATCCCTAACGTAAAATTAGTCTATAACAGAGTAACTATTGAAGCGCCATCATCAACATTAACTAGATCTAGTGACAGCTGGATAACAACTAAAGTTTGCACTCAACTTTTAGCCAAACCAAAATTAGATTCTACAAAAGTAAAAGTTGTGACTGAAAACGGTACGGTCTACCTTATGGGGCTCACATCACGCAAACAAGCAAGAATAGTTGTCGATATTGCTCGCAAAGTATCCGGCGTACAAAAAGTCGTCAAACTATTTGAATATACGTCGTAATAAACCCGGTATTGTGCTCGAAAAATCTCGTCATAAAATAACGAGATTATGCAGCAAAATGCGCCACTTAAAATCAATTTCGCCAAGCTTGAATTTAATCACAGGACTTACGCGAAAAACATTTTAGTTTCCTTATTTTTTAATTGATCTATCATATAATTTCTCATTAAATTTTGTTTTAGTT
>JAFGXA010000006.1 GCA_016936855.1 Gammaproteobacteria bacterium | reverse complement strand
GGAAATCAATTTAAGCGGTGAAAGCTAGGCGCAGCAAGGGTTGGAGAGGTATTGGCGGAAATTTCGTGCGTTTGGACAATTAACCCCTAAATGGCGTATTACTTGCATTGGCTGCTACTGTTGTAGCTAAAGCTTTGATGGGAGTTGCGATTGTAGCCGCTCTTTCTAGTCCAATAGCTCTTGTAATAGGCGCAGCTTGCGTTATCGGATTAGTCGCTGTTAAAGCCTATAAAGATCATAGCGCTAAAATTGAACAAAGACGAAAAACAAGCGCTATATATACTCGGTTAGGACCAGATTTTGGAGATCTTCCTTCGTCAGGAGAAGAAACTGATAATGCCGCTGAAATTAAGAAGCAAAAAGGCTCTTGGTTTGATATTGGTCCCCGTCGCGCTGGGGAAAGAAATGCGGCAGATGCTTTAGCTCAATTTGGTATATTTGGTCGTTCATTTGGTTGCTCTAGACTTGATGCTGGTGCTGGACCAAACTCAGTAACAGAAGACAATAGTCCCTTAGAGCTCTAAGTGCTACATCTTTTTTACTTGATATAAATGTTTGTAACACAATCACCCCCCAGCCTACTGGGGGGTGTTGCGATTAAAGTTTCTGACTAAAAGCCAATCTAGTCGATCTTTTAAATATTTTTATGTACAATGCTTTTTTTAGGATAAGAAAAAAATCTTATAACCCGGAGGGAAGCATATGAGTTATTCTTTAACATTTCTTGGTACCGGCTCTGCTTTTGCAACAGAAGGTGTTTATCACTCTAACATGTTGCTGGTAACCCCTAAAAACAAAAAACTCTTAATTGACTGCGGTTCTGATATAAGATTCGCACTAAGAGACGCTGGGCTCTCCTATCAAGACATTGATCAAGTATACATTAGTCACCTACACGCTGATCATATCGGTGGCCTTGAAGGACTAGCCCTCACATCATACTTCAACCCAAAAAAGCACAAACCAACTCTCTACATAAACGAAAAATTGGCAAAAATCTTGTGGGAAACATCTCTTGCAGGTGGACTTAGAACTTTAAGAGATATTAATGTTAACTTAGAGACTTATTTCAATTTAGAAGCTATTGATAAAGAGTTCACCTGGGAAGGAATCAAATTTGATTTAATTTCTGCTATGCACATATATGACAATAAAAAGGAAGCGCCATGTTTCGGACTCTTTTTTAATATCAATGATAAAAATATTTACATAACCGCCGATACACAATATACACCAGACAGACTAATGCCTATCTACGAAAAAGCAGATATTATCTTTCACGATTGCGAAACCGGACAATTTCCTAGCGGCGTACACGCCGCGTTTGATGATTTGATTAATCTTCCTAAACATATAAAAGAAAAAATGTGGCTCTACCATTACAATGCTTCTGATGTACCAAGCGCAAAAGAAACCAAGGAAAAAGGGTTTTTAGGCTTTGTAAAACAAGGGCAAACTTTTAAATTCTAACCATCATTACAATACCGGTAACATATGGAAAGCATTAGCAAGCTGTAAGCCCACTAATAGTACGCCAGATAACAAAATAATAACAAGCAGTGGCGTCCCACCTACCATCCGAAATGGTGATGAAAAATTAGCACTACTTCTAAGCCTTAATACCATTAGCGCCGGCATAATAATCTGCAATATGGCAACAAAAATTGCGGCATAACCCAAAGCTACCACAAAACCTTTTGGATAAAGAAATGCAAATATTAGTGGCGGAATAAAAGTAAGTAATGCCGTTTGAAGACGTCCAACCCTATGGTTTGCCCTTTTAAATGCATCAGCCAAAAAATCAAACAACCCTAAAGTCACCCCAAGAAAAGACGTAGTCATTGCTATATTTGTAAAACCATTAATAAAACTACCGACAAATTTGCTATTTGTGATAGCAATCAAAAGCTGTACAAACTCACCCACCGAACCATGTTGCTGAGCTAAGGACGTAAAACTTTTGTTTCCGATAATTGGTACAATTCCTAAAGCACCAATAAGCCAAAGAATATAGATCGCAACAGGTAAGCTTGCACCACAAATAATAACCCACGTTAAAGTGCGAGGCTTTGATCCCACATAATTACTAAGACTAGGAATAACGTGATGAAATGCTAGAGAACACAAAAATATCGGCGCACAAGCAAGCACATACTTCACACTACCGTGCAAACGAGCTAGATTGTTAACATTAACGTGTGGCATTAGTAAAGTAATGGTCACTATCAGCAATACTCCTTTGACGCTCAAAAGTCCGCGATTCAAATGATCTACCGCTTTCGTACTCCAAAAAACGGCCCCACCTAGCACAATAGTAAAAAGTAATGCACATAACCATTCTGGGACAACAAACCCTAATATTGAAGTGAACGCTGTTGAAATTAAAGAAGCACCACCTGCTATATACGCTGCTGCTAGTGAATAAAGCAGACCTAAAGAAATAATCCAAGTCACCATTTTTGCAACGGGGCCTAAAAGCGCTCCCGACATAGTAGAAAAGTTGTTTTTATATGGCTTAAAAGCTAGATTAACTTCTAAAATAAGAAGTGCTGTACAAATCATTAAGGCCCATATTGCCAACAAAATTGTAGTAGATAAAATAAATCCAGACGCAGCCCCAACTAATGGTAATGCCAACATACCAGCTCCCAATGCCGTGCCTGATATAATTAACGTACTTCCAAAAAATTTACTTCTCTCGCTCATGGTGTTTTGGATAATACCTGAAAAAACCACTTTATTGTATGAACAATTTAGCTCATAATTTTTTTATGAGTCATATAAGCGATCAAGCATTGCGCGATAACTGCCTAGACATTACTAAATCCTTTATAGTACAGGCAGCAGCCGGTTCTGGCAAAACCACCTTACTTGTAAATCGATACTTTAATTTACTATTAAAACACATTGATAATCCAGAAGAAATTTTAGCTATAACATTCACCAAGAAAGCTGCTAGCGAAATGCAACACAGGGTTTTAGAAAAGCTTAAAATAGAACAAAATGAAAACTTAAAAATAAAAAAGATATTACTCAACCCCAATCAATTGTGCATTCAAACAATTGATAGCTTTAGCTACAATTTAGCTAACAATACATCTCTAACTAGTAAATCTGAAAACCTGAGAAATCTCCTACCTGAAGGTAGCGTTAAAGCAACCTATCATGAAGCCGCATTTCAACTAATAAAAACCTTAAAAGAAAAGACGCGATACCAATCCTCCCTTAAGAACTTACTCTTTCACTTGGATAACAACTATGAACGCTTGGAAAGCTTAATTGCAAAAATGTTAGCTAAACGCGAACAATGGTTGCCTTACATAATAAACTCTGATTTGAAAAAAGAAAAATTGCGCAATTTAATGGAAAAATCCCTTCAAGAAATCATTAAAAATAACATTAATCACTGCGAACAACTATTTGATAGAAACGATATTCTAGAACTACAGCATCTAACTAATTTTGCAAATCAAACTTCTACCTCTAGTTGGCAATCTATAGCTAATCTTTGCCTCAACAAAAGTGGATCAATACGCAAAACTGTAAACGCCAAAAACGGATTTCCATCCCCTAGTAGCTCGAAAAATAAAGAGGAACAGGAACTATTTTTAAGCATGAAAACAAGGATGCTTTCAATGCTAACTAAGCTTGCCAAAAATAAAGCTTTTGTGGATGCTCTTATTCATATAAAAAATAGCCCTCCGAGCAAATACAGTGAAGAAGAATGGCGGTTAATCATCCACCTCATTGAAATGCTAAAAAATGCTGCAGCTTATCTAAACATAACCTTTCAAGATAAAAACGGAGTTGATTATAACGCAATAGCTATGGAAGCTCTAAATAGCCTGAGTGAATACAACCCATCAGAATTAGCATTGAGTCTAGACTATAAACTCAAACACATCCTGGTTGACGAATTTCAGGATACATCCGTCATTCAATACCAACTTCTAGAAAAATTAACTAGCAACTGGTTGCCTGAAGATGAACACACACTATTTTTAGTTGGCGACCCAATGCAGTCTATTTATAAATTCCGGGAAGCAAAAGTTGGTTTATTTTTGCGTGCTAAAGAGCAAGGAATATCAAATATAAAACTTAACTATGTAGCGCTAACAAGCAACTTCAGAAGCTCAAGTAAACTTGTTGATTGGTTTAATGAAGTTTTTAGTAAAATAATGCCTAAGAATGACGATGTGTATACAGGGGCCATTAGTTATAAAAGCGCCTGCGGTATAAAACAATATAGCGCAAAAATTGCTTGCTATGGAATAGACGAAGAAGACCATAGTAGCGAAGCCCTGCAAGTCATCGAAATATTAAATGAAATATACAACGAGAATCCAAATGCATCGGTCGCAATTTTAGCACGGTATAGAAATCATCTTGACGAAACAATAAGAGAACTACGTAACAATGGAATTTACTATCAAGCAGTATCCATTGATAAACTCACAAAAAATCATTTAATTCAGGATCTTGTTGCTCTAACCAAAAGCATTATTGACCCAACAGACCGCACGAGCTGGCTGGCTCTGCTGCGCGGCCCATGCTGCAATATTAAGCTTGACGATTTACTTAAAATCGCAAGTCTTGATGCGCAAGAAACCATTCTAAACATACTACAACAACCAGAATTATTGTTAAAATTAAGCGAAAAGAGTCAAATAACAATAAAAAAAACATCTCAAATCTTACAAAAAGCTATACTATTCCCAAGATTTACCAGCGTGGCAACTATTGTCAAGCAAGCTTGGGAGGCTCTCGACGGAAAAGATAAATTAGCGTCCAAAACGGAAGCTTTAATTGCTCATAACTACTTTCAACTGCTATTAAAGCTTGAAGAAAACGCTACAATAGATTTGACAAAACTTCTCGATAATTTAGAGAACTTATATGCGGACGCGGAACCAGCAAAAGATCAACCTAAAACAGTACAACTGATGACTATTCACAAAGCAAAGGGCTTAGAGTTTGATCACGTCATCATTCCTGGATTAAATCACGCACCACGAAGTGATGAGAATGCCTTATTACAATGGACAGAAGCACCATTCTTGCTTTCAGCAATTCCCAACAAAAGCGGTAACAATAAAGAAATTTATACTTACTTAAAGTTTTTGCGCAATGAGCAGTTACACAATGAAT
This sequence comes from Gammaproteobacteria bacterium, assembly GCA_016936855.1. Taxonomy (GTDB): domain Bacteria; phylum Pseudomonadota; class Gammaproteobacteria; order UBA9339; family UBA9339; genus JAFGXA01. The sequence continues at coordinate 79,220 of JAFGXA010000006.1, read as the reverse complement.
TAACTCGCTTATTATACGTAGCAATTACGAGAGCAAAAAAAGGTGTACACCTTCTTGCCACCGACTACAAAAACCCACAAAAAGGCTCTCTTTTAAAAGAACTAACTCCTGTGTGGTCTGCATATCTCACACCCATAACATCGACACCAACAAGCAAACCCAAAAACAGAACTCCATTGCCAACGAATCACCCAGCAAAAACGAAGTCGTCATTTCAACAAACCATCATAACAAAACCACTTTCCACACCAAAAAACAATGGAGCCGGGAAAAAGCAATGCAATGAAGAAATAGATCACACGAGTCGCAATATAGGCATAATAATTCACAAGATTTTAGCAGAACTATCAAAAAATACCGATCTGCAATTAAGCTGGAACGTTAATAAAAGATGGCGTAATGAGCTGATCCAACTTGGCAACTACATTGATCTTAATGAGCAACTTCAATTTATTGAAAAAACAATCAATAGAGCACTAAAAGACAAACGTGGTAGATGGATTTTAAATTCAAAACATAAGGCATCTTATAGCGAATATCAACTAAGTCGAGCTAATAACAATAATTTAATTATAGACAGAACCTTCGTAGATAAAGATATTTGCTGGATTGTTGACTACAAAACAGCACCAATGCGAACTGTAGATTCGCAAAAATACTTAACCGAGAACCTATCTAATTATAAAAAACAGCTTTTTGCTTATAAAAAAGCCATGCAAAACACAACTAATTATCCAATAAAAACAGGTGTTTACATTCCTCAGTTCGCCTTATGGCATGAGTTTTCTTAAGGAAATCTTAAAAGAAATTGACCTCGACAGATAAATCGAATAGAATTGACAGTGTAGATGGAACTATGACAGTCAAATCAAAAAAGGAGGTTTGTCATGATTAAAATCAAATGGAAAGCCAAGAAGGCTCCAAAAACCAGGGAATTACATCCCGATTCTTTCGTTGTTACTGACACAAGATACATTCTAGCTAGAATGCAAGCTACCTTGAAATAGTAAAAGCAACATAAAATATAATATCGCTTAGGATTCAGCGATATATGACTGACCCAAGGAGGAGAAGGTCATGCAAAATTCAATAGCCAAATTTTTGGATGAGTTTGATAAGTTTTTTGATGATTTGGATGATGCCTCAGGAGCAAATAAAGTAGATCCAGCTGTTGAAAAAATGCTCCAAAATATGCGAGACCTTACCAACTTTATTGAAAAGAAAGATGACTCATCATCCGAAAATCAACAAAAGTTTTTGCAAAAAATTGAAAAAAAATTAGAGAAAATTCAACGTGATCTAAAGAGTTCTTATCAATCTGGATTCGGTTCTGCTGATACAAGCCGACTAAAGGGAGAGTTAGTCAAACTTAAAAAAGCACTTGATAAAGCAGGGATTAAATCCCCTCTTGCAAACAAGTTAACAAAAAAGATCGTTAGTCTCTTCGCTCTTATCAAAAAAACCGCAATCCCTACTTCAATCATAAGAAAGAGATACGGAGGGTCTAGCCCAATTACAACGCAACAAGCGTCTATAAAGATACGGCAATCTAGGCCGTATTATAGGTATGAATACGACCAAATAACCCAACGACAAAAAACAATTCCAATTTTTTATGATAATTATGATGTTGTGATTACAATTTAACAAAAATATGACTAACCAAGGAGGAGAAAGTCATGGCAATTTTAATGGATGAATTGAGGCGTGAGTACGAATTTTTTGATACTCAAGCTTATCTCAATATCGCTGATATGATTGAAAAAATTCATGGTGCAAGCAACAAAAAGCTTAGTAGAGAAGAAAGAACACGATTATTTTACGATTTTAAGATAATATTTGCGCAATTGCTCCGTGACTTAGACATAGCTAGACCTAATTTTGCCACCTCAACAGAAATAACAATCGACGATGAGACAAAGTTTCTAGCAGAACGCATCAAAGACTATTTTAAAGACCAACCAAAAGAATTAAAAAGAGCCATAGCTGCCCTAAGGAGAGTACTAAAAGAGTCACAAAAAGAGCGGTTTTCTTCTGCATCAATCAAATCAAAGACAGAAACGATAAGAGAATTAACAACGCTCTTTAGTAGATCAAAATCTATTGGTAGCCTTGAAGCCTTTTCGCCTGATGATGAAGAGGCTCTACCTAAGAGTCGTATGACTATGCTGTCTAGAAGTAATAGCCGTTTATCACTCCCACTCCAAGAGGAGCTTATATCAAGCCCTAAAAAAATCAGAAAACTTGAGTCTGAATTAAGCCAAGTAGTCACATTGTCTGAAGAGGAAATACCATTGGCTATTGATAAAAAAAAGAATTTAAGAACTTTGATAGGCGGTCATGAAGAAAACCCACTGCACTTTCTCATAAACGCTCTAACTGATTCAGAACAAACAGAATTAAGTGACGACATATCTAAGATCATCACTCAGTCACTACCATTACAAATCAGCAAAATGAAGCAGGAAAATCACCAAGATAAGCTTAGCAAAAAAGTAAAGTATAAAATTAGCAGATCCATTATGGCAGTTAATAAGCTTGGTGATACTATGAATCTTTGCGCTAAAGACATCAAAGGTGAATTCAAGGAAATACGCAATAATGTTAAACTAATTAGTGAAGCAATATTTGCGGTAGACAACGAACTTAGAGACGAAGGCCGTATTTGTCATACATACGAACAGCTAAGGATTTTTGCCGTTTTACTACAAATATGCTGCACAACTAATGAGTTAAAACTTGCGAAAAAAAATTTTCAGAAAATAGAAAGAATTATGAACTCTGAAATATTTGCCGAACTATTAGCAAATGACGATGAAGGCCCTTATTTGTGTGGATTTATAACGCAACTAAGCTCAGCCCTAAACTTAATAGAGTCTGATAGTTATCAGCTATCAGATGAGAAAACAGAAAAAATTAATGCTGCTGTATCACTATACCATCACATAGTACCAGACAAAGAAAGAAGAGAAAGAGAAAAAGAAGTTTCAGAAAAATTCGCTACAACTTTTTTACAGGTTAGCACTATAGATAAAATAATTGATGAAGAAATTTCATCAATACGCGAAGTAGCAAGACTCACTTCTAGAGCAGAAAGACCTTCCTTTAGGAGAGCTGTAGATGTTTTAGAAAGAGAGGTTAAAGACTATGTATTTAATCCGCGCTTCAATAGTGACTTTCAAGACAAAGTCTACAATGCGGTTAATAAAGAGCAATTCAACACTTTGACCTGCTCTATAATAAACTTCTTTATGAGCATTTGCATAATAACACTAGCCGTGCGATATATAACCATGGATGAACATGAGTCATTTTGGTTTCACTCGGATTGGTTTGAATCAAATAGTGGATCACCAAGGGTTGAAAAATTACAAAACACCACTCATGCGCTATCTTCTATATGTAAGCAATCATTTTTCTCAAAACCATTAGATGACGGCAGTAGTAGTATATCCATGGAAGAACAATATAGCAGAGATTCAATGGAGGAAAGCATAACAAGACCAACAGCGGCTATAATGGCGCCAGCTTAATGGTTAAAAGTAATCGAAGAGCGCTAAATAGCAACTCTTCGATACTCTTGGTATAAAGTTTAGAAGCTATTAACTAGCCAATTTCTTGTATAAGTCCAGACGGCGGGTGACTTCAGCTTCTAATTCGTGAAGCAATTCATCAGTAACTTCTGGGTGTGCTTTTAAGAGCGACTTAAAGCGAACCTCATTGTAGATATAATCTTTTACTGGAATAGTTGGTTCCTTAGAATCTAAAATCAATGGGTTCTTGCCCTCACCTCTTAAGGCTGGATTATAACGATAAATTGGCCACATACCGGACTGAACGGCTAATTGCTGCTGATCCAAACCATGGCGCATATCAATACCATGAGCAATACAGTGACTATAAGCAATAATCAAAGATGGGCCATCAAAGGCTTCAGCTTCTTTAATAGCCTTCAGTGCTTGCACTGGATTGGCTCCCAAAGAGATCTGGGCAACATAAACATAACCATAAGCCATAGCCATCAAACCTAAATCCTTCTCTGGAGTTCTCTTACCACCGGCGGCAAATTTAGCAATCGCAGCAAGCGGAGTTGCCTTAGATGCCTGACCTCCAGTATTAGAATATACTTCAGTATCCATTACCAACACATTGATATTTCTACCAGTTGCTAGCACATGATCCAGGCCGCCATAACCGATATCATAAGCCCAACCGTCACCGCCCATAATCCAAACTGAACGATATACTAGATTGTCGGCTAAGGACAAAAGCTGTACTGAATCGATGTCTTTTGCCCCTTTTAACTTAGCTTTTAGCTCTTTTACTCTAGCACGTTGAGCATTAATGCCAGCATCATCACGATCATTAATATGACCAACAATCTCACGGGCCAATTCTTGACCTATTTTATCACTCAATTTTTCAACAAATTCCTTAGCTTGCTTGGCATGCTGCTGCTGGGTGATTTGGAATCCGTAACCGAACTCGGCATTATCCTCAAACAAGGAGTTTGACCAAGCAGGCCCCCTACCCTCGGCATTTTTAGCCCAAGGTGTGGTTGGCAGGTTACCACCGTAAATAGATGAACAACCAGTAGCGTTGGCAACTAACATCCTGTCACCAAACAATTGGCTAACCAATTTTACATACGGCGTTTCACCACAACCGGCGCAAGCACCAGAAAATTCAAACAATGGTTCTAAGAACTGAACATTAGGAATCAAACCGCTGTTGATTTCAGTCCGATCAACATTAGGCAATTTTTCAAAGAACTCAATATTTGCTCTTTCTTGCTCTAAAATTGGCTCTTTTTCTACCAAATTAATAGCTTTAAGCTCAGGATTCTCTTTATTCTTAGCAGGACATACCTCATGACATAAGCCACATCCGGTACAATCTTCTAAATATACCTGCAAAGTAAAGCGCTGATCTTCATTACCTTTGCCTCGAACTGCCGCACATTGGAAAGCTTCTGGAGCGTTATTCAATGCTGATTTATCATAACGTTTGGCTCTAATAACACCATGTGGACACACCAAAGAACACTTACCACACTGGATACAAGCCTCTTCATCCCAGTGCATGACATTTAAAGAAACATTGCGTTTTTCCCACTTAGTTGTAGCCGTAGGATAGGTACCATCATTTGGAATAGCGCTAACAGGCAATTCGTCTCCTCGATCAGCCATAATCATGGCAGTTACATTGCGCACAAATTCAGGAGCTTCTCCTGATACAACAGGTGGCAACTCTTTAGCATCATCACTCACACTACTCGGCACGTCAACTTCATATAAATGTGCCAAAGTTTGATCAACAGCAGCATAGTTCTTCTGCACTATTTCTTCGCCCTTCTTACTATAAGTCTTCTTGATTGCCTCTTTAATCTTAGCAATCGCTTCATCTTTTGGCAGTACACCAGCTAGTGCAAAGAAACAAGTCTGCATGATGGTATTGATACGACTACCCATACCGGCGGCTTCTGCAACCTTATAAGCATCAATTACGTAGAACTTCATTTTCTTAGCAATTAACTTTTCTTGCACCTGACGAGGCAAATGCTGCCAAACATCATCTTTACTGTAAGTACTATTAAGCAAGAAAACTGAATTTTCAGCTGCATACTTTAATACATCAGTCTTTTCAACAAAGTTGAATTGATGAACTCCGATAAAGTTTGCTGATTGCACCAAATATGGCGAATTAATTGGTTTTGGTCCAAAACGCAAATGCGATACGGTTCTAGAGCCAGATTTCTTTGAGTCATATACAAAGTAACCCTGCGCGTAATTGTCAGTGCCACCACCAATAATTTTAATAGAGTTTTTGTTGGCACCAACAGTACCATCAGAACCCAAACCGTAGAATAAACAGCGAACTACATCATCTGCTTCAGTAATAAAGTTAGCATCATATTCTAAGCTGGTATTTGAAAGATCATCATAAATACCGATCGTAAAATCATTTTTAGGCTTATCTTTCTTTAACTCATCGTAAATACCTTTAGCCATAGCTGGGGTAAATTCTTTAGAAGATAAACCATAACGACCACCAACAATTTTCGGGAAATTGGTAAACGGCAGTTCGCCATTAGATAAGGCCTCACCTAAAGCTGTTACTACATCTTTATAAAGTGGCTCACCTTCGGACCCAGGTTCTTTGGTGCGATCTAAAACAGCAATTGTCTTGGTTGTTTTAGGTAGAGCTTCTAAGAACCACTTGGTTGGGAACGGACGATACAAACGTATTTGTAGCAACCCTACTTTTTCGCCAGCATCGTTTAGTTGCTCTACGGCCTGCTTAACCGCTTCTGCGCCAGAGCCCATAACAACAACAACTCTCTCAGCATCTTCAGCACCAAAGTAATCAACTAAACCATATTTTCTGCCGGTCAACTCCCCAAGTTTCTTCATGTATTTTTCAGCAAGACCCGCTGTTAATTGATAAAATGGATTAACAGTTTCACGACCTTGAAAATAAACATCTGGGTTTTGTGCTGTACCACGCATTACAGGATTGTCAGGATTCAATGATCTCGCGCGATGAGCTAATACTAAATCTTCATCAATCATGGCACGAATATGCTCATCATCAATCAATTCGATTTTATTGACTTCATGACTTACGCGAAAACCTTCAAAGAAATGTAAAAACGGTATCCTTGCCTCTAGAGTTGCTGCATGCGCAACCAAAGCCATATCATGAGCCTCCTGCACAGTACCAGAAGCTAACATAGCAAAACCTGTGCTACGCGTTGCCATCACATCAGAGTGATCCCCGAAAATAGAAAGGGCTTGGCACGCAAGTGATCTCGCTGCAACATGGATAACAGCAGGAGTCAACTCCCCTGCTATCTTATACATGTTAGGTATCATTAACAGCAAACCTTGAGATGCAGTAAATGTTGTGGCTAATGCCCCGCTTTGCAGGGCACCATGTAGTGCACCAGCGGCTCCAGCTTCACTTTGCATTTCGATTACATCAGGAATCGAGCCCCAGATATTCTTTTTACCATCAGCCGACCACTGATCAGATAATTCCCCCATTGGAGAAGATGGTGTTATTGGATAAATAATCGCAGCTTCTGAAACTTTATGAGCGATACGAGTGACGGCCTCATTCCCGTCTAAGGTTACCATTTGATGTGCCATAGCGTTAAAACCCCTTTAATTATTAGCTAAAAAGATAAGTGGCATTCTCCACTTTTGCAGCTATTTGTAAAGGGTAAATATTGTTTTTTATTTTTTTACGCTTAAGAGGTTGTTTACGCTTTTTACACCGGCAGTATTTTGAGCGATTGCAGCAGCTTTTGCTATCTGCGCTTGATTTTTCATGGTTCCTCTTAAAGTCACATCCGATTTATATGTGCTAACGGAAACATTACTTATTGTTTTAGCACCAAAATTATCAGCCAATTTGGTTTTTATCTTAGTAGTCATAAGTGAGCTATCAAAAAATTGACCAGTACTTTCATGTGCCGCAGTATTAGCGCAGCCTACAAGCAAGGACGCAGATACTATAATTACTGGAAACAATAATTTGTTTATTAGTTTCATAAAAATATTCCTCTATGTTATGAAGGGCTGATTATAATCAATTTTGATAAAAAAGCGATAACAGAATAAAAACATAGTCATAATTAGCTAAGTTAAATCTTTTAACCTCACGCCCTTCTTGCAACTTTAATTAAAGCAAGATTAGAGCATGCAAGCCTTAATAAAGGCGCTAAAAATACAACATAACATCATGATTTAACAAGAAATCAACCTATAAAGCCAACGAATTTTAATATCCATTAAAGGGTATTGATCAGTACGATCATTTTCAAAAAGTAAACTAAGCTAGTTTACTTTTTTATTTGCAAAAACCCTTGACAAAATATTTGCATATATTTAAACTAGACTAAGCTTGACTAAGTTTGGTAAAACCAAAATATGATTATAGTAAACACACATGAAGCAAAAACTAAACTTTCGCAACTTCTAACAGAGGTCGAAAGCAATGGTGAGACAGTGCGCATTTGTCGTAATGGCAAACCAATTGCCGACCTTGCCCCTACCGGTAAAGCTGTAGATCCCTTAAAACAACACAAGGAACTACAAGGTGTAAAGGTTATCAAGGAATGGAATCTATGATTTTATTGGATACTTATAGCTTTATCGGATTGGTGGCTCAACAAAACTTACTATCTAAAACTGCCGCTAAAACAATTACTAAAAACGCGGGCAGCATCTTTGTTTCTGCAATTAGCGCTTACGAACTCGCCCTAGATTACCACAAGCGCCTAATAGAATTACCTTTAACTCCCTTTGATTGGTTCCAAAAAGCACTAGAATTGCATGGTTTAATAGAACTACCAATAACCGGAGAAATAGGCGTAAAAGCCGCACAATTGCCACAAATACACGAAAATCTTTTCGATAGAATGTTAGTATCCAGCGCTATTTGCCATAAAATGGCGCTACTTACGCCAAACAGATTTATTAAGAGTTACCCAGATACAATGGTGATTTGGTAACAATTTAATCCAGGCATAAGGATTTGCTTGGAGAAAAAGGTTGGTAAGGATGCCAACCGACATGGAAGTAGATGCGAAGATGTGAGATCACATCAGGGACTGCATCGAATATGGAAGTTAGGCGCAAGAAAATTGCGCTTCATGGAAGAGACGCCAGGATGGCAGGTGCAAGGATGCACCAAACAAGCCCTTCAAAAGGCGGGACCACTTGAGAGACGCGTTTTTCGCGTCTCTTGTTTTTTTAAGATTAAGGCAAGTCGTCTACAGGGCCTTTTTCCGGCGGCATCAAATGTTGTTTACTAAGCCCCATGATAATAGCCAAAGAACCTGCCACATAAATTGACGAATAAGTACCAATTACAATACCAATAATCAATGCCAAAGAAAATCCGCGCAAAGTTGGTCCGCCAAACAAAAACAGAGCCACAACCACAACCAAGGTCAAACCGGAAGTCATAATAGTCCTAGAAAGAGTTTGGTTAACTGACAAATTCAGAACCTCAACGGAAGTCCCTTTTCTTAGTTTTCGGAAGTTCTCACGAACTCTATCATACACCACCACTGTATCATTAAGCGAAAACCCGATAACAGTTAAAACGGCGGCAAGCGCGATAACATTAAATTCAATATGAAAAAAAGAAAAAATACCCAAAATTAGCACCGGATCATGAATTAACGCCACAGTAGAACTAATACCAAAGCGATATTCAAAACGAATCGCAATATAAGCCATAGTTGCGATAAGAGATATGAATATCGCAAGTAGTCCGTTGGCCACTAAAGTCTTTCCTATTTCCGGACCAATATAATCAACCTGCTGTAATTTTGCCCCAACTAAAGAGGCAGTAACCTTTTTAATGATAGCGCTACGAGATGCTTTTGCTTTTGGTTGTAACTTCACAATAATATCCTGCGAAGTTCCATATGCTTGCACTACTGCCTCCGGAAATCCTACTTTATTCAGCTCATTGCGAACTTTGCTGAAATTAACAGGTTGCTTATAGTGCATTTGTAATTGCAAACCACCAGTAAAATCCAAGCCAAGATTTAGACCATTCACCACCAAGGAAACGATGGAGAATATAAATAAAATAGACGAGAAAAGCGCCGCCCACTTACGCTGGCGCATAAAATCTATTTTTGTATTCGTTTTAAAAAATTCCATAATTCTTTCCTATTCTTACCGTCATTTACTTACTATTTTTAATACCTATCGATAAGCTCTTAACCGACCTATTACCGTATATCCAATTTACCACGGCCCTTGTATAAACAATCGAAGTTACCATTGAGGTTAATAGACCCACAATCAAAGTGACCGCAAAACCTTTTACTGAACCAGATCCCAGGGCAAACAAAACCAAGGCCACAATCAAGGTGGTAACATTTGAATCAACAATAGTAGTAAATGCTCGCTCATAACCTAGCTGAATCGCAGCTTGTGGAGTTATGCCTAAACGCAACTCCTCTCTAATGCGCTCGTAGATCAGCACGTTCGCATCAACCGCCATACCAACGGTCAATACCATAGCAGCAATGCCTGGCAGAGTCATCGTAACACCCATCAGCGAAAAAACAGCCACGATAAATATCAAATTAAGCAGTAACGCCATATCAGCAAACAGACCAAATAAATGGTAGTAAAACAGCATAAACAAAACTACAGCTAAAAAGCCAACTATGATTGATAGTAATCCCATGTGGATATTAGCCAATCCTAAACTCGGGCCAATAGTGCGTTCTTGAACAATTTGCATAGGAGCAAGCAAGGCTCCAGAACGCAACAATAATGCTAAGTTTTGTGCATACTTAACACTCTCAAGTCCCGTGATTTGGAAATTGTTACCAAGCGCTGATTGAATAGTTGCGACACTAATTACTTCTTCCGATTTTTTAAAAACAGTAACCTTCTTGCCATTTATGATTTTTGGTACACCTTTGGTTTCAACATAAACGACTGCCATAGCCTTACCAACGTTTTCTCCTGTAACTCGGTTAAACAAACCAACATCCCCTGAACCACCCAAGCGAACATTAACCGATGGTCTTCCTGATTGATCAAAGGCAGCGGAAGCGTAAGTTACAGCATTACCACGCAAAATCACCCTATCCTTAAGTAGAACAGGCTGTCCATGTTGCATATATATTTTGGAACCAATTGGCACGTCTCCTGCCATAGCACTATCTACATCGTGATTTTCATCAACCATCTGAAAGCGCAAAGTTGCAACTTTACCAATGATGTTTTTAGCTCTGGCTGTATCTTGGATACCAGGCAGCTCAACACTGATGTGATCTTGACCTTGACGCTGCACCAAAGCTTCACTCACGCCTAACGCATTCACACGATTATTCAAAGTATTCATGGCCTGTTCTACGGCATAATTTATTACTTTAGTTAGAGCAACCCTGGTTAAAACAGCCTGAATGGCTAGCTGATTTTTAACGGCGATTTTAGTCCAACGATAATCAGGAAATCTATCTTCAATATAATCATAAGCCTTGCTTAAATTACTTGCTTCGCGAAAGTGCAAAACGAAACCATGTGCCCCACGCAATCTAGATATACCTGCGTAACGGATACCTTGATCACGTAAGCTTTCTACAACAGAATGCATGTCACTTTTTTCATGTGAACTCACAAGCTCATCAGTATCAACCTTAATTAAGAAATAGACACCACCACGCAAATCAAGACCAAGCTTCATCGGATTAGCTCCAATAGAAGTTAACCAAGCCGGAGTACGTGATGCTAAATTAAGAGCAACAATATAACTATCCCCTAACTTTCTAGATAGTAAATCCCTAGCTTTGAGCTGAGAAGAGCCATCGCCGAACCTAACCAAAAGACCGGTTTGATTTTGCTGTATTCTCAAGTATGGTATCTGACTATTTTTTAACACATTTATCACTTCTCCTTTTGTAGCAACAGAAATTACATTGCTACCACGAGGCGAAATCTGAATAGCCGGATCATCATGGAATAGATTTGGAGCAGCATATATTAAACATGCTACAAAAAGCAGAAAAAGTAATAAATTCTTCCACCAGGGATAATGATTTTGCATAAATTTGTTCCCTAAATCTTAAATAGACTTTATTGTACCCTTTGGTAAAGTCGCTGCGATAGCGTTTTTTTGGATTGAGATAGATGTATCTTTTGCTAATTCTAATACGATAAAATTTTCAGCAATTTTACTTATTTTACCCAAAATCCCACCAGTAGTTACAACTTCATCTCCTACTTTCAAAGAGCCCATTAAATTGCGATGATCTTTTGCTCTTTTGCTTTGTGGGCGAATTACCGCAAAGTACATAAAAGCCACTAAAATAACCAACATAGGTAACATTGACAAAAAACCGCCTTGCGATTGAGTAGTACCAGTGGCTGCATAAGCTTCTGAGATTCCGAGCAAGTTAAGTAATATCATTTGGAGCGCCCTCTCGTTTAATTTAAAGCGACGAGCTTACCTTAAGAGGTTTGTTTTTGTCAATTTGCGATCTTGAATTTGATATGAGAACATAAGCGCCTTTTATCAAAGAAAATAAATTAAGGAACAAAATGAAAAATACCAAACTAACCGCAATTTTAACCATATTCTTTACGCTTATTCTTGCCGGTTGTTCATCTATCCAACAGTATATACATAAACACCCTGGTTACTTTGCTGCACACCGCACTCCAAGCAAACAGAAAACATTCATTTTTGATCCAAAACATTTAGCTTGGGCAGCATACGATCGCAATGGTAATTTATTAAGAATTGGTCGTGCCTCTGGAGGTGGTAACTATTGTCCAGATATTGGAAGAGCATGCCATACCATTGTTGGCACATTTAGAATAATTGCCAAAGGTGGTTCAACATGTAAATCTAGCAAATTCCCACTTAAAACCAACGGCGGTGCTCCAATGCCGTACTGCATGCATTTCCACTCCAAAGGTTATGCTATCCACGGCTCCTATGATGTTCCAAACTACAATGCCAGTCATGGCTGCATAAGGGTAGTGCCAAAAGATGCGAAATGGTTAAATGAGCATTTTATCGAAATCGGCTCCAAAGTAATAGTGAGACCCTATTAAGGAAATTTCACAGGATCTTAAAATAAGATAAAATATAGTAAAGTAAAAATCGGGATTGCGGCTAGCCAACTGTCAATACGATCTAAAATGCCACCATGTCCTGGTAATAAATTACCACTATCTTTTACATTTGCTATACGTTTAATCATGCTAATAAACAAATCCCCGGCAACTGAAATAATGGTAGTCGCTAGAATTAAAATTAACCAACCAAGTTCATTAGTTATCTGTATATTAAAGAACCATAAAGCAACTTGTGTTACAATAAGGGCTCCCAACACTCCACCTAGCAATCCCTCATAACTTTTCCCAGGGCTCACCTTAGGGAAAATTTTATGCTCTCCAATTAATACTCCTGTAAAGTAAGCAAAAGAATCAGCAGCCCAGACCAATAATAAAACCAACATAACATAGTCACTGCCAGCAATATGCAGTAATACAAATCCAAGCCAAGAAGATACAAAAAGAACTGCTCCAATTAACAAACGAATAACTTTTTTATTCAAAATATCAGCATTAATATTTGGGTATTTAACAATAAGATAAATAGCAAAAAGCCACCATATTACAGCTAAACCAAACGCATAGATCATCGGCGTAAAATAAGCAATTAAAAACAACAAAGATAGAGAAACGCAATAAGCAATTTTTTCTATCAAACTAAATTTACCACTTAAATTTAACCACTCTAAGGCAGCCGCCAACATCAAAACAGCTATTGCAATAGCAAAAGTTATTTGATTTGCAAGATATATCAACGCCAATACTAACGGCACCAAAACCAAAGCTGTCAAAACTCGTTTTACTAACATCCGTTATTACCCTTTATTTTCATAATGTCATGTTCAAAGCAAACACCTCGCACTGCATACTCCAAAGCCCCCTTACTTTCCGCATGAATTGTAAAAAGCGCATCGCCTGCCGCAACAACATCATTTAAGGTGGCATGCAACTCAATGCCCGCCGCTTTGGAACGTGGAGCTCCGGCAAGTTTAGCAATAGATGCTAGAGTTCTATTGTCAATTTCGATAATCATTCCAGATTTTGAGGCTGTGATAAGATGCTTATACTTTGCATGTGGTATCCTGCGCATTCCGCCTTGTGCTTTACATATAGCTTGAAACTTTTTCCAGGCCTTACCACTTTCTAAGATTTTTTGGGCCCTGTGTCTGCCATCGCCTTTAGATATTTTTGGGGAGAATTCTAAGATTGCACCAGCTAAATCCAAGGCACGCTCACGTAAATCCTGCGGAGCATCCTCTTCATTTTTTAAAACCGCTACAACGTCTCGCGCCTCAAGAGCTGGACCAATACCTCTTCCAACTGGCGCCGAACCATTAGAGATAAGAACTTTAACAATCAATCCCACTCTTTTTGCGATATCTTCAAAAAGTTCTTTCAAATGTTCAGCATCTTCATGGCTTCTTACTTTTGCTGTAGGACCAACGGGAATATCTATCAAAACATGCGTTGAACCAGCAGATACTTTCTTTGATAAAACAGATGCGATAGCCTGCGATTCATTATCTAAGTTGAGCGCTCTTTCAACTTGAATGAGGATATCATCAGCTGGACTTAGATCCGCAGCACCTCCCCAAACAATACAACCATTTTCCCGCTCAACCACTTTACGCATTTCTGCCAAATTCAATTTAACTGGCGCTAAAACTTCCATGGTATCTGCCGTACCAGCAGGAGATGTTATAGCCCTTGAAGAGGTTTTGGGAATAGTAAGACCAGCAGCCGCCACTATAGGAACCACTAACATAGTAGTACGGTTCCCTGGCAATCCTCCGATACAATGTTTGTCAACTATTTGATGCTGTTCCCAAGTTAAGATCTTACCAGTATTTATCATGGCTCGAGTTAAGTGCAGAGTCTCTTCGCGCGACAAGTTACCATTGGCGCAAGCTGTAATAAAAGATGCGATATGAATATTAGAGTACAAATTATTAGCAATATCAGAAATAATCTCTTGCATTTGTGTTTCTGTTAATTTTTTACCATGAATTTTACCACGTAAATATGATAAAGATTCAAGCGGGGCCGGATGAGAAAGCCTTACAATATCACCATCTTTAGCACTCAAAATCTCCCAAGCGTATTCTGAAAAACCTACTCGTCCATAAGGCATGATCTCAGGCTTTACAACTTGTAGTGTCGCTAAAATAAAACGATTACCGATTTCAACCCTAACTCTAGATGGAGCCGCAAAACCTTCCGCTTTACAAATCTCACAGTCTTCTCTTAAAAATATAACAGGGTTTTTGTATGTATCAATACCCATGCGATATACATATAAGGTCTTTAAGCCGTCTTCACTCATGATAATTCTTCCTCTTGTAGATAACTTGGCACAGATGTTTTCCACCCAAATTTTTCTTGGATACAGGCCTGAAATGTTTTTGCAGCTGCAGCCTCACCATGCACAACAAAGGTTTTAGATGGAGCTTTATCAAAATTTCTCAACCACTCCATAAGCTCCAAATAATCGGCGTGCGCTGATAAATTATTCAAATAATGCACTTCAGCTCTTACTGGAATAAAATCTCTAAACAGCCTGATTTTTCTAACTTTTTCTCTAACCAAGGCATCGCCCAGCGTACCATCAGCTTGAAAACCAACAAACATTACACTGTTGGCTTTATCGGGAGCCAACACGCGCAAGTGATGCAAAACACGACCACCCGCAGCCATACCACTTGCTGAAATAATAATCTTTGGCGTCTCATCGTAATCCAATCTTTTTGATTCTTCAACGCTATTCACATAGCTTGCCGTACTACAAACCGCTTCTGCTTGCACAGGAGTAAGTCGATGTTCTTTCACAAAGCGATGGAAAATTTCGGTAGCATTAATGGCCATCGGACTATCCAAATACACCGGAACATCAGGAATCGCCCCATCCCGCTTTAGCTCATGAATATAATAGAGAATCATTTGCGATCTACCAACCGCAAAAGCTGGGATCAATACGCTACCTTTTCTTTCTATAGTATTGTTAATTATTTTTGCAATAGAATTTTTAGCCTTCGGCCCACGGTGCAATCTATCACCATAGGTGGATTCAATCACGAGGTAATCAGCTGCAGTCACTGCAACAGGCGGCAACATAATTGGATCATCTTTACGTCCTATGTCTCCTGTAAACAAAATAGATTTATGACCAAACATAACAAGCGTCATAGCAGCACCTAAAATATGACCTGCCCTATTAAACTGAAAACTTAGATTATTATTCGATAAAACATATTTTTTACCAAAATCACATGGCACAAGATTTTTTAAAGATTTAATAGCATCAAGTTCTGTATATAACGGTTCTGCTGGCTTATGACTAGTAATTTGGTTTCTATTTACGTGCTCTGCGTATTCTTCTTGCAAATGCCCGCTATCAGGCAACAAAATTTTACACAACTCAGCTGTCGCTTCAGTGCAATAGACCTTACCCTTGAAGCCTTGCTTTACCAAGAGCGGCAAGTAACCGCTATGGTCAATGTGTGCATGGGTTAAGATAACAGCGTGAATGTCTTTGCCATCAATAGGCAATTTTTGCCAGTTACGCTGCCTTAGTTCTTTTCGGCCTTGAAACAATCCACAATCAACCAGGATATTCATCCCTTCATGAGTAAGCAGATATTTGGACCCAGTAACGGTCTCCGTCGCCCCTAAAAATTGTATTTTCATTGGGGTATTCTAGGGTGTGATCAACAATGAAGCAAGCACTCAAACAATGCATTTTAAATCAAAACTTCGGATTGCATTACGAGATTATAAAGGGCCACCCCATGCTAGAAGAACATATAGAGCTTAGCCGATATTTACTAAAACCATTAAGTAATATTACATGCCAATTGCTTGCATAATAGGTTGTTGCTGGTCAGCGATGGGATCGACCATCGAATCGCGAGCATCAAATAATACACCAGACACTTCGGAGTATGAAACGCGCCTCTCACTAAAGCTACGGAGCTCCCTGATAACTACCATATTGTTTTTAAACCATGTTTCGTACTTTTCTATACATGCTTCAACAGCAGAAAGGTTCGTTTTATTTGCTTTTAGCCTATTTCCAACAAGCTTAATTTCTTCCTGAAATTTACAGATCTGATCTGACAACAATTTGCTTTCGCTAAACAAGTCACAAAATTCTTTTTGCTGCTTTTTTGTGCGTTTTTTTTCATCGATTCTCGCAAGCGTCATAGTCTTTCTCATGCACGATAACTCAGAATCCTTAAGTTTCGCCATAACTTCAGACAAAACTGCAAATAATTCTTCATCTTTGTCTATATAGGATTTTAGTATTTCCTTGTTTGCTTCTAGTGTGGTGTAATTATGCTCATTTGTTCGTAAAATTCTAAGATTTTCTGCCATTACACGGCTATTATCAACATCCAAAGATTGCATGCTAAAGTCAGATGGCCCAGATATAGGTGAAGATAACCCCATGTTTAATCTCCTACAAAAAAAGTTTAGCAAGGAAATTATTTTATCAAGACCAAAACAGAAAAACTATTAGGGGTAACTATAGTATTATTATAACTAACCACCCCCAGCCGACATCGTTATCGTAGCAAATCCATCTTCTAGGCCGTCGACCTTACCGAAAGAATCGCTACCAACAAAAATTGAACCTAAACTATCCCCCGGCTTTGTGGAAAAAGCAGTTAGATCTTGTTTGGGCTTAACACCATATGGATGTACAATAAAATCTTGAGGTTCTGTTGATGATCCTTGTGGTCCAAGATCATGGGTTACGGGCGCTTCACCACGAGTTTCACCTTCAGAAAGACCGACCTTAACTTTGGACAAAATCTCTAGAGCGCTGCTTCTCTTTGTATCATATTCATTAATGGATGCGGAAGCCTGTTTTTGTCTTTTTGATATCTTATTACGGCCATAAGCAAAACCGCCAGAAAAGGTGCCGCCCATTACAAGCAAACCAAAGCCAAGAGGAAAGCTAAATGGGGTTAAAAGAGCCCCTAAAACCATCAATAGCATACCGCCAATAATGCCACCATCTAAAGAGTGCGGATCCTCTTTTGACTCCTCAACAATACTCTTATTGGGAATAAAAGTTAGGCTGTCAGAAGGTCTTCCATCATCTTCCCCGCTATATAGCCTGCTAAGTATCACATTCAAAAACAAATTTGCATCATTGCAACCCTTACCTGCTATCTCATCCATTTCTTCTATATCTTGTTGAAGCCTAGAAAATGATGATGTGCTGACAAGGCCCCGCAAAATCGCCTCGAACATGTTTAGTTGAATTGAAAAAATCAACTTTGCACGATTCGAGGAGTCACTTTCATTTTGCAATTTTATTACATCATTTAAAAATTTAGCATAAAACTTCATTTGCTGAAGTTTTTTTTGCGATGGATTATCTTGATGTGCTCCGAAAAGAGACACAAAATCTAAACTTAGTTTTTGACACTGAAATTGCAAAATATTCCGCAACACACTATTGCAAAAAATATCGTAATCACGCTCAACATATATATTGTTTTCTATGATATCATGCAACAATCTTACAGCGCTATTTATTTTTATAATTTTTTGGCGTAATAAAGATTTCATACTCAATATCACAAAAAGACTATCAAAGTCCAAACTTAACTGTTCACACTCAAACCGTAAAAGATTACTCCAAACGTCGCAACACAGTTCTTCATCAAGACATGGCATGTTAATTTCTGGCCAATCAATCTCACCACCAGCCATTGACGTAACCTGATAGTAGCATTCTTCATATTTTGCGTCATTTCTCAAACGCAATAAATATTCCATTTGCTCTGAATTCATTAGAATGCTAGAAGAACCATCAATTAAACGCAAATTTTCAACAATAGCTCTACTCAATGAGCGATTTGAACAACTAGCGCTCTCCAAAATCAATTCATCTTGTGCAACCGCAAACTGTAGCCAAATTGTACCAGGAATTTTGGCCTTATCATTCGAGCTCCCTGGTAAAACAATGCCACTATTTTTTAATTTCAGACCATCAATTTTAACACATACTCTACTTACACTACTTACACTGTTTTCAACGTCATCTGCAAAAAGATGCAAAGTTATATCACAACCATGAAAAAGATTTTGCACCAATGATCCTGTAAATATGCCAAAACCGAATATTTCTTGTTCATAATAAAACTTTAAAAAATTAGCCAATAGTGGTACTTCTTCTTTTATGTCAAGCTCCTCCTGACTACAATCAATTACAACATTATCTGAGCCTTCTATATTATAAGTAAGATTCATACCATCCTTTGAAAAAGCAACCATCCTACATGTTCCACTAGAATACAAAATCATCGATCCTTGCTCTTCTCCAAAATCACGCACAAGATCTGGCGCAAGCCCATAAGCTTTTGGTATGGCATCCTCATCCCATTTCTTTATCAGTGAAGATTTATCATATTTTCTTCCATGCCGGCTTATTAAATCTGCAACATCCCTAGTTATATCATAACGCGCATCTAACATAAGGGCCGGATGCTGACAATCGTTCGTCATTTTTTTATACAAGCTATTTGTCTCAAGCACAAACTGCACTTCTATCATTCTCAACAAGGTGCGGATTTTATAATAATTAATTCTCCCCATTAACCAATGGGTACGCAATTTTGCCAGGATATCTTCTAACGCGTTATCTGCACCAAGATCAAAAGCATAATCAAAATCAAGTCCTGCAACTTCGATTAAAAGCGCTAACAGAAATTTTTTAACTTCAACATCATCTGCAAAATCGCTTTCATCTGACAAATCCAGTCGTTGATTTATTTTATCAATTTGGGCTTCATCCAGACTAGCTATAACGCTATTTAGTTCTTTAAAAAGTTGCTCATCTTCAGCTGATTTATATTGTCGTTCTTCAATGTCATCTATTTGACAAGTAAATTGCTTAAATCCTATTTCATACATAAAAACGGCCATATAAACACGCTTATTAAACTTTGCTCGAAATTCAGGGTCTTGATATAAATAATCAGCGGCTAATCTCCATACTATATCCAGTTTCTCAGTCACATTAACAACAGCCCCTTCCTCACCACCTATTTTATAAACATAATCAGATAAAAAACCAGCCTCTCCAGAAACGATATAACTAAGGAGAGAGATATGGTTCCCGGGTGTTCTCATCATATTTGCTTGAACAACCGCAAAATGTGTAGAAGCTGCCGCAGTTAGCAGCAATATTCTAAATTTATCTATATTGCTCGCATAACAATCCAACTCCTGGGCTTTTCTTTCTTCCAGCCAACCATCAGGAAAGCCATCACTGAAAATGTTCTGTGGAACATGTAATAACGATCTTTTGCCACCTAAAGACTCATGACCAATAATAGCATCATCATATTCCAGAAAATCCCCAGCCAATAAAACACTTTTGAAGACACCCGGCAAGTCCTTTAAAAACGATACAATTTTGTCAGCAGCCTCTGATCGCGCATCTACATCTTCTAAACCAAAACCATGAGCCATCCGTCTAAGAGCACTTCCTCGCGAGTTAATATTATCTTTAACAAACCCCTGAAAATCCTCTAAAAATTGCGACCAATTCCTATGATATGCAATACCTAATTTATCAAGCACGGCAAAAACATCATCAGCACTTAATGGTAAAACCATTGATTCGGTTGACTCGGCTTCACCTTTGACAGCTCTTCCTGTCAGAACTGGAGCAAATCGTGAACCTGCAATACCTCCCACTACTGAGCGAACACCCAAGAGGCCAGGATCGAAATTCCCATCAAGATCTTTAAAATCATCCATTCCCTTGATAGCAGTAACAATTTGATCAACAGTAACAGAATCACCACCTTCTACCGGCGCTAACCGATCCAAGGTCGATTTTATTTTTTCGTGTGCTGAACTCATACTCTTTTAAACCATATTTAAAATAACGTTTATAAAAACAATACTCCACAGTCAGTATAGCACATGATATCCAAAAAAAGGTAATTTTTTGGAGAAAATTTGATCAACATTTAGTAAATAAATGATGTTATAAACACAACATTTAGTTAGCTGCCTGCTGCAGCCTCAGCAGCGTCTCCGCCAGTAGAAGAGATAGAGTTATCAATAAAAGAATCACCAAAAAGCGACAACTCATCAGCCAAAGACGGTCCATCTGTTAAGGTTTTAGCAATTGAACCAAAACTCCTAGATCCGACTCCCAAATCCTGCATTTCAATACCCTTATCATCATATGGATCAGCAGACTTACCTCGTGAAAAGAAGCTACTAGCCGCTGCGCCCACAGCTGCAAAATAGCTAGATGCGGCGGCCATGATTACAGCAATAGCAACAATAGCATGAACTGGATGGCCAAGAGTTACCATAACCCCAACTGCTACAATCGCAAAAATAGCAAGAAAAGTTGAAGCAATATATGCAGTTTTTCCAGTTCTAGCCGATTTTGCCATCTGGATAAAATCCAGGTGTTTTTTAGGAAACAAACGGTCAATATAGGTCTTTGATAAAAGCCTCATGGAAAACAGAGTCGCAATAGCGCGCAGAGCCAAATAGTCTTCCTCACAACTCAACAACTCTTCACAGCTACGAGCTTGATTAAGAATTCTTTTTAACTCAATCCGCAATAAAGTTTTATCACTTGGTGGAGCGGCAAACAAACTCAACAATTTTTTTATCAAAAGTGAAGAGGAATCCAAACGATCTTCCGATGCTATATATACATCAGACTGAAAATCTCCCTCAAAATCAAAATAAGCTGGCGCATCCCCCGCCTTAAAATAACTACCCCCACCTAAAAACAATAAATAACTCCTTAACTCTCTATGCCCCAAATCAGATACTACTTTATCCTGATCCAAGCATCTTGCAACAACATTTGGAACCTCTTCTTTAATAGCAGCGAGCTGAAAACCAACCCACTCTTGCTCACGATATGTATCCAAAAATAAAGCATCACTTTCATCAACCGCAAACCTATTCGCTTGATCCAAAATTATTTTTTTCAAAACACTGTTCGAGCAAACAGCCTTCTCTAGAACCAAATCAGCGCCACTCAAATTCCACGATAAAACAATTGATCCAGGAATAACGACCGACTTAAAAGCAAGACCATTGTCGGATAAAATTTTAACTGCAAAATTATTAATTACAGCCAATAATCTACCTTTGCTTTTATACAGATACGAGGTTTCACGCATAAATTTTGCGCTTAACCCATCCAGTCCAATTCTATGCAAAACATCTAAATGATAAGTTCCTTGATTAGCATAATGATTTATATAGGACTCGCCCAACTGATTTTTTAAAGAACTTACATCAACGCCCTTAGAATCTGGTCTTTCAAAGCGATCAGCGTGCGGCAAAAGCACAATATTACTCACCCCTCCTGCGCGTGAAATATCTTGAATAAAGGTGGCATGATCACTTTCCTTACTAACTGATGGTGCAGTTAACCCGAGAATGCCCTTTCTATCTAGAATATTAAACCAACTTGCAGCACGCGGCATCACAGAAAGCTCAACCGACATAGCCTCAACAGCTGAATGAGAAACAGCAACACCAGCAAAATCTCTGGCACCCATATCAACCTCCTATGTTTCGTAATAATTGTGCTATTAATCTTATTATAACACAGTATATTGACCATTAATTAGAAAAATTCATCTTGATAATGTTCATGCTGAAGAAATTTAGTAACTAAATTAGCTAGAGAACTCGCCTCCATTTTCGCCATAACACGCGACCTATGTAATTCAACGGTTTTTATCGATATAGACAAAGTAATAGCTATTTTTTTATTTGAAAACCCTTGAACAATCAGCTCTGCAACCTCTTTTTCGCGATTTGATAAGCTTTTGATAAGGCCATCAATAAAGTGGAATTTTGCTAGATGCGAGCGCTTGAACCTATCCTTATCAATTGCCAAACTTATGGTATCCAGTAAACGCTGCCGATTAAATGGTCTGGTTAACAAATCAAAAACCCCCATTTTCATCAAATCAATAGCAAGTGCAATATCGACAAAAGTTGCTACAAAAATAATTGGCAGGTGTAGCTTATGAGATAAAAGCAATTTTTGAGCTTCGATAGCGCTAACACCCAGCATGTTTGCACCAATAACCAAACACCCAGGCAGACTAGCATCATAACTAGCAATGAATTCATTAACATCGGCAAATTCTTTAATATGCAGATCATCTGCCTTAATAGAGTTCAGTAATGAAGTTCTAGAAAATTCATCATCAACTAAATACAGTACTGGTTCTAACTCTTTTTGCATGTTATCCAAAAACTTACCTCAAACTTCATTATCTAGTCAATATAAAATTGTGCTAAAATCTCCAACTATTATGAATTCCACATTTGCTGATAAACTGATTGTAGCTGTATCCTCACGAGCTTTATTTGATCTAACCGAGAGCAACCGTGTTTATGAAGAACAAGGCATTAAAAGCTACTCAAAACATCAAATTGCTCATGAAGACGAACCGCTGCAACCTGGCGTTGCGCACTCTTTAGTAAAAAAATTATTAGCTTTAAATAAATATGGTGACTATGTTGAAATAATCTTAATTTCACGCAACAGTGCCGATACTGGCCTTAGAATATTTAATAGTATCGAGCATGATGATCTTGATATAAGCAGAGCAGCCTTCACTAGCGGAAGAGATCCATACCAATATGCCAAAGCCTTTCATGCTCACCTTTTTCTTTCGGCCAATGCTGAAGATGTAGAAAGCGCTCTTAAGGCTGGTTGTGCCGCAGCCCACATCTATGCAAAAAACCCAAAGGCGAAAACTTCAAATCAACTACGTGTAGCATTCGACGGCGATGCTGTGCTCTTTTCCGATGAATCAGAACAAATTTATCACGAGCAAGGGTTGGAAGCATTCATAGATCACGAAAAAAAGCTGGCGAAAAAACCTATGTCGGCAGGTCCTTTCCGAAAATTTTTAAGCGCACTGCAAAAATTACAAAGCAAATTACCAAGCGGGGATAAAACACCAATCCGTACCGCTTTAATTACGGCAAGATCAGCGCCAACGCACGAAAGAGTAATTCGCACCTTCCGAGCCTGGCAACTGCGTATAGACGAATCAGTCTTTCTTGGCGGACTACAAAAAGGTGAATTTCTCCGAGCATTTGGCGCAGACATCTATTTCGATGATCAGCTTGATCACTGCAAAAACAGCCAAAGCGCAGCTACTTGCCACGTTCCGCATGGCGTTAAAAATCAGAAAAGCCCATGATGAACCATCATTAACCCTTTCGTAGTTTTAAATCATTAAATAACACTAAAGCAGCAGCTAAAAACATTGGATATAACCAGGATAGAATTATACTGCTTAAAACTAGCATTATGATTTCAAGCCCTAAACCTTGGACCACAAAACCAAACAGCATATTAAACACATAAAGAAGCAAAGCGATAATCATGGCTAAACCCACTCCAAAAATGGCGGTAAACCCAAAGGAACGCCACCAATTGCCCCACACCAACTTGCAACTTTCCTTAATTGCTCCAAAAATTCCTTTCTGTTCTAAAATCACAAAAAAAGGAGCAAACAAAAGCATAACCGCCAAAAAAATCGCCGGCAGAAATAGCAATATGATACCAAAATAAACCGCTATGATAGAAAAGAATACTACGAGAAACATCGTGATGTAACGTTTTATGGACAAAGCAATGGAAGCTACAAGAGAATTTTTTTCGTTTTTAGCCAACATGTATCCACGATGTATCACTACAGAAATGGTGAGGATCGTAAGCAAAAATAGGAGCGCTGAAAAAACGCCGAAAAAATTAGCGCGCTGCGTATATAGAAAAAGCGGATCAAATCCTTTCCCACTTTTGACAGCTTGATCAAGCATAACAGTATAGTGCTTAACCACACTTGAATGCCTACCCCACAACGAAAAAGTTCCCCACAAACCAACTAAGATAAAGATAACATACCAAATCTTAGCGGCTATAGTGCGATAAAGGGTGAGCGAGTGCAAAAACAACTTCCGCATCGACAATGGTGTATCAGCAAATTCAAACATAATCCATCCTCCTGGCAACTTTCGCATTAAAAATTAACTTGCAGTCTCTTAAGCTTAATGTTACTTAAACCCAATATGGAAAAGTTTAACATTGGGCTTAAAAAATCAAAAGACAAATTTCTATATTGGCCAGTAATGCACGGCTGCGCCACGGCTTTAGCTATTAGCCTTGCTACCGAAGAGCACGATGGACTCGTCGTGGTCATTACTCCAAATATAGCCACAGCCCATAATCTATGGCGCGAATTAAAATTTTTCTACACTGATAACGAAAAACACTTAATGCTGTTTCCAGATCGCGAACTGCTACCTTATGATGTTTTTTCTCCGCATCAGGAACTTATCTCAGAACGACTCTTAACAATGCATCGATTATTAAATGCCAAAAGAGGCATTTTGTTAGTATCAATAACCACACTACTTGATTATTTACCAACCGTAGACTATCTGCAAAAAAACTCCTTATTACTGCAAAAAAACCAAGAATTAAATTCAATATCATTCTCTAACATATTGATTGAGCGCGGATATATAAAAACCAATCAGGTTTTGGCTGCAGGAGATTTTGCTAATCGCGGATCAATTCTTGACATCTTTCCTGCCGGCAGTAAAACCCCTTTTCGCATTGATCTTTTTGATAACGAAATTGACCAAATATATACTCTTGATATAGAAACCCAGCGATCCATAAAACCAATAGAAGAGATAAAATTACTTCCAGCCAAAGAAATCCCATTAAAAGAAAAATACCTTGAGATATTTAAACAAAAATGGGTCACAGAATTCGGCAATCAAACTAAAAGCTCATACATTTATCAATCAATCGAGAAAAAGACTCCTTTTGCAGGCATAGAGGCTTATCTTCCAATGTTTTTTGAAGAGGCCGCAACACTATTTGATTACTTGCCAACAAACAGCCTAATAATAAGAGATGATGATTTACCCAAAAGCATCGAAATTGCGCAAAAAGAAACTAAGACAAGATACGAAGAACTAGCCTTTGATAAAACGCGCACTCTCCTGCCACCCCATAAAATGCAACTAACCGGCAACATATTTTTTTCTAAACTAAAACAATTCACACAAATCAAAATAAAAGACGGCTCAAAACCACCTGGTTTTTCGGTAAAAAAATTACCAAATATCACCATAAATAATCATGAGAAAAAACCATCACTCACGCTTAATGAGTTTATAAAAACACAAAAAAGAGTTCTCTTTTGCGCTGACTCTTTAGGGCGAGAAGAGATCTTGCTAGAAAAACTAAAACCGCTCAACCTAAATCTACAAAAATGCCAAAGTTGGCAAAAATTTATAGAGAGCGATATTCCCTACGGAATTACTCACGCAACACTTGATAGCGGCACCATCTTTGGAGACATAGCCATAATCGCTGAATCCGATCTATGTAGCGATTTGATAATGCAGCGCAGAATGCGCTCTAAAAATGCTAAGACCACAAATGAAGAACAACCGACTTTATTTGACACATATGACATCAATCAAGGTGATCTTGTCATACACAAAGAGCACGGCATAGGTAGATATTCAGGGCTCAATACTATTACAACCAACGGCATAACCAATGATTTTTTAACCATAGAGTATGCGATGGGTAGTAAACTTTATGTGCCAACTTCTGACATCCAACAGATATCTCGCTATTTCACCGCCGATCCAGATAAAATAGCACTTGAACAACTAGGCAGTGTGAAATGGCAAAAAGCCAAAGAAAAGGCTTTACGCAAAATTAGAGATAGCGCGGCAGAACTACTAGCCATTAACGCAAAAAGAGCTCAAGGCATTGGTTTTAGTTATAAACCCCCAAAAGAATTGGCAAAATTTGCAGAAGAATTCCCCTTCGAGCTAACAATAGATCAAGCAAAAACCATACACGAAATAGAAAAGGATTTATACTCAGCACAAACGATGGATAGACTCGTGTGTGGGGATGTCGGTTTCGGCAAAACCGAAGTAGCTATGCGCGCAGCATTTATTGCTGTACAAAACTCAAAACAGGTTGCTGTATTGGTACCGACAACACTTTTAGCACAACAACACTTAAATACATTTCAAGATCGCTTTGCTGACTGGCCAATAAACATTGCAATGTTATCCCGACTAAACACGCAAAAAGAGCAAGAACAAACTATTCATAAACTAAAAGAAGGCTCAATAGACATTGTAATCGCAACTCACAAATTACTACAAAAAAATATTGATTTTAAGGGATTAGGCCTACTAATTATCGATGAAGAGCATCGTTTTGGCGTTAAACAAAAGGAAAAAATCAAAGCCTTACGCGCCAATATTGACATCTTGAGTCTCACCGCAACGCCTATTCCGCGTACTTTGCAGATGTCTATAAACGGGATAAGAGATTTGTCTATCATGGCAAGTCCGCCGGCTAAACGGCGCTCAATCAAAACCTTTGTGCATGAAAGCAGTAACGCTCTCATCAGAGAAGGAGCCATGAGAGAAATCATGCGTGGCGGCCAAGTCTATTTTTTACACAATGATGTTGCCAGCATGCCCCGACGCCAAGAAGCTTTAAACAAACTTTTACCCGAAGCAAGAATTGCGATTGCTCACGGTCAAATGCGCGAAAAAGAGCTAGAGCAAGTCATGCGTGACTTTTATCATCAACGTTACAATTTATTAATTTGCAGCACAATCATCGAATCTGGAATTGACATACCATCGGCTAACACCATCATCATTGATCGCGCTGATAAGCTCGGATTAGCGCAAATGTACCAATTGCGCGGACGCGTGGGACGATCTCACCATCAAGCCTACGCCTATTTACTTACTCCTCCCATAGAATCGCTCGGTAAAGATGCACAAAGACGACTAGATGCTATGCGCGCTATGAAAGATATAGGCTCAGGCTTTTCTCTTGCGAGCTTTGATCTTGATATTAGAGGTGCAGGAGAGATATTGGGCGAAGAGCAAAGCGGGCAAATCCAGGCAATAGGCCTTAATCTTTATTTAGAAATGCTAGATAATGCTGTAAAAACTTTAAAGTCAGGTAAAGATCCAGATTCAGCAAACATATTTGGAAAAGATGAAGCTTTAGTAGATTTACATATACCTGCTTTCTTCAGCAAAGAATATATTTTTGATGTACATACTCGCCTGACTTTCTATCAGCGTTTAGCCTCCTTACAAACTAACGAACAATTAAAAGACCTACAAGTCGAGCTAATTGATCGCTTTGGCCTATTACCAGCTGAAGCGAAAAACAT
The DNA here is from genome assembly GCA_016936855.1 of Gammaproteobacteria bacterium. GTDB lineage: Bacteria > Pseudomonadota > Gammaproteobacteria > UBA9339 > UBA9339 > JAFGXA01. Next base: position 51,346 of record JAFGXA010000006.1, on the reverse strand, counting down.
TATATATATCAGCGAACTAAAAATTAAAGCTAAGGCATTAGGTATAGAAAAAATCTCGGCGAGTTTAACTGGCGGATACATTACATTCAACACTAACACCCCCATCAAACCCGAAACAATCATATCCCTAATTCAGCAACAACCCACCACCTTCAAGCTCAAAGCCAACAACCGCTTAACGTTCACCCAAAAGCTAGATGACTCCAACCAGCTGATCACATTCATTAATAACACGCTGAACCAATTAGGGCGCATGTAAGGGCGACCCTATATGGGGTCTAGCCCATGCTCAAATCCGCGCTTTGGATGACGGTGCCAATAATTAGCTTGGCGTCAAGTAGAGTGGTGCTATAATAGCAAAATGAAAAAAATCATCATTTCGATATTACTAACCATAACATCAATCAGCGCCTTAGCGATTCCATACCAAATCAACATCTTAATTTTTGAGCATTTGTTGAGTAAAAATATCACACTGGCACATGCCTATAACAAGCCAAACTTCAATATAACCGTACCAAAGAACAGCATAGACCTAAGCGCAGTCCCTACAACAGGTATAACCTCACAGCTTACGGATATAACCAACAAAATATCTCAACATCCAGACTATAAAATTATTCTAAACAAAGCCTGGCAACAAGAAATAGTAGATGACAGCTCAACCACATACAATTTTCAGATAAATAACAAAGAACTTTCAAGATTTATATCATTAAACAAATACAATTACATAAACTTCAAAACCAACTTGGTGTTACACACAAAATACGGCGACTTCACTATAAAGCAAAGCCGCCGCCTCAAAGAAAACGAATTAAACTATATTGATAACCCACTGTGCGGCATATTGATTCAAATCAATCAAGCACCTACCAATCATACTCAACTTCCCAACCCGGGAGTATGATGATCTGCTTCAACAGCAGACGGCATCTCCGCCGCATCAATATCATCCCCTAATTTTAGAGCAGCATCATCATGGTCAAAATCTTTTGCTACATCTTTTTGCGATGTAGCAGCCGCTGCTGCCTTGGCAGCAACCGAAGAAACACCACCAAACATAGTAGATCTATTGCTAACCTCTTGCGCTTCACTTTTGTCGTCAGATGCAACCTCTGTACCAACTACAGCTCCCAAAGCCGCTGAAGCTAGAGCAGCACCAGCTGCATGAGCCAAACCTGCGCCCAGAGCAATAGCCCCAACTCCGCCAGTTAAAGCCGCAAGTGCAACACCACCAGTAATCAAAAATGCAGCTTTAGCTGGATTTTCTCTAACAAATTCTTTAGCTTTCTCAATTCCCTGACGCTGACCATCTGCACCAAGAGACTCAGAAGCCAACTCACTCTTCAACGCCTCTCTAATTTTTATATTGGTTTTTAATATCTCATGTATCTCTGGGTCAGAAAGAATAGTCTTGCCGCCACAGATATTAGCGATCAAGCCTTTAAAAGCTGCAAATGTCACAGGCTCTAACATAGAATCATTAATTGCCTTAATGCCATCTTCAATATTTATTCTTTTTGAAAAGATACCAGCCTTAGCCCCAATCAACACAACACCCTTATCTTCCAACAACTTAGCCAGAAGCGGGTTTGTTATTTTTTCTCTAAGAGCTATTTGTTGATTTTCCTCAAAAACCTCATCTAACTCATCAGCATCTAACTTTAAACCGATCAGTTCAACCAAGTTCGCAAAACCAGCTTTACTAACTGGCTGACCAATCGTTTCATTAACTGCAGTAATAGACTTAGCTCCAGCGCGTGTATCCAGCCTTACATGTCGATCAAGAACAATTTCTCTTAATTTGCTGTTTTTGATCAAATCAATAACAATCTGAGACTCCCAATTCAAATTAGGTATATCAGGCAACTCTTTACTCAAATCAACAGTAGTAATGCCATCAAGTCCTCGCTGAAAAATACCAGCTGATGTAAGTGTATTTTCACGAGGTTCTAATAATAAAGACACTTTATACAACTCAGCGTCAGTTTTACGTGGAGCATGTTCTAAATCATCCAGCAAGGCATATTCACCTTCACTGAGAAGTGTATCAGCAGAAATATTCCTTAAGCTTTCAAACAACCCAACCATTCGACGCATAGCTCCATTCTCTTTGAGGGCAGCTATCCTTTCGCTCGTGTTACCTTCGACAGCATCATCAGTTTTCGTGGTAATAGTAAAACAATCTCCAACATAAGGAATTACTCCTTCTTTTTGATCTGCATAATAGAGATCACGTAATTTTGTTTGATGCTCATCGTCTATATAAACTGATAAATCCCTGTAACATGAAGCAGCATAAGAAGAAAGACCAGCAATTGTAGCATTCAATCTTCTTGCTGCAGTTGAACCACGCAATCCACTCATAACACCTAAGAAGCTATGGTAATCTCCTTTCTGGAATAATTGATTAGCTATTAACACCCACTTTTCAAACACAACGGTACGTTGCGCAATATCTTCACAAGCCACAACATCCATCTCAATTTTACTTTTAAGCCCATTAAAATAATCAGCAACTCTCTTAGCCTCTGGATTCACAATCTCTTCGCCTGGCTTATTTACGCGTTTTGCATTGTAAAAATCTTCAGGGTCCATTTGCGTAACCAAATTCACGCAAATTGAGTGTAATTGAGATGCGTAATTTTCAATATACCTAGAACTTAAACTATTAAAAAGAGCGTGTAATTCAGGGTTGGCGGCAATTAAGTCTGCGGCTATTGGATTGGTCAACAAACTATAAATATATTCAATATCTTTACCATCCTGAAAATCCGCTACAGCCTGTCTCAAAAGATCAGGATATTGATATTGCTTATATTGACCGCTCAATACAAATTCAAATCCTTCTAATTCATCATACTGCATATCGAGCTTATCAAGAAAGTTGGCAATTTCATCGACCTGACCTATATCTCCGTGCTTCACTAAGTTATCACCTAATTTTTGAAGGTCTTTAGCCTCACGAATCAACTCCCGTACAATATTTGACGTTGCTAGCCATTCTTTAGAATTTGTAAAGGTAAAATCTCGCGTTTGAGTATAATAATCAATCAAACGTTTTGCATGCGCCACTGCGCCTTCATATCTAGATTGAAAATTAGACTCACTAGCCTTGAGCTTAATTTGCTCTAATAAGTCCGTTGTTGCAGTTTTGCGCTCCAAACGCATAGATTTTTCCCTTTCAGCAAAGTTATCTTTTATGCTATGAATCATCTCATAACACTCTTCTGCCTCATCCATAAGGTAATCGAGTTCCTCACGCTCAATATCGTCAAATTCAGAGTCTTTTAAAACTGCCGTCCATCTTTTAATATCTGCCAAATACTGAGCAGCCATCTCCTCTATTTCCAAAATACGCATACAACCATCAGGCTCAGTCATTAATTCCTGGGCATGATGTATTGCAAAAAGCTTCTTGCCTAAAAACTCTGGCAAATTGCTACCATCAAAAGATTCAGTTGAAATTGAACCTGGAATCAAAAAACCAGCAGATTGTTCAGTTTGCTCTCTTAGCGCAGACAAAGTGCTACGTAAGAATTCCAAAGCATCTTTATTGATTAGGGAACGCAACTTAAAGTATTGCTCACTACCTCTTGTATACTCAGATTCAAACCTTACCAATAATTTCGCAACTTTATCTCTTGCATGCTCACAATCAGCAACTTTATCCTCTGGTATATCACCGTTAGAGAGCCCATCATCTAAATCTTTTAGATTACTTTGCAACCACACTCTTTGATTATCTGCATATAAAAAGCTTTCGTATAGGTAGCTTATAGCCTGGAAGCGCACATCAACACTCAAACTACTATCGCTAATTGCTGCTATAGCCGATGAAAATTCATGATGGCTTAGAAAATCGCTTGGGTACAACTTATCGATACCAATCTCACCAAGTAATTCAGTTAATCTTGATGAACTAGACGCTATACTATCTTCTATCGCTTTTTTACGCTCTGCATAAATCACAGGGTCGGTTTCTTTTAATACCTCCAACTCAGAATCCACCAAAGCAGCATTCAACCACGCTAACTGTCCTTCCATGGCCAACGCTTCATCAATTTTCTCTAATTTACTGTAAGCCATAACAGCGTTTAATCCACGAAATTTATCGGAAAATGCTTGATCTATTGCATCGAACCTACCAGGGATTGAATATACTTTTTCGGCATCAAAATGAAATGGCCTTTTAAACTGAATATCCAGTAATTTAGCAGTATTTTCATCAGGCTCACCACCATAAATCTCAATCATCTCTCTCAAGCCTGCTTGATTTTGAGCCAATATAGCTGAATACTCATCAAACTGCTTACAGTGCTCTACAAAATCAATAAGCCTATCTTTAGAAAAGTTTACATACTCCCAATATAGCTTTCCTAACTCGGAACCGCTTGTTGCTTGACTTATTCCCTCTTTAATATCTTCAAGCTTTTGAATAACATTATCCACATGCCTGTCTTCTGAGCGATCATAAGAAAAACGCGAAGACACCTCTAAATCCAGCTGCCTAACCAATGGTTTTAAATACATCTCTGCAGTTAATGAAACAGAGTAGGCAAGATCCAACTCTGCCTTTTGCCACACTATAGGCGTGATCTCCGCAAGCTTTTTCTCAAATACTGATTCAGCAAGAGCCGGCGAATCACCTGCCCCCGCTGCTGGCTTCTCTGAAAATAGCTGTAATATATCTGAAGCCATATCATCTGAAATAGAAGCTCTTGAGCTTAGTGCACCACTAATTGGCCTTAAGTTTTTAGCACCAGATTCAGCAATCTCACCATAGTGCTCGCTATAAAAATCATCTCCATACTGTTTTGCGTAAGCCACACTCCAACTCTTCATCTTATTTGAAGCCGCCAATACATCATCGACTTTTTGAGCAAGAAAATCTAAACTGCCAACATCCCACTGCCAAGTTAAAGGCGAAATAAGCTGTATAACTTTTTCTCGTTGATCAGAAGTTAAATGCTCTTTTGAAAATTCTATAAGCATTTCTGACAATTTCTTTTCACACTCTAATCTATCAACAATGATATAAGACAAAGGCTTATATTGTTTGTCAAAATCACTTATAGCTACACTTTCAGAAGTAGGCCTAGTATCTACGTCTATACTAGCAAGATCTACAGCCTCTTCTACATCGGCTGAAACAGTTCCTGGTATATCGATAATATTGTCTTCTATCTTTTCTTTTTGGCTAAAAGAGCTCTCAAAAAGCTGAGGATCAACAGCAATCTCTTCAGCATAAGACTTTTTCTTACCATCTTCGTAAGGTTTTTTATTCGGCTTACCTTCTCCGATAAAACCTATATCTTTAGCGTCATAATGATCACTTTCGGAGTCAAGGAGTTCTTTAGCTAGACCTGTAATATCAGTAGCACCTGGCATAACAATACCCTCTCTTAAAATTATTCTTCAACCAGCTTAATACCCAACTCTTGCAATTGCGCAGTCGCAACTGTAGCTGGAGCTGATGTCAAAGGACAGCTCGCTGAAGTTGTTTTGGGGAAAGCAATAACATCCCTTATAGATGTGGCTCCTGCCATAATCATAACAATTCGATCCAAACCAAACGCAATTCCCGCGTGTGGTGGACAACCATAATTCAATGCTTCTAATAAATGACCAAATTCTCTTTTAGCCTCTTCTGCATCAATACCTAAAACTTGAAACACAGCAAACTGTAATTCTGGATCATGAATTCTCACCGAACCCCCACCCAATTCCGAACCATTCATCACCATATCATAACCTTTCGATAAAGATGCGCCTGGATCTGCTAACAATTTTTGCGGATCAAGCTCAGTTGGCGATGTGAATGGATGATGATGAAAAGTCCAAGAGCCATCTGATAATTGATAAAACATTGGGAAATCAACCACCCAAAGTGGCGCCCATTTCTCGCCAATTAAACCAAGATCTTCACCTATTTTACAACGCAAAGCACCTAGTGACTCACTAACAATCTTAAAATCATCCGCAACAAAGAAAATTATATCTTCATTTTCTGCCTTTACCTTCGCTAGCAGAACTTCCATTTGATTGCTATTAAAAAATTTAGCAATTGGTGACTTAATTCCTGCCATACCTTGATCAAGGTCTAAGACCTTGATCCAAGCCAAACCCTTGGCACCATATTTAGCAACGAATACTGTATAATTATCAATTTCCTTGCGACTAAGTTTTACGCCATTAGGAACACGCATAGCAGCAACACGTGCTTTATCATCCTTAGCCTTCTCGGCGAATAACCTAAACTCAGAATTAACAACCTCATCTGCGACATCAATTAGCTCTAAAGGAATACGTAAATCCGGCCGATCACTGCCATATCTTTGCATAGCCTCTTGATAGCTAATTCTAGGAAATGGCTTTGGCAACTCAACTTGCAGCGTCTTACGAAACAGTGAGCGCATCATCTCTTCCATAAGATCCTGGATGGTTTTCTCATCTAAAAAGCTAGTTTCGATATCAAGCTGGGTAAATTCCGGCTGTCTATCAGCACGCAAATCTTCATCTCTAAAGCAACGCACTATTTGATAGTAGCGATCAAAACCAGACATCATCAAAAGCTGCTTAAACTGCTGAGGAGACTGAGGAAGAGCATAAAAGCTCCCTTTATAATTACGGCTTGGCACCAAATAATCGCGCGCTCCTTCGGGTGTCGAACGTGTTAACATTGGTGTTTCAATTTCCAAAAAACCGTTTTCGTTTAAATAACTTCTTAATTCTTGCGCGACATAATGACGCAGCTGAATGTTCTTATTCATCTCCGGTCGTCTTAAATCAATATAGCGGTATTTAAGACGATGTTCTTCAGATACTTCCTGATAATCAGAAACTTGTAATGGCAATGGCTTAGCACGGCTTAACAGTTCAACATCAGATGCCAAAACCTCAATCTTACCGGTCGCCATGTCTGGATTAATCATATTATCTGGTCTTGCTATAACCTGTCCCGTGATTTTAATTACGTACTCATTGTGAAGTTTTTCGGCAACAGTAAAAGCCTCAGCTTGTTCCGGATCAACAACTACTTGGACAATCCCGGCTCTATCTCGCAAATCGATAAAAACAAGACCACCTAAGTTTCGAACTTTATGCACCCAGCCACAAAGAGCCACTTGCTCATTGGTTATCTTTTCATCTACATTTCCACAATAATGGGTTCTCATATTATTCCTTGGCTTTATCTTTTTTACATGCACAATTACCACAACACTTCGGCTCTGTGCTTTTTTCATTACAGGATTTTTTTGTGCCACTATTTTTAAAATCGGTCTGATACCAACCAGTTCCCTTCAGCTTAAAACCTGCGGCAGAAACCAGCTTCTTTAGTGATGGACTTTTACAAAATGGGCAGTCGACTAACTCTTTATCATTTATTTTTTGCAGTTCTTCTAAACGCTCACCGCACTTTTGGCAAATATATTCATATATCGGCATACTTAAACTTCTCATCAATCTCAAAATCTTAACCTATACTTCCTGCGCCTATATATTTACATCCCTGTAATGCATAAGTATAACAGCAGTGAGAGCTTCTGCAAAGATTATATAGGTATTATTACTAGTATTTAGTAAGCAATGAATCAAAAGTTCCTTGCTCAATAGACCCCCTTATTTCCGCCATTAATTTCTGATAAAACCGTAGGTTATGGATTGTATTTAACCTTAAACCTAAGACTTCTTTGGTGCGATCCAAGTGATGTAAGTAACTTCTAGAAAAGTTCGAACAGGTATAACAGTCGCAATTCATGTCAAGCGGTCCGTTGTCAGTTTTATAACGGCTATTACGAATTCTAACTACACCTTCAGAGGTAAATAGATGACCATTACGCGCATTACGTGTTGGCATGACGCAATCAAACATATCAATACCGCGCTTAACCCCTTCTATAATATCACGAGGCGTACCAACCCCCATCAAATAATGCGGTTTTGCTTTTGGCATTTTTGGACCAATATGATCTAACACCTTAAACATTTCATCTTTTGGCTCACCAACAGATAAACCACCTATCGCAAAACCATCAAAACCGATATCAATAAGACCCGCAAGTGACTCTTCTCGTAATCCTTCATACATCCCACCTTGCACAATACCAAATAAAGCATTTGGACTATCACCATGAGCGATTTTACTACGCTTAGCCCACCTTAAAGATAAACGCATAGACTGGGCGGCAACATCAAAACTTGCTGGATATGGCGTACATTCATCAAATACCATAACAATATCAGAATTTAGAGCACGTTGTACTTGCATGGATTTCTCAGGCGACAAAAACACCTTTTCGCCATTGATTGGCGAAGCAAAGGTCACACCCTCTTCGGTCAATTTCCTGACCTTGGCAAGAGAAAAAACTTGAAAGCCGCCAGAGTCGGTTAAAATTGGCCTTTGCCATCTATTAAACTCGTGCAATCCACCACACTGTTGGATAATTTCAATACCAGGACGAAGCATTAAATGAAAGGTGTTGCCTAAAATAATATCCGCACCAACAGCTCGAACTTCATTTGGGGTTAACGTTTTGACAGCGCCATATGTTCCAACTGGCATAAATGCAGGGGTTTCAATAACACCCCTTGGAAAGTGAATCCTTCCCCGCCTCGCCAAACCATCATTGTTTATTAGTTCGAATTTCATCATAAAGATCCTCTGCCAAATCAAGAAGATCCACGGCTCCTACCGCTGCACCTATCCCTTTTCAACAAAAATTAACACCGCACAGTTTTCAAAAAAAACACCGCGCCAAATCAAAGAAAAGGGCGGACACAGTGGTCCGCCCCTACAGGTGCAATAAAATCACACCTGCGTTTTTCAAACGCTCAATTACTCATTTTCCTTTAAAACCTGAATCATACGGTTCATAACAGATTTAGCATCGCCATAAACCATCTTGGTTTTTTCATCAAAGAACAATGTGTTAACAACACCGGAATAACCCAATCCTTTACCACGCTTAATGCAGTAAATTTGACGGGCATGATCAGCATTGATAATTGGCATACCATAAATTGGACTATTTTTATCAGTACGTGCCGATGGGTTAACTACGTCATTTGCACCTAAGATAATAGCAACATCGGTGCTATCAAAATCAGGGTTGATGTCATCCATATCGTAAATATAATCATATGGAACACCAGCTTCGGCCAACAACACATTCATGTGACCAGGCATGCGCCCTGCTACCGGATGAATTGCAAATTTCACATCAACACCACGCGATATCAATAACTGAGCTAACTCCCAAACCTTTTGCTGAGCTTGAGCAACGGCCATACCATAACCTGGCACAAAAACTACGCTAGATACATAGTTCAAGTTAATTGCAGCATCATCGATATCTAGCGCCTTCATCTCGCCTTCAACCTTAGTACCGCCCTTAGCCGCACCAAACTTTGAGAATAAAATATTGCTAACCGAACGATTCATAGCTTTGGCCATCAACAAGGTTAACAACGTACCAGCTGAACCCACTATAGTACCAGCAATAATCAAGGCAATGTTATTCAATAGGAAACCTTCACATGCTACAGCTAAACCTGTAAAAGCGTTGTAAAGCGAAATCACAACTGGCATATCAGCACCACCAATCGGAATAGTCATCAAGATTCCAAAAATGGCACTAGCAATAAAGAACAGGGTAAACAATACCCATGAGTGAGTAATTACAAAAGCTATACCCAGCGCAATTGAACCAAAAAGAAACAATAAATTTACAATCTGTTGCATTGGAAACCAAATGTTATCCAACCAGTCACGCAACTTCAAAAAGGCGAAGATACTACCAGTAAATGATATAGCACCAATTAAAGCACCACCTAAACCTAAAGCTTCTACGCTAATTGGCATCTGCAATGTTGGATGTCCTACTAGTCGCAACAATTCAACAGCAGCAATAGCAGCAGCTGCACCACCGCCCATACCGTTAAACATAGCAATCATTTCAGGCATTGCGGTAAGAGCAACGACCCTACCTGACCACCAAGCGATGATAGAGCTAATGGCGATAGCAACTAAAATCAAGGCAATATTGTGAATTCCTGGAAATAGGAAGGTTGCAATAATCGCTACCAACACACCCAAGCCTGCCCAATAAATACCATTGGCCGCAGTCTTTGGAGAGCCCATACGCTTTAAACCGAAAATAAACAATACAGCGGCTGCGTAATAAGCTATTTGAATAATTAATGAATAGTTATGCATATCTACTTACCCTTGCTTGATTTAAACATTTCTAGCATACGCACTGTAACCACGTAGCCACCCACTGCATTACCTGAGGCCAAAAAGACCGCGATAAATCCAACAATTTGACCTGTCAAAGTTGTAGCGTGACCGCAAGCGATAATTGCACCAACTAAAACCAAACCATGAATAAAGTTAGAACCTGACATCAAGGGTGTATGTAAAATAACTGGCACCTTGCCAATTACTTCGTAACCTGTGAATGCCGCTAACGTAAAAATATACAGAGCGGTAAAACCATCGATAATCATATTTTATCTCCCACTTAATTTAAGCTAATTCTTTAAAGGCTTCATGAGTAATTTCACCATCGCGTGTTGCGAGAGCCCCTTTAATAACCTCATCTTCCCAATCAATTTTGAGCTCACCTTCGTCGGTCAACATTGGAGAGATAAAGTTAAAGATATTGCGAGCAAACATTTCACTAGCGTGAGTTGCCAAACTACTTGCCATATCTTTACCACCTACAATAGTAACACCGTTATGGATTACAACCTCGCCAGCTTTGGTTAGCTCACAGTTGCCGCCCATTTCAGCCACAGTATCAATAATTACTGAACCCGGCTTCATACCTTCGACCATAGCTTTAGTAATAATTTTTGGTGCAGGTCTACCCGGCACCCCGGCTGTGGTAATAATTACGTTGTTACTGGCGATATGTTTAGCCAAAGCATCTTGCTGAGCTTTTTTCTCTTCAGCGCTCAATTCGCGAGCATAACCACCCTCGCCTGTTGCTTTAATACCAAGGTCAACAAATTTAGCGCCTAATGATTCGGCCTCTTCCTTCGCGGCATCACGCACATCATAAGCTGATACCATAGCACCTAATCTCTTGGCAGTAGCAATAGCTTGCAAGCCAGCAACACCAGCACCAATAATCATAACTTTAGCTGGTCTCACGGTACCTGCTGCAGTCGTTAACATTGGGAAGAAGTATTTGGCGTAATCAGCCGCCATCAATACCGCCTTATAACCAACAACTGCGGCTTGCGAGGATAAAACATCCATGCTTTGCGCACGAGAAATACGCGGTACTCTTTCTAAAGCAAACGCAGTAATCTTCTTGTCGTTTAACTGTTTTAAAATAGCAGGATTACTATGTGGATATAAAGTAGAAACTAAAACAGCTCCTTCTTTCATTTGTTTAATTTCTTTATCAGTAGGCGGTTGAATTTTTAACACCATATCGGCATTAGCCAACAACTCTTTAGCTCCTTTAACTTCACAATCTTTGAAATCTGCATCAGCAACATAAATTGTGCTACCAACATCTTTTTCTATACTTAATTTAGCATTCATTTTGACAAGCTTATCGGAAACCGCCGGCACCATGGCCACGCGCTCTTCACCCGACTTCACTTCCTTAGGGACAGCGATATTAATCGGCATTATTTTGCTCCTATTAGTTCGAACGAGGGATGCATTATAAGAAGAGCATCTTAAAGAAGCAAGGACGTACTTTAGCAAATGCTAATTTTGATGAAACATGCACAAACTACAACATAAAAACATCGCGCCAAATCATGAAGATCCCACGGTCAAGCCGCGGGATGACAGCTAAAACTCCTTAATCAAACGGATTTGGTTCCATCGAAAAAGGATTTGGCAATTTAGATTCTGTACCTTTTTCTTCAGAATCATCAACCTCTTCTGCTCTGCCTTTAAACCCATCCAAAGCTTCCGCAACCTCTTTCCCAAAAACAAGTTGCGGAATAGATTGAGAATGCTCTTGAGCACCAAGATCTTCTTTATAGATTTCCTTAGCGCCCTGTCTAACATCATCTGATGCACCAGCTATAAGAGCCTGGCGATCCAACATTAATTGTGACAGTGCATTGTATTGAGCACGTACCGCAAGCGCATGCATAAAAATTCCGCTTTTAATGATTTCTGTTATACCAGCCTGCACCAAAAGAGTTTGCAAATTACCTTCTAGTGTACCAGCCGACATACCATTTTCCTCAACTCTATGTATCCAATCTGATAGACCTATCATCAAACGATCTCTTACCTGCTCTTGGAGAGAATAAGCATCAACAGCACTTATCAAGAGTAGTTCGCGCGCTCTAATACTATCTATCAAATCATTAATGCGCTGATTATATGCATTTAGCGCATTAACAAATGTATTTGAATCCTGCTGTGAAGACTTCTTATTTTTCTTAGACGCAGAGTGTCCAGGCGTCGGACGAGGAGTAATAGCATCAGCTCCATTATCCGTTGCAGATCCTGAATAACGCCTCACTTTGTGTTTAAAAAGTGCTTGCATTACAAGGTGTTGCAGCAACAAACTTTTTTCCATGCGCCTTTCATATGTAATCTTTGCAATATGAGCAGCCACATGCTTTTTGGTTTCATCTTGCTTAAGAGAAAGCATCCCAAAAAGTGGTGAACCGATAACCTGACAAAGAGCCGCTTGAAATTCAGGCTCTCTAAAAAGTAATTGCGTTTGAGGATTATCCGGCTTCTCACCCCAACCACCTTGCAAGTAATCAAAAGCCTCTAATACTTCTAACATCTATATCTCCGCAAATAATACATTAAAGCGATTATGGCACATGCTTTTAAATTTGTCATAAATCCCAAGAAAAATAAACATTGCATATTTCATTTACTCGGCTAAAATGACACCTTCTTGCCGGGGTGGCGAAATTGGTAGACGCGCCAGATTCAAAATCTGGTAGTGGCAACACTGTGTCGGTTCGAGTCCGACCCTCGGTACCATCTTAAATCCTATGAAAACTAAATCAATCTACAGCTGTCAAAAATGTGGTTCACAATTCCCCAAGTGGATGGGACAATGCACCGAATGTGGCGCCTGGAATTCCTTAATTGAAGAAACGCTCATTGCCAGCAAACCCGAAAAAAACCAACGCTTTGCTAACTATGCTGGAGAGAAAGCCAACCTGCCATTAAAACTAGACCAAATAGAGATTAACCAATTAGAGCGTGCATCAACCGAAATCGGTGAATTAGATAGAGTGCTCGGCGGTGGATTGGTAACGGGTTCAGTAGTACTAGTTGGAGGAGATCCAGGGATTGGTAAATCGACTTTGCTATTACAAACCCTGATTAACCTAAGCAAGAATAACTCGGCTCTTTATGTCAGTGGCGAGGAATCTCTGCAACAAATAGCCATGCGAGCCAGTCGCTTAAGCCTCAAATCTGATAATCTAAAACTATTGGCGGCAACTCAAGTTGAAAAAATCATTGAACACGCCAAACAAGAAAAGCCTGAAATATTAGTAATTGACTCAATTCAGACCATATACACAGACCTATTGCAATCAGCACCAGGCGGCGTAGGCCAAGTGCGTGAAAGCGCTGCACAATTAGTCCGCTTTGCCAAACAATCTGGTACTGCTCTTTTTATAGTTGGACATGTAACGAAAGATGGCGCCCTCGCCGGCCCTAGAGTCTTGGAACACATGGTTGATGCTGTACTCTATTTTGAAGGTGAAACTCACAGCCGCTATCGCATCATCCGTGCTATTAAAAACCGCTTTGGTGCCGTAAATGAACTTGGCGTCTTTGCTATGACAGACAAAGGACTTAAAGAAATTCATAATCCATCAGCACTCTTTCTTTCGCATCTACCTGAACAAAGCCCAGGTAGCGTAATCACTTCAACCTGGGAAGGCACACGGCCACTTCTTGTCGAACTTCAAGCCTTGGTTGATGAAAGTCGCTTGACTAATCCACGCCGCGTAACTCTGGGCCTAGAACAAAATCGTCTTTCGATGTTGTTAGCAGTTCTACATCGCCACACCGGAATAATCACTTATGATCAAGACGTGTTTATCAATATGGTAGGTGGTATGAAAATAACGGAGACGGCCGCTGACCTACCGTTATTGCTAGCCGTTAGCTCAAGCCTACGTAATAAAATTATTCCGCGCACAACCATTGCGTTCGGCGAAGTCGGTTTAGCTGGTGAAATAAGACCTGTCGCCAACGGTCAAGAACGTTTAAAAGAAGCGGTAAAACACGGCTTCAAAACTGCAATTATCCCTGAGGCTAACGCTCCAAAACAAAAAATATCTGATCTCGAAATAATCCCCATCAAAAACATAACTGAGATATCAAGCATATAAATTCGCATAAATCAAAAAACAGCACCGCTATAATCCGCACTGAGCTAATCACTTAGCTACATGCTAGATCAAGCTAGGTGATGACTTTGGTAATAGATTAGCTATATGCTGGATCAAGCTAAGTAATTAGCTCAGTGCGGATTATAGCGGTGCTGTTTTTGATGGGGTGCTGAATTATAGCATCGTAATAACGATGCAATTTTAAAATTTTCGACTAATTCTAATACAACTATTCAAAAACGCACCTGAGCTGCAAAACTCACGGTTATTTGGATAGTTTACGCGCTCAATAAAACGAGAGTCTTCATGCGGCAATAACTCTGCATTATTAATTTCGTCATATTCATCCAAAGATCCATGCCAATAATCAAACTTAAAGTTTGAAATAATTTCCTTAAAGCGCTGCAAACTAATCTTATCTTCAGCACAATATCTCAACATACGCTCCATCAGTAATTTAATTTCTCTTAAATCAGCAATCGAATTTCTTGATTTAACAACATCAGGATTACCATCGATTAAAGTTGGATAACCCAAGGAATAATATACAACAGGATTACTTGGAGAAATATTTATTGCTGAAAAAATAGTTGGCGCATAATCTTTCAGCTGATAAACATCAACATAAGCTTGTTTGAGGCTAGCTGTTGGCAATAATTCATCTGATGTCACGGGCGTAAAAGCTGGAATTGCACCATAAGCCAAAAAAAATAGGTGACGCAAAGTATCAGTAATGTAAACTCTCGGTTTAAAACGATGCTTATTTATTAATAAAGAAAAACGCTGCCAAATAGTGGCAAATGTTTGGTTTAATTGTAAATCAGAAAAACTCCAAGCCTTTTCAAACAAATAAGAACGCAGGCGCAACCAATCATCGCTTTGATCCTGCAATTTTTCAATCCACGGTTTAGTAAAAAACAGCACATCCATGTTCCAGTCGCTATTGCAATTTTTGCTACGTGCAATTTCGCGAAACACCGACCACTGACTTGCTAAATCACTGGGCTTTGGTTCATTAATTTTAAACTTTCTAATGAGGCGTTTATGGTTAATTTCGTTATTAATCTTTGGCAGCATGAATGTTGAACGAGATCCGGCCGATGCGCTCCAATAAGGATAACTCTTACGCCCGGCAAAAGTATTAAGCAATTCAAACAAACCAATTGGGGAGCCCGCTGGCAACACCACAACTGGAATCACGCGATCATCAGTTTCAAAAAAGACTTCGCTCGCTTTATTTAAAATCAAGGTAAATGGCAGTTCAGCATAACCAAAATAATTCAAAATTTTATTACACTCTGACTCCGAACAATTAGCCTGTTTAATATCATCTAACAGACAAAAATCACCATCTTTAAACAGCAAATCCCCATAGTTATATTTCACCTTAATAAGCGGCAGGGAGCTATCTGGCGAGATTTTATCAATAATCTTTGCAAGCTCAGGATTGACTTTATGCAAATCATCGCGCACATCTTGCCATAGACATTCTTGTAAAAAGCGAAACCCTTTAGTGCTTGCTATATTAATCACAACTCACCCCCTAGTTAAAATCCCATTTGACTTATAAAATTAACCCCATCGTCAATCTTACCAAAATCGAACTGCATAGAAGAACGCCATTCAGGATAGTTTGCAGAAAGTTCTTCAGTTAAACGCTCAACATCATCTTCTCTGACGCCATATTCTTTACAAATATTTGCTATCATTATTTGCGCGTCAGGATTCAATGGAATTTCTTCACAACCATCGCTCTTAGAAAAATCAAAATAAAACGCCAATTTCACCGCATAAAGCAGTGCTGCAATCGTTACATCAATACTATTTCTATCAACGGCAGGCGTTGACCCAAAAGTAATTGGGGTACCCCCACAAGCAATATGAATTTTATCGTAGAACAGATCATCCAAGGCATCATATTGACGCTCAGGATCTTTAGCTTGAATTTGCTGCAAAAAACTATTAAAACCAGCATCCCCTGAACCACAGCTCAGCAGTGTTAGCGGCGTTTTCCTTGCGGAATTTACTTCATCGATATTCAAGTCTGCGGTTACATCCTTGCCAACACATTCAAAAATCACATCACACTCTGCACACATGCGCTGTTTTGCTCTCAACGCTTCTTCTGGATTATCTGGATAATCTTTAACATCAAAACTTTCTATATTGGTATAACCATCTGCCACTAGTTTTTTATAAACAGCATCACCAATATTTCCCTTGCCAATAACTCCGACTTTGATTGCTGTTTTTTTTCTCGACTCTGCAAGTTTTGAAAAATCAACTTCTGACATTTTTTCTGCAACAATTCTATCCATGATTTCGCCTAAATACCCCTGCGCTCTTTCAGCAATTGCATTTGCAATAAGAGGTGATTCACAAATTGTTTTTAACAAGCTATTAGCGATAGACATATATGGACACTTAATCTTTTCTTCATTCAAAAGCTCCAACAAAATTCTATGTCCAGCCATTGTTTGCTCGATTAAAAAAAGATCTTGATCAGCAAAATAATTCCCATTAATAACAGCCTTTATCAATTTACCACCATCATCTAGAACAATAACTCGCTTTTTCTTATCGCCAATAAGTGCACTAATCTCATCCAACATACTGCATACATCACGCTCTGCTGTTTCTGCGTAGTTTCCTAATGCTTGAGGGGCTGTTGCATCAAAATAATTAACACCCAAAGTTTTGCGCATATATTCAATTGCCCTCGGATCTTGCGAATAATATTTACCCAGCATAAATACATTTTCTGGAGCAATATTAATACCACTAAATTCAGGAGATAACGCCTCATCAGAAGAGGTCAAAGTATATTTAATCAAATTAGCAATTGAGTCATAAGCATGAGTATGGACAATAAATATGACATCGCCCGCATCAATAGCTGCAATTTCTGGGTCAGACAACAATCTTCTACTATTTTTTTCAAATGACCTAAGGACTGTTTTTGGAACATCTGCTCTTCGACCACGCCCAACAATCCCGGTTGCCAGTGGCGTTCTACATGTTGACAATGGTGGTTTATCAGATTCAGCTCTGGATTGTTTCGGTGTCCCTGGTGCGACTAAACGAGTTGCAGATGTGTCCCCATAAAAACCATCACGGGAAGCAAGACCTGTTGGCAACTCAGAGGTCTCAACAGGCATCTCGGAGGGCTCGACTTCCTGCTCAATAGTTCCACCATATGGAAATAAAGCTCTATATTGCCACGTAAGGTCGCCTGATAGTTTATTATCAGTTCTTTTACCAAGCTTTCTGGATATACTCAAGATCAAGTCTCATAATTATCGATATTTTATGCTCATGCAAAACAATGATATCCTATTTTTGCCATGGGATTTCCACGGCAAAAATGCGATTCTACGCTAAAAACCATTAATCACAATGGGTAAAACCCCTTATTTGTAAAAAAACGTATTTTTACCAGCAAATTCTCCCACAAAAAATCGCGTCTATTTAAAAATCCCAACAAACATAAAATAGCAATTGTTAGAAACCAGAGGAGAAATAAAATGGCTTATACATCAGAACATGCGATAGGTGGTCGCCGCACCACCTTTATACCAGAAAGCAATCATGATGACATATTTCGTGCCGGCATAGAAGTAAAAGGTTTCTTTAGTGCTTTAGCATACTTATTTTCTTTTCAGTGGCTGCTATTCATTGCCCCGCAGAAAGACTATTCAAAATCCGAAGGCTTTATCACAGTAGATATTGATCAGTTGTTAGGGGACTCCAAAAAAGGCGAAGAAAGCTATTTAAACATAAACACAAGACTTGCAACTGAAGATATTTCAGCCCCAAAGCAATTCATCAAAAAAGCAAAAGCAAAATTTGAAAAAAGAATGAGGAGAGCTGAAACCATCCCAACGCAATTTCAAAATATTTATCGTGAAATAGTGGAAGTTGGCATGATGCTTGTTCAACCAACATTAAATATCGACGAAATAGAATCAAAAGTCACAGAATTAACAACAGCCCTAAAAAAATATATAAAAATCACATCAACATCTGCGGCCACCCAACCCACGGAAACATCTGACCCATGGCCATATAGAAAAAAGGCAATTGAATCTCTGTTACAACTAACAAAAAAAGATACTATTTCTAGTGAGAATATAGAGAAATGTACTAATGATGCACTTACCGCCTTACACTCTTTCATTGGCATAGTTAGAACTCAGCTAGAAAAGGCTGATCAAGAACCAGCACATACAGGTCATTTATACACACCAACACCCGCCCATACAAAACCAAGAGAAGAAACACTTGATGGTTTTGAAGATGTTGATATTGACTCTTTGTTGAACAGTACCGATCGAAAGCCGACCGATGATTATGGTAAAGGCAATGATGATTTTGTAGAAGTAGATGTTAATAGTCTATTAACTGGTAACGTATAAAACTTATATAAATATTATATTCACACACCAAGGAGAATTAAAATGAGTACAGAAAAAGCAAATTTATTAACAGAAGCTGCTATGTTTGGCAAGATGATAACGGGCAACCCTGAATATATCAAGTTGCAACATAACAGCCGTACTGATGAAATAATCTTATCCACAGATATTCAATCTGTAATTATTGATACAAGCAAAACAACTGGCAGACTTTCCATAGATGATATTTTTGGAAAAGAAAATACAGATAATCTCTTAACAAGTTACGATTTGCTTGTTGCACAAAATGCATTAAAAGTATACGCAACAGCGTCTGGTATTGCAGATAAAAACTTAAAGAAATTGTTTTCAAAAAACAAAGTAATAGTAGAACGTACCGAAGAAGGCTCAATAAAAATAATCTTTAAAGAATTTTCAAAAAAATTCTCACTAGAATTATCTAAAAAAAGCAGAAAAAATCAATTAACCAACTTGCAAATATTACGCAGGATTTTGATGTTTTTTGAACAAGAAGATTTGGAGTGTCTTGCGGAAACACCAAATCTATTCTCTGTTAAATTTGAAGAAGATAGATTAACTATAGCAGCACACAATAAATTTGGACCTATTACAAATTTAAAGCAAATTCTACAATTTTTAAATGCTCAAAATATATTAGAAACAGAACTGGTTGAAAACAGTACAAATACAGTATTGTCAGTTGTACTAGAACAAGCCGTACGTCTTTTAGAAATCCCACTTGATATGTTAAAAGAACAAGTAGAGCTTATACAAACTGCAAATCTTAAAATATTAGAAACATCTCAAGCTGTTACCAGTAAGCTATTAATGCTGGAACCTTCCGATGTTGCTCGAGTTAAAGACCCAAGCGCTGCATTAACTCTAGTTAGGGCCCCAACATTAGAGCTTACCTTAACAAAAAATAGCGCGGCTGCAGAACCTGTTATAGTAGCATCTACAACGAGTGATGAACTACCTGTAGAGTCAATCGTAGAAGAAATAATCGAATTCAAAAGCCCTTATGAAGAAGCAACTGAAGCAAACTTATTTAACTATTTAGAAACCGAGTTTGATGCAGACAGTGATTTTATTAAAGAGATGAAAAATCTTTATGGTGAAAAAATGCAAGATAGTTCTGCGAATGAAGAACAAGTTGTTTTATCTGTTATGCAAGCCGTCATGGAAAGACAACTAAATAGTGATAGTCAATATGATCCTGCGCTAGTGAAACACGTGATGGAAGAGCGTTACGAAGACATAATAACTAAAAACACCGATCCTAAAGTTGTGCTTCCTATATTAATTGGCGCTGCATCTGTTGAAAAAGAAACATTCGGGAATCCTTATAAATCAGCAACAAGAGAGAACTTGTTCTACTGTTTAGAAGATATTTTTAAAACTACTCCAAACATTTTAAGACAAGCAATAAGCATATTCGAATCATATTTGCCAAAAGAGTATATGCCAATTGATGAAGTTATATCATCAACGCTGCAAGATACCATGGTTTTTGCTCTTGGCGAAAAACACAGCAACCAAGCATTGGCAGAAAGAGTTGTGCGCAGTGCTTACCGCAGTTTAAAAAGTCAACACACAACACCACAAGAAGTTTATGCCGCATTATCTAAAAGCATGAAAAAGGCCGTAAAACTCGAACACGCAAGAAAAACTTTACCACAAAGAAGCGATGAAAACGGATTGCAAGGCAACAGCAGAAGAACCAGAGGCACAAAAGCATCTACAAAATCTAGTGCTGGCGGCGGATTGTTTGGGTTGTTTGCTAGTCGTCAAGCTGTTGCTGACACACCACAACCAGCAAGTAAAAGTTTCGGATGGTGGTAAGAACTTCATAGTAAAATCACATTAGAAAGGACTCCTTGGTGGTCCGCGCTAGAGACAGTTAATCTAGCGCGGATCTTTTTTTAACAAAGGGGTCAAGTCTTGACTTGCGACAACTTCATGAGCAAGTTGTCGCAAGTCAAGACTTGACCCCTTTGTCCTTGTTTGTCAGAAATTGCGTTTACGGTCGAGTTCGGATAAATGCTTTTTACGAATTCTGATGCTGCTTGGTGTGATTTCAACAAGCTCATCATCAGCGATAAAATCCAATGCCTGTTCTAAGGTCAAATGAATCGCTGGCGTTAAAATAATATTCTCATCAGATCCTGCAGCGCGAATATTAGTCAATTGTTTACCTTTAATGACATTTACTACTAGGTCATTATCACGTGAATGAATTCCCACAACCATGCCAGCATAAACTTCTGTTTGCGGATCGATTAACATCCTGCCACGCTTTTGTAAATTCCACAAAGAAAACGCTGTCGCTTTACCATCACACTTCGAAATTAATACACCATTTTTACGCTGCTTTACTGGATTATCTTGCGCTTTGTCAAAATGATCAAAAACGTGATGAATAATGCCAGAACCAGAGGTTAGGGTTAAAAATTCACTGTGAAAACCAATCAAACCTTGCGCTGCAATCATATAGGTTAAACGCACACGTCCAGAGTGATCTGGCTCCATATTTTGTAATTTGGCATTACGCTCGCCTAAGCGCTCCATAATTATACCTTGATGTTCATTTTCGACATCAACGATCAATAACTCATAAGGCTCACAACGCTCACCATCGATCTCTTTGTAAATTACTTCTGGGCGCGAAACTGCCAATTCATACCCTTCGCGTCTTATGGTTTCCAAAAATACTGAAAGGTGTAGCTCTCCCCTCCCTGATACTCGAAACTTATCTGGATCACTAGTATCTTCAACGCGCATTGCTACATTATGAATAAGCTCGCGTTGCAATCGCTCACGCAATTGTCTACTAGTTAAATATTTGCCGCTTCGTCCAGCAAATGGTGAATTATTAACTTGAAAAGTCATCACAATCGTTGGTTCATCAACGCTTAAAGCTGGCATCTGGTGCACATGTTCTGGATCACACAAAGTATCAGATATCTTAAGATTCTCTATACCAGTGATCGCAACAATATCTCCAGCATAAGCTTCATCAACCGCTTGGCGTTCTAATCCCATATGGGTGAAAACCTGCAGAATTCGCGCTTTTCTAGTATTACCATCACGATCAATTATCACAACTGGCATATTAGCTTTCGCAACACCATCTTTAATGCGACCAATACCGATAGCTCCAACATAGCTAGAATAATCAAGTGAACTAATTTGCATTTGCAGTGGTGCATCGACATTAACTTTAGGTGGAGATACTTGATCTACAATCATTTGAAATAATAGTTGCATGTCTCTAGATGTATCTTCTGGTTCAGCAATAGCATAACCATTTAGCGCTGAAGTATAGATAATAGGAAAATCCAGTTGATCATCGCTTGCACCCAAACTATCAAAGAGATCAAAGACTTGGTCCACCACCCAATCAGGACGCGCTCCTGGTCGATCAACTTTGTTAACAACCAAAATTGTTTTTAAACCTTGCGCAAACGCTTTAGATGTTACGAATCTAGTTTGTGGCATTGGCCCGTCTACTGCATCAACCAACAATAATACAGCATCAACCATAGACAGAATACGCTCAACCTCCCCTCCGAAATCGGCATGTCCTGGTGTATCTACAATATTAATACGATATTCACCCCATTTTATTGCAGTATTTTTCGCTAAAATAGTAATACCACGCTCTTTTTCCAAATCGTTGGAATCCATTACTCGCTCAGAGAGCTCAACTCGCTCAGCAAAGGTATCAGATTGGCGTAAAAGCTTATCAACTAATGTTGTCTTACCATGATCAACGTGGGCAATAATTGCGATGTTCCGTAATTTGTCTTGCATTGTTTTTATCTTAGTTATTATTAAAAATGTTGCGGATTATGGAACTAAACCAGGCAAAACACAAACATAACCTACACCCAGCAAGTAAACAGCACCGTCCTCCCGCAATTGATGCGGGACCTCCATGGTGTTGCACCTGATTTTGATAATGACAAAAGCGTTAGGCCCACTAGGTCACCCGGATCCTGCCAGCTCGCCTGTGCTCGCTAAGCAGCCCCGTGTGATGACGGTGCTTTTGAACTTGTTGTTTCGGTGTGATCAGCATAGAATATCGACGTTTTTAGTTAAGTGAGATTAGACAATGCAATGTCCATTTTGTGGTGCAGGGGATACAAAAGTAATCGACTCAAGATTGGTGCACGAAACCAATAAAGTACGTCGTCGTCGTGAATGCTTGGAGTGTCAAGAACGTTTTACAACTTTTGAATATGCTGAATTGCTTTTACCGCACGTGGTAAAGAGAGATGGAAGTCGTGAAAATTTTTCTGAAGAAAAATTGCGCTCTGGAATGATGAAAGCGTTGGAAAAACGACCAGTTGGAGTTGAGAAAATTGAGCACGCTGCCAACGAAATACAACACAAGCTAAGAACAATTGGGGACAAGGAAATTAGCTCTGAGAAATTGGGAACCATGGTGATGGACGCTTTGAAGGAATTAGACCATGTCGCCTATGTTCGCTTTGCTTCAATTTATCGTAACTTTGAAGATATAAGTGGCTTTCTAAAAGAAATTGAAAGGTTAAAAAGCAAATGAAATATAATCGTAGAAAAGCTCGCGAATTGGCAGTACAAGCTCTATATCAATGGGAGCATAATGTTGGAGACAGCATAAACGTAAGAGAACAATTTGTCTCTCGCGCCAACCCTAAAAAAGTTGACCTTAACTACTTTAACGAAAGCTTTAATAACACAGTAAAACACCTTGAAGATATTGATAAAATCATTCAAAATAACTCTAGCATCGACCTAAAAGAAATTAATCCAGTAGAACTTGCTATCCTGCGTTTAGCAAGTTACGAATTAAAGTTTAACCTAGAAATACCAAGCCCTATTATAATCAATGAGGCTTTGGATATAACCAAAAAATTTGGTGCTGAAGAAGGATTTAGATTTGTAAATGGCGTGCTGGACAATATGGCGAAAAATCTACGCCCTAACGGAATCTAAGATGGCAAAACAAAGATCCCTTTTGTATCGTAGAACTATAATTCTGTTAGCTACCGGATTTGGTAGTGGTCTCTCACCAATAATGCCAGGCACTTGCGGCACACTCATAGCAATTCCGATCTATTTAATACTAAGACAACTACCACAATGGCTGTACTTGGGAATTATTTTAGCCTTTTTCTTATTTGGCATTTGGCTTTGCCAGCAAGTAACCGAAATGCTGGGAGAACACGACCACCCTTCCATCGTTTGGGATGAAATTGTAGGCTACCTTTTTACTATGGCGCTAGCCCCTAACAGTTGGATTTTGATTTTAGCCGGATTTCTACTATTTCGCTTATTTGACATCTGGAAACCGTGGCCAATTCGGAATTGTGACAAAAAGATAGCTGGCGGTTTTGGCATAATGCTGGATGATCTTTTGGCTGCTCTCTACTCCGCAACGATTTTGACCATTATTGCAAATTACTTGCTGTAGACTCTTCAACTGAAAATCCATCAATCGCTATAGCTTTAGCATTATCAAAGTTTGGCACTCTAACCAAGATCATTGAAATGGATAAATTATCATGCTTAAGCGCCTTATCCTGCCCTTCTGCCTTAAAGCTCAAAACTATTGGAACCTCCACCTGCCAGGCGTAACTACCACCCAACACTCCCTCACTTGTTATTTTGGGTTGTCCACGCACAAGCGCACTAACAAACAACTTACTGTTAATTATCTTTTTTAGAAAATCATCGCTCGTGAATGTAGTATTAAAATCCTTCCAACCTTGATTGGTGAATGAGCTTTGCAAGTTAGCAAAAATATCCTGGTAATTGGCATAATTAAAGTTGTAGATATTTAAAACTTTATCCCTACTCCATTGCAACAACTCCCTTGGTTTAATTAAAGGCGCACTCAATGGATGCATAACAGATACCGCACCAGTTGCTATATTAGAAGCATAGGAAAATTTAGCGCTCGCAGGTCTAGTAAAACAAAGATAGGCAATGGCGCCAATTAACAAGACACTAAGCAACACCATAATATATAGCCACTTTACATAAATACGGAACTTGTCACGATAAAACCCACTCATATAACGAGACAATTCGCGATCAAACAACTCTAGATCGATGTGTTCCTGAGAATTAGTAGCCATACCTGCCCTCCCTCTAAACCTTAACCGGTAAAATCATCATCTGCAACCCCCGCAAATGCAATAAACTTTGTAAAGCATTCGGGGTACTATTATGCAACATACGCGACAACCAATTTTCCTCTTTCAAAATCAAACGTGCCGAGAAAAACACCAACTCATTAAACTCTTTGCTTAACTCTTCAGCAGCTGTCACTAACTCCGTTACAGGATCAGCACCAAACACACTTACGGCACGAGCTGGAACTTCCAAATGCTTCGCATAATTTAAAAAATACTGCAACCTTGTTTCTACCTGACTTTGCATTTTTTGCAGCGCCGTTTCACTTTCATAACTGTAAACGTCAACCACTCCAGCGCTTATAAACACAAAATTCTTAAAACGCCCAGCGAACATACGTTGCGCCCATAACAAGGTATGCATTCCTTCCCCAATACTATCTCCAATAAAAAACACCGCCGTTGGTTTCTTAGGATTTACAGCTTTTAGCTCTTTATCCCCTACATCAATTCGCATGGTTAAATTCTTATCCAGCGCTCTTACCCTTTTTTTAATTTGCTTATAGTGGTTTTTAATTACAAGACCAATACAAATAACAACACCTGTAATCAAAAGAGTAAGCCAAGCGCCTTGAGTGAATTTTTCTAAAACCGTTACCACAAAAATAGTACTACACAATAAAAAACCTACAAGAGATAAAGGCAGACGATAAATCCACTTAGATTCTATTTTACGCCTTTGCCACCAATATCGACATAAGCCAAAGAGCGATAATGAAAAAGTAATAAACACATTCAAACTATAAAGAATCACCAACTCTTTAACCGACCCCCCCGACCAAATCAAAACAGCAATTGCGCTAACACCAAATAATAAAACCCCATTTTGCACGACTAATCTACTAGAAAAGTTGCGAAACTTTTTCGGAACCCAACCATCGATTGCCATATTAGAAAGAACAGCAGGACCACCTAAAAATCCAGTATTTGCACCAACAAACAACAAACCAGCTTCAAACGCCAAAATCAAAACCAAGAAAAAATGATGATAAGGAATATTTGCCAAAATAGAGGCGAACACTACCGCATTCAAGGTTTTGCCAGCAACAGGGAAAGCGTGCCATAACAAATATAGCAAAATAATCCCACCCGCCGTTAAACTCAAAGAAACTGACATATAAAGCATTGTCAATTTACCCGTTCTAACTCTAGGTTCCGCCAAATTATTCACATTGTTTGAAACAGCTTCCAGTCCGGTATAAGTACCACCACCCAAACAATAAGAGCGCATAAATAACGCAATAATAAAGAAGTAACCTAAATAATTAGAGCTAACTTGGGTTTGATGCCAACTATTCTGCACAACGCTATCCAAGCTTGATGCATGCATAGCAATTCCGTAAATAATAATTATAAAATGAGTAATAACAAACCCTAAAAAGATCGGCATAAAAAATTTGATAGACTCTTTCATGCCACGCAAATTCAGGTACATCATAATCAATATACCAGCTACCGCCGTATCGATTTTATAGGCTTGAAAACCAATCGGCATCAAACTAAATAGTGCATCAACAGCACTAGCAAATGATACCGCTATAGTTAGAGTATAGTTAAGTAATAGGGCCGAACCAGAAATAAGCCCGGCATGCGAATTAATCAAACGCGATGCAACTTTATAACCACCACCGCCACTCGGGAAAAGCTCTATAACTTGGTTATAACTAAGAGATATAACAAATACAGTGATTGCTGTAGCTACAGCAAGATATAAGCCCAAATAAACATGGTGCCCTAGCACTAAAAAAGACTGCTCAGGACCATAGGCAGATGAAGACAGCCCATCAGCACCTAAGCCAATCCAAGCAAAAAAAGCAGCTAAAGAAATCGTATGCCTAGTCTCTTGCTGCATGGGGCGCCGCGGAGCCCCAAAAACTAGCCTCTTGATCTTATCAAACATTTGAGCATAATACCGGATAATTACTAATTAAAGAAAGAGAAATTAAATGAGCGAAAACAAAGGCGGTTTCTGGCCATGGTTGGCCTGGTTTGCTACAGCATTTTTCTATGCTTATCAATATTTTCTACAAGTATCTCCTAGCGTAATGGTAAAGAGCTTAATGCGAGCATTTAATGCTGATGCAACATCATTGAGTATTTTAGTTTCTTTTTATTTTTGGGCCTACGCATTCAGCCAAATACCATTAGGAGCTATTTTAGATAAGTTTGGGGTCAGGCGACTTTTAACTGCATCAGCACTTCTAGTGGCTATAGGTAGCACTCTCTTTGCTGCATCCCATATGTTCTTTTTGGCATCTCTCGGGCGTTTGTTAATAGGTCTTGGCGGTGGTTCTGCAGCGATTGGATGTATGTATATAGCAGCAAATGCACACCCAACAAATCGCTTTTCTATTTTAACCGGCCTCTTACTTTCAATAGGAATGATAGGCGCAATTTCAGCACAAGCCCCGCTAGCTGTTGCCTGCGAAGACTTAGGTTGGCGTCCAACAATTTTACTGCTATCTGCCATAGGCCTTTTATTGGCAATACTTCTTTGGACTTGCCTAGCAAAAATCAAAAAAACCTCAAATAACACAAATAACACAGCTGATAAACTGTGGGATGGAATGCGCGCCATTCTGAAAAAACAACAAATTTGGATGCTAGCTGCCTATGCTGGCCTTATGCTTGTACCAACTACAGTTTTTGGTGCCTTATGGGGAGGACCATATTTACGCAGCGCATATCACCTTTCCAATAAAGAAGCAGCCACATTAATCTCAATGATTTTTGTCGGTTGGATTTTTGGCGCACCTATTCTTGGGTGGATATCTGACCGCACGCTTAAACGTAATCCTGTTATGTATGTAAGCGCCATTGGTACTCTAATCACCACATCTTTAATAATATATTTACTTGATTTCACATACTATGAACTGGCATTACTAATATTTTGTACAGGATTTTTCTCAAGCGGTTTGATAGTAGCCTTTAGCTCAGCTAAAGAAAATAGCAGCCCAAATACAACAGGAGCCTGCATGGGATTTATGAATGGTCTTAACATGTTAGGCGGAGCAATTTTGCCACCTATCATAGGATTAATCCTGGACCGATACCGCATTTTAAACTTTGGGGTAGCTAGCTATTCAACACATGGCTATCAAATTTCACTATCTATATTACCAATTTGTGTATTTATAGCTCTCATACTACTCTTATTCGTAAGAGAAACTAATGGCAACACTATAAACAACCTATGAATAAGAAACTTTACTTAAAAAATTTTGGCTGCCAAATGAATGAACATGATGCGCTACGCATTATTGACCTAATGCGGCACCACCTAGATATGCACTCTACACAAAGGCCAGATGAAGCTGATTTGATTATTTTCAATACCTGTTCTATCCGCGAAAAAGCCCAAGAAAAAGTTTTTTCTGATTTGGGTCGCGTAAAAAATTTAAAACAAAAAAATCCAACTTTAATTATTGCAGTAGGTGGCTGTGTAGCAAGCCAAGAAGGCATCAATATTGTTAAACGCACACCTTTTGTTGATATCGTGTTTGGACCACAAACCATACATCGCTTACCTAAAATGTATGAACAGGCAATTGCTACAAAAAAACCTGTAATAGATGTCGCCTTTGATGCTTTGGAAAAATTTTCTGAACTACCACCCCCTCACGTCACGTCTTCTAGCGCCTATGTTTCAATCATGGAAGGTTGTAACAAATATTGCAGCTACTGCATAGTGCCCTATACACGAGGCATTGAAGTAAGTAGAGATTTTTCCAGCATAATGGATGAAATCAAAATTTTAGCTGAACAAAATGTCAAAGAAATTCATTTTATCGGCCAAAACGTCACTGATTATAAAAGCGAAAAACATGACCTTGCTGATTTGATTTTAGCAAGTGCTGAACTAGAAAAAATAAAACGCATTCGTTTTACAACATCTTACCCCTCATCAATATCAGATAAATTAGTAGCTTGCTATAATCAAACTGAAAAACTGGTAAACCACATTCATCTACCGCTACAAAGTGGATCTAACAAAATATTGCAAGCCATGCGCAGGCGCTATACTTGCGAACAATACACTGATGTGGTCGCAAAATTAAAATCTGTAAGACCAACTATTAGCATCAGTTCCGATTTCATCGTTGGTTTTCCTGGAGAAACTGACGCTGATTTTGAAGCCACCATGGATTTTGTGAAAAAGATAAAATTCGACCACTCATTTAGCTTCATTTATAGCCCAAGACCTGGAACTCTTGCCGCAAAATTACCGGACAACTTAGATTTCAACACAAAAAAAGAACGCTTACAAATTCTACAAGAACAACTAACTCTACAAGAAAACGAATACAGTCAAAAAATGCTAAATACGACTCAAGAAGTTCTAGTTACTGGCCACTCTAAAAAATCACCTACAACTTTAGCTGGACGAACTGAAAATAACCGTGTAGTAAATTTTGTTGGTAATAGCAGTATTATCGGAGAGTTGGTAATGGTCAATATAACCAAAGTATATCCAAACTCCTTATTAGGTGTAATTTGAACTAGTTGGGTGTTGCAATAAATTTCACAAAACGCTACATTGCTAGCATGGACCCAGCACTTCTAACTAGTGAAATATTCAATGGATTGTCTCCACGTCAACTCAAGAAATTGGGCAAAATCAGCAACATCCTCGAATTAAAGTCGCATGAAACATTCGTTCACGAAAATGCTATCGATAAGCGTCTGTTTGTAATTCTATCGGGAGAAGTAGAGATCCTCAAAGAAAATGCTGATGATCACTCACTATATAGCATAAACACGCTTGGTAGAGGCGCTGTAGTTGGAGAGATGTCAATTTTAGAGGATAAACCACGCTCTGCATCGGTACGTACTATAAAAGATACCAAATTAATGGAAATAGATGTTGAAAATCTGCAAAAACACAAAGATATATATTATCAAATAGCAGTAAATCTAGGTAAAAATTTAGCACTAAAGATTCGCACTTCTAATGCTCACGCCTTGGCTGCAATCAGGCGTGAATTAGATGATAGTAAAGCCAAACTCGCAGTCGGAGTCTTTATTATAGTCCTTATAACAGTAACATCCCTCTATACTATGTTACTAAGAGCAACTTTTGCTTGGCGCTCTGTATTTGCCAACACCACAACCATTTCCCTCACCATGGTATTGTTTTTTTCTATATCATTTACTTTTTTCATCTATAGAAGCGGTTATGCTTGGGAAAGATTTGGTTTTAACCTTGCGAGGTGGAAGAGAAATACATTAGCAGCTGTCTTTTATTCTTTTTGGATCATAGCACTTCTTATTGTACTGAAACTAATCGCAATAATTCTTGCATTTGGCGGCTCTCACCAACCACTATTTAATCCATCATCATCTTTTTCTAAATTTTCCTGGAAAATTTATTGGATCACAGTTGGCATGTATGCTCTCACCTGTCCTTTACAAGAATTTATCGTAAGAGGCGTATTACAAAGCACATTACAACAATTCTTAGGTGACACTAGAAAAGATACTTGGTTTGCAATTGTAACTTCAAATGTTATTTTCTCTGCAGCCCACTCCCATGTGGAGCCATTATTTATCCTAGTCTCCTTTACACTTGGCCTGTTTTGGGGATGGTTATATTCAAAACAACGTTCACTCTTAGGGGTAACTGTCTCACATATAATCATAGGTGTTTTTGCGGTATTTGTACTGGGAACATTTTAATTTTTCTGTTTATTTGCCTCTAAATCCCAGCATCCACGAGGATGACGGGCCATGATGTATGCCAAGCACTTTTACCGCGAAGATAAGTTGGAATAGCTTTATCTGCCGCCAAAACTTCGCCTTTATTAAACTTATCCTCTGCTATCGGCAACAGCATAGATGCTGTAGGGTAAAAATCTTCTATTAATTTAACTGGTGAATTACGATATTTATCGATAAATTCCTTATGGAATTCAAGACAATCATTATAAATCAAAAGATCACTATCGACCGGTTTCTCTGCCAAAAAAATTTGATTTTTCACCAAAGAATCAGCAAATAATGTTTTTACCCCATTCTTCGAAACTTGATAATAACCATAAAAAAATTCGTTCATACGCGCATTAATTACGATTTCGACCTTCTTCATACTAAATTTATGCGCCACAGCGTAAGCTAAAGCCCACATAGTCGGCACTGCAATAACAGGTTTTTCCAAGGCGAACGCCAAACCTTGGACAATACCACCTGCGATTCTAAGACCAGTAAAACTACCAGGGCCAGATGAAAACACCAAAGCATCAATCTGAGCCAAATCAAGAGAAGCAACCTCTAACAATTTCTTGATCATAGGTAATATGACTGCTCCCTGTTGTTTAACAGCAACCTCTGTTTTTTCAAACACTTCCCCATGTGCGGAAATGGCAATAGAACAATTTGAACTTGATGTTTCAATGCTAAGCAATTTCATAGCATTAGTTTATACATAATACAGAACTTGTAAAGAATGACGCTATAAGCTATACAGCGTAGGGGCACAGCGCCTATCCATCCATTGGTTGTGAACAAACTCCCTTACCCCTCACGCAAATTCTCCCAGGACCCGCCAACCTCCTGTTGTTACAGCAAACTCCTTTTGCGCAGGTCCCGTACCACTGCTACTCCACAGTTTTATAACGATCAACCGCTGCAATCCTTGCCTAGAAAATACATCCTTGCTTGCACTCCCTGCCATTAACGGTCAATCTGTGACGTTCTTCCATTAAACGTCACATAGAAGATGATAGATCCATAGCTCAAAAAAATCAAGAACATACAAACAATGCACTAGAACATCAACTTAAAGCTTAACTTTAAATTTATAGAAAAATCAATTAGAAACAATATATTAACTTGATTACCTGTTGCTCTATCAATAAATACGCCAAAAAAGCATTACAAATAACGCAATAATATCCTACAAAACTTGCAGATGATCAATCCAGATTTTTAATGAAAAAAACATAGAATTAAGATAAGTTTATACAACCATGAACAAGCCAACAATCATAAAGCCAAATTGGCCAGCTCCAAAAAACATTTCGGCCTTCACAACTACAAAAGCAAACAACCTTAACCTTCAGCTAGAATCAAATAGACTAAAATTGATTGACATTTTTTCGCTACCTAGCGACCCGATTTGGCTCAAACAGGTGCACAGCAATCGCGTTATCGATTTAAATAAAACTCCAAAAAATTTCGAAGCCGATGCAAGCTTTACCTCAAAACCAAATGTAATCTGCACCGCCATAACAGCAGATTGTCTACCTATCTTAGTTTGCAGTAAAGACGGCTCTGAAGTCGCTGCGAT
Organism: Gammaproteobacteria bacterium; assembly: GCA_016936855.1. Classification (GTDB taxonomy): domain Bacteria; phylum Pseudomonadota; class Gammaproteobacteria; order UBA9339; family UBA9339; genus JAFGXA01. Next base: position 19,103 of record JAFGXA010000006.1, on the reverse strand, counting down.
TCATGCCGGATGGCGTGGCTTAAGTAACGCCATTATTAAAAACGCTTTAAATTGCATGAAAAGTGATAGAAATAATTTATTAGCATGGATGGGACCTGCCATCTCTCAGCAATATTTTGAAGTAGGCAATGATGTTCGCGAGCAATTTTTAGCTCAAAATCAGCAAAGTGTATCTGCGTTTCAAGCAACCAAACAAGCTAAATGGCTAGCCGATATTTATAAAATAGCCGTATTAGAATTAACACGCTATGGCGTCCTTGAAATTTATGGTGGTAAATTGTGCACATATTCTGATAAAGAACATTTCTATTCTTATCGTCGCGATGGTAAAATTACTGGTAGAATTGCCAGTTTGATATGGATAAATTCACAAAATTAACAAAGAGACCTTCCATGAAAAAAATCACTTTAATTTCTCTATTATTTTTTACGCAACTATCTATTGCTGCGACCCCTATAACAAACACCCAATCAACCCTAGCGCCTATGTTAAGTAAGGTCATGCCCGCTGTGGTCAATATATCAGTCAGAGGCCAGCTGCCACCTGCAACTATGGATTCAGAGGAAAACAACAACCATCAAACCAATTCACAAAATAATAATGGCTACACAAACCATCAACCTAAAAAATTTGCCGGACTCGGTTCCGGCGTTATTATGGATGCTAAACACGGCCTAATTGTAACCAATGCTCACGTCCTAAAAGATGCTAAAGTTATTTTGGTTTCCTTAAAAGACGGCAGACGTTTTCAAGCTAATCTACTAGGCGTGGATGAAAAGTCCGATATAGCTGTGATAAAAATCAACGCAAAACATTTATCTGCTATTAAATTAGGCGACTCAAGCAAATTGAGAGTTGGCGATTTTGTCGCGGCAGTTGGCAACCCATTCGGCCTTAATCAAACCGTCACATCTGGAGTGATTAGCGGCCTGGGACGTACTCAGTTGGGAATAGATGGTTATGAAAACTTCATCCAAACTGATGCCTCTATTAATCCTGGAAACTCAGGTGGTGCTTTAGTAAATAGCAAAGGAGAACTAATCGGAATAAATACAGCCATTCTATCTCCATATAACTTAGGAGGTAATATAGGTATCGGCTTTGCAATCCCAGTCAATATGTGCAAAGAAGTCGTCCAACAAATTGTTACCTATGGTAAAGTAGAACATAGTGTCGTCGGCTTAATGTTACAAAATATATCCCCTGCTTTAGCTAATGCGATGCAACTGAGAAGCACTAGAGGAGCTTTGGTTTCATCTGTAGTTCCGAATTCGCCAGGAGATCATGCCAAGCTCAAATCACGTGATATCATTATTGGCATTGATGGACGCAAGGTTCGAGACGCATTTCAAGTAAGTACTGCCGTTGGCTTAATGAGACCTTCGAGCAAAATCAAACTAGAAGTACTGCGTCAAGGTAAATCATTTCATACAACGATTAAAACTATTAGCATTACAGAAATGCAAAAAATTGTTAAAGAAAACAGCAATGACCTGCTGGCAGGCGTCGCAATCCATAACTTTGATCAAATATTTGATGATGATCATATCATCGGCGTTCAGGTATTACGTGTCGGAGCATTTAGTGTTGCTTATAGTTCTGGCTTAAGACCTGGAGACGTAATATTAGAAGCTGCCAACAAAGAAATACATGATATAGCAGAGCTACAAAAATTAGTATCAAAACATAAAGATAACTTATTGCTTAAAATTAAACGTGACGCTTACGGCCCTGATTTATTTATAGTTTTAGAGCGTTAAAAATCAAGATCACCTTAAGAGGCACCCACGTTCATACCATCAATTAACACCGAGCCGGTTTTTATAACACTGCGCTCCTCTATGTCATTGCCGATTGCAACAATATTTTTAAACATATCAGCTAAATTACTGCTAATAGTTATCTCTGATATCGGGTACTGAACAACACCATTTTCCACCCAAAACCCGGCAATGCCTTGTGAATAATGACCAGTAACAATATTAGTCCCATGGCCCAAAAATTCTGTAACTAAAATGCCGGTATCCATCTGCCTTAGCAAGGCATCCCTATCAAAATTGCTATAATCTACATATAAATTTGAAATACCGCCGGCGTTTCCTGTGGTTTTAAGCCCAAGTTTTCGCGCAGAATAAGAGCTTAAAAGGTAAGTCTGCAGAATGCCATCTTTTATTATATCTTTATCAAAAACTCTAACTCCCTCTGCATCATATGGTACGCTACCCAAAGCCCCAACAACATGCGGTCTTTCGCAAATAGACATAAACTCAGGGAAAACCTGACCCCCAACTTTATCCAATAAAAAACTAGCCTTGCGATAAATTGCCCCCCCACTTATTGCTCTTATAAAAGCAGCAAACAATGAGCTAGCAATTCTATTTTCAAAAATAATGGGCACTTTTCCTCGGTGTTTAATTGTATTTTTTGTACCAAGCTTTTCTAATGCTCGCTTCGCAGCACGCTCTCCAACCAATTCCACAGCGTCAAGCTTGCTAGCCAACAAGGCTGTACTGTAATCATGCTCTTGCTGCATCTCTTGGTTTTCTCTAGCAATAAAAACTCCCGAGAGAGTGTGATGTGAAGAAGAATTAATACCAAAAAAACCATTACTGGTAGCAAAATAAGAATTACCGTGCGCTGTCTCAACTGTAAAACCTTCAGAGTTCTTAATGCATTTATCAACAGCAAAGCCCGCGGCCTCTCCTTTTAATGCCAAAGATATCGCGTCATCAACACTTAAATTCCAGGGGTGATACAAGTCCAAATCTGGATATACATAAGCCAAAAACTCAGGATCTGCCAAACCAATACACTCATCTTCTTCGGTAAATTTGGCAATGTGACAAGCTTTGTCGACACATTTGCGCCAGGATGCTTCACTTAAATCAGTTGTGGAAGCAGAACCCGAGCGTTTACCAAAATACACGGTCACACTAAGAGCATAATCAAGACTGCGAATAATATTTTCAACTTCACCTAATCTGACAGAAACATTTAACCCCGAATCATCACTCAGAGAAACTTCGCTTTCTGAGGCCCCTACTTGATTTGCGTAACGCAAAATCTGGTACATTAATTGTTGGTGCGTATACATAAGTAACGTAATAATATATGCTTGCTCGATATGTTGACAACAATTAATCAATACACAAGTCGTTTCGCCAGTTTGATATTTCTTATGACAATGCTACTTGCCGTAGCACTGCCAAAAGTTGCCGCTATTTTTCTACCCTACATAGCGCTTGCGCTCATGCTGATGTTATTTTTGAACTTTATGTCAGTTGATATTGAAGCTATTAAAAATGAGATCTTTGCTTGGCAATACCAATTATGGTTGCTATTTTTAACCATGATACTACTACCTATCTTATTGTTCTTTGCTGCCACATTATTAGATCACTGGCTCAACATTAACAACGATTTTGCTTTAGCGATTCTAGTAATATTTGCGTGCCCTACGGCAACAGCAGCACCTACGCTCGCCATTTTATTTGGAGCAAAATTAGAAAGAGCCATTTTAACCACTCTCACCAGCTCTATTTTAGTGCCACTCAGCATGCCAAGCTTAATCTATATTTTAGTTGGCAAAGCCTCGCATATACCAATACTTACTTTCAGTTTTTATATTGCAAAAATAATTATTCTACCTTTTATCTTAGCTCTTATCGTACGGCGCGTTCTGCCAGCTGTCAGAACAAAATTACTGCCTACTGTTCCTCTTGCTTCATTGCTATTGCTAGTTATACTAATATTCGCTGGCGCCAGCAGTATGCGCTCACTTCTGACTGAACATTCATCTTTAGCAATTATTGGCATTTTATGCGCTGCAAGCCTTTTCATTTTGGTATTTGGCTTATCTTGGCTTCTGGCATTTAAAAAAGATCGCGCATCAAAACTAACCGCATCACTAGTTGCAACTTGGACCAACGTTGGCTTGTCTATCATCATAACCACCGAATTTTTTCACAAAACCAATCCAGATATGATTCTCTACATATTAATGACTGCTATTGTATGGAACTTAGCAATCATTGTCGCTAAAATGCTAATCAATAAAAATCAAAATTAGCACGGGATTCAGCTCCTCTTGATAAACTATTACCACGGGAAAACCCAAGTGCATTCACCGATGATTCATCTTTAAGCATTTTTATAGCTGTGTCAAAAAAACCAAAAGTCAATAAATGATCAAGACCGACAAACTGAATGTAGCATTTATTTTTAGATTCTAATAAATGTAATTGTAAGATTCTAATTGAAGCTTCCTCTTTCCTAGATAAGCTATCACTTCTAGCAGTTAAATCCCTAATAGTCTCAACAGCTAGTAAATCCCTCATAGCATGCAAATCAGCTGCAATTCCCTGCAATGCTTGCATTTCAAAAAGAAAATTTAACCATTCAACTCTAACAGTGAGAGCAAAATCATCTGAACTAATCACTCCCAAAAGATTTTCTATATAACAATACAATGCATCATCCAACTGCACTCTGGCAAATAACTCCAATTTGAATGCTATATAATTGTGCCCAACCCTAGGTCCTTCTTTTATGAAATCATAACCCAAGCTCTCTACAATCTCATCAGCCAACTTAAGAAAATCAAAAAGTATATTATAGTCAGATTCGGATTCAGGTTTTTTAGTATTTTCCAGGATGATTGTTAAAACCGCAAAGATTCCCTTTTTTACTATTTTATTGGTATCATCTTGATATATTGATCTTAAAAGATCATGCATACAATTGCACGCAACATCTTTCTTAGCCAGTGCAGCAAATAAGCCTCCTAAACTTCGATAGTGCGCAGAATTAAGTTCACTAGAAAAAATATTTCTAGTAATTGACGAAAGCCATCTTGCCCAAGTGGTTTCATCATCCACCACATCAACCATCAACAATAACAATTTGATGCTTTCTGCTTTTACACGCTCAATTTCTCGCCCCACGGATCCATCTACCACTCTGTTTATAAATTCCAGACTACCTTCTACCACCCCTATTAAAAATGAGCGATTCTCCTCATTAAGCTCTACAGACTTCTCTAATAACCTTGTCAAAAGCATCAAGCCTGCACTTTTTGTTATAATTTCATTAGAACTAATTAAACGCTGTGATACCTTAAGCAACAATGGATGGTGCTCTCCTGATTCTAATAGCAACAGAGATAGCTCACCAATTAATGAATACTGATTACTATAATAAAAATCTCGTTTATTAATAACTAAACTATCAAAATCTGTTTGAGTGATGATACTAATAACTAGCACAGGATCTGCTTCCACTTTATCTTCAAGTAACGAACTAACAAAGTAATCTAAAAATTCAATATCTCTCGTTTGTATAAAACTATTGCCAAAAATTCTTGTTGAAAGCTTGAGTGCTTCTGGAATTTGACGTTCAAGCAATGCAGATAATAGAAAAACATATGGAGATTCTTCTGCCTCATCTTCATCAGACAAAATTTTATTCCAATTTTCGCTCGGCACTTGAGATAAAATCTCCAGAGCTTCATCCACTGCACCCCTTGAGCCTTTATCTATTTCACGTATTAGTGAGGCAACTCTATCTTGTGTTAACATAACATACTCCCATATCAATATTTGCTGTACTTTACAAAGTATCACACAAGATAATTAAGGAACCCTTAAGACTCTAAGATAGATAAACCGTTCATATATGGTTGCAAAATTTTAGGTATATGAATTCTACCTTGTTCATCCTGATAATTTTCCATAATGGCAACGAGTGCTCTGCCAACGGCGACGCCTGAACCATTTAGAGTGTGCAAAAATTCTGGTTTTTTACTATTCTGAGTACGAACTCTTGCTAACATGCGCCGTGCTTGAAAATCTTCAAAGTTACTACAAGAAGAAATCTCGCGATAGCAATTCTGCGATGGCAACCAAACTTCTAAATCATAAGTTTTGGCAGAACTAAACCCTAAGTCGCCAGCACAAAGACTAACTACCCTGTATGGTAATTCTAGAAGCTGCAAAACTTTTTCAGCATGTAATGTTAATTCTTCTAAAAGATCGTATGACTTTTCTGGATGCACCATTTGTAAAAGCTCCACTTTTTCAAACTGATGCTGCCTAATCATGCCACGCATATCTTTACCGTAAGTTCCCGCTTCACTACGATAACAAGGTGTATGAGCCACAAACTTTAGAGGCAGCTCCTCTTCTGGAACAATTGTATTACGCACAAAGTTAGTAACTGGTACTTCAGCCGTTGGAATTAACGCGTAATTAAACTCGCCTGAGATATGAAACAAATCTTCACTGAACTTAGGTAATTGTCCCGTGCCATATAAACTGTCATGATTCACTAGATGCGGCACATAAACCTCTTGATAACCATGTTGTTCAGTATGCAGATCCAACATAAAATCAGCTAAAGCGCGTTGCAGGCGCGCAAGTTTGCCTTTTAATACCACAAACCTACTACCAGTAATTTTGGCAGATAGTTCAAAGTCCATAAGGCCTAACTTCTCACCCAAAGCCACATGATCCAAAACCTCAAAATTGAATGCTTTCGGTTCTCCTAAGCGCCTGATTTCCAAATTATCTTCTTCGTTTCTACCATTTGGGACTGATTCGTGCGGTATATTGGGAATTCCTGCATAAATTATTTGTAAATCGTTTTGTAAGGTCGCTAACTCTTGCTCAGCTTCAGTAAGTTTTGCAGCCGATTGTTTGTTGCTCTCTAAAAGCTGGGTTATATCTTCACCACTCGCCTTTGCTATACCAATTGCTTTGGCCGCACTATTGCGCTCACTTTGCAGTCGCTCTACTGTTGTTTGTAAGGTTTTGCGCTTTGATTCAAGCATATTTATTTTCTCAACATCAAGCTCAAAGCCACGTTTTTGCAGGTTTTCAGCAACAAGATCTATATTTTCTCTTAATAATTTAACATTCAGCATATTATTCTCCAACCACACCAACTTAAACAAGGGCAGACACGGTGGTCTGCCCCCACACGTGCCAAACAAACCACATTTGCCAATCGAGAGCACCATCATCCCCCGGGCCCGCGGTAGCGGGAACCGGGGGACCTCCATGAACAGCTCCTCTGCCAAATCATTGAGATCGACGGTTCCTGCTCGTTCGCTCACGCTCACTACGCAGGCCCGAGGATGACGGTGCCTTGAAATACCACTTGCCTTGTTTTAAATATTCATGGCATGCTTTGCGCATTATGACACAACACACACCGATGATGCAGCAATATCTAAAGATAAAAGCCGAGTTCCCGCAAATGTTGGTCTTTTATCGAATGGGCGATTTTTACGAGATGTTTTTTGATGATGCGAAAAAAGCAGCCAAACTTTTAGACATAACGCTTACTGCCAGAGGAAAATCTGCAGGTGTTCCAATACCCATGGCCGGTGTTCCATACCACGCAGCGGAAAACTATTTAGCAAAACTCATAAAGCTTGGGGAATCCATTGCCATATGCGAACAAATCGGGGACCCCGCAACCAGTAAAGGTCCTGTCGAACGCAAAGTAACCCGCATCCTAACGCCGGGAACTGTAACAGATGAAGCCCTACTACACCATTTGCAAGAAAATATATTAGCCGCAATCCACTATGAACAAGGTAAATTTGGCCTGGCTTCACTGGAACTTGCCAGCGGCCGTTTTAAACTTAGCGAACAAAATAGTTTAGCATCACTACAAAACGAGCTCTATCGCTTAAAACCAGTAGAGTTACTTATAAATGGCTCCATGCAGAAAGAATTATTCTTGAGTTTCAGTAATGTCAAACAACATCCTATTTGGGAGTTTGATTATGAAAATGCTTACAATTCCTTAGTCAAACAGCTAGGCACCAAAGATTTACGTGGCTTTGGATGTGAGAATTTACCTATCGCAATTGGCGCAGCTGGTTGTCTTTTGCAATACGTTAAACACACTCAACGTAACGAATTATCACATATTAGAACTATTAGCACTGAAAAACACGAAGAACACATTTTATTAGATGCAGCAACCCAGGGAAATCTAGAATTAGTTCTCAGCATGCAAAACCATCTTAACGGTTCACTCGCATCTATTTATGATAAAACAGCAACACCAATGGGAAGTAGATTGTTACGTCGCTCTCTCCTAAAACCATTACGCAATCACACTATTTTAGAAAAAAGATTTGATGCAATCGAGGAGCTACTCGCAACTCGATCATATCTAAACTTAAGAGAACTGCTGTCAAAAATAGGAGATATGGAACGCATTTCTACCAGAATAGCTTTACGTTCAGCGCGCCCGAGAGACCTCATAAAACTTCGTGAAGCATGTATAACTATCCCACAAATTCACGAAGAAATTTCTAAACTTAAGTCAATACAAATCAAAGAATTAAAGAGAGATATTGATGTTTTTGATAACATAAAAAATCTTTTAATTAAAGCTATAGTTGACAATCCACCCATCATCATTCGAGATGGTGGGGTCATTGCAAAAGGTTTTGATAATGAGCTAGATGAACTTCGCAGCATAAGCGATGATGCAGGCGATTATCTATTGCGTCTCGAAAAACAAGAGCAAGCAAAAACTGGCCTTTCCACCTTGAAAGTGGGATACAATCGCGTGCATGGCTATTACATAGAAATTTCTCGCCAACAAGCCGCAAATGCACCTATTGACTATGTGCGTCGTCAAACACTAAAAAATGCCGAAAGATTTATAACTCCAGAGTTAAAAGAATTTGAAAACAAAGCTCTCGGAAGCAAAGCAAAAGCCTTGGCTCGAGAACGATTTCTTTATGAAGAATTACTAAATACACTAGCCCAACATCTACGTGAATTACAAAACACTAGTCATGCTTTGGCTGAGTTGGATTTTCTAAACAATCTTGCTGAACGCGCTGAAACACTTAAGCTAACAAGACCTAATTTTTGCGATAAAAACTTGATAAACATAGAACAAGGACGCCATCCCGTTATAGAGCAACTACTAGATAAGCCATATATAGCTAACGATTGTAGTTTGAGCGAATTCAATCGCATGACCATCATAACAGGACCCAATATGGGTGGTAAATCAACCTTTATGCGACAAACTGCACTAATTACAGTCCTAGCCCATATCGGCAGCTTCGTTCCTGCAAAAAGCGCAACCATTGGACCAATCGATCAAATTTTCACTAGAATCGGAGCTGCTGATGATTTGACAGGAGGCCGATCCACCTTTATGGTAGAGATGAGCGAAACCGCAAATATATTACATAATGCAACACAAAATAGCTTGGTGTTGATTGATGAGATTGGACGAGGCACCAGCACCTTTGACGGTTTATCTTTAGCTTGGGCCATTGCTGAAGAATTAGCAATAAATATTAAGGCACTAACTCTTTTTGCCACTCACTATTTTGAACTAACTGCGCTACCAAATTTACTTTCGAATTGCGCAAATATTCATCTAGATGCTGTCGAATATGAAAATAACATTGTATTTTTACATGCAGTCAACGAGGGACCCGCCAGTCAAAGTTATGGCCTACAAGTTGCAAAACTTGCTGGAATTCCGAATAAGGTAATTAGCGTTGCTCATGCAAGACTCTCAGAGTTGGAAAATAAAGAAAACACATCTAAGCAGCACATCACTCCACAAGAACAATTGGAGCTCTTTACTGAAGATGCAAAAAATCACCCAGCACTAGAAATGCTTGAATCTATTGACCCCAATGAAATAACTCCGCGCGAGGCTCATGAGCTTTTGTATAAGCTAAAAATCGCTTCTAATGATTAGCTCAATACTTTATTAACAGCACTATCTAACAAATAGATTAGAAAATTTTTCTCAAGCGGCCAGTGGATAAAATCCATTGCCCCAGCCTGCAGGGCACGCAATGAATTTTTGGCATCATCACTTGAAGTCTCCAAAATAATCGGTATTTTTGCTAGCATCGGGTTTTGCTTGATCTTTTCGATTAAATCTACGCCACCCATATCAGGCAGAGTTTCACTGACAACAACCGCATCATAAGATTCATTATTATTCAATATTTCCCATGCTTCGCTAGCAGTTTGACTGCAAGAAGGTTGGTAACCGGCTTGATAGACCGCTTCTATGGCTCGAGATAAACCCAATCCGTGCTCATCTACGAATAAAACTCTTTTGAGACTCATGACACTTCTCCTTGTTTATGTCTCAGGAAAGATGCTTATATTACTTTCGTAAACTCCTTTAGCATCTTCATCTCCAAGGCCGTTAAATGTCTAAAACTACCACTTCGCAACGACCTTGGGAGAATTATATGACAAAAATCAACGCGAATCAAACGGTTAACCATAACACCTTCAGCATTCCATAACCTACGTACCAGCCTATTTCTACCCTCTGATACGGTAACTTTAAACCATTGATTCGCTTTATCCTTCTCATTAAAGACTCTTTCTATTGTATCAAATTTGGCAAAACCATCTTCTAGCAAAGCTCCATTTAGTAATTTGGAAATTATTGTTTTATTAACACTTCCTACAACACGAACCAAATATTTTCTTGCTATTTTAGACTTAGGATGCATTAAAGCATTAGCTAGCTCACCATTGTTGGTAAATAGCAATAATCCTTGAGAATTAATGTCTAAGCGGCCAACACCAATCCACCGACCAACTTCAAGCTTTGGTAGCTTATCAAATACAGTTGGCCTACCCTCAGGATCATGTCTTGTGCAAATTTCACCAAGCGGTTTATTGTACATTATGACTTGAGTGTCTTGTTTCGCGGCCACTTTTATAGGGGCGGGTTTACCATCTATATCGACTTTATCATCAAGGCTAATACGATCACCGAGCGTGGCGGTATTGCCATTTACCTTAATTCTGCCATCTTTTATTAATTGTTCTAGCTGCCTTCTTGAACCAAAACCTGCACGCGCCAAAACTTTTTGTATTTTTTCAGTTTGTTTCATATTAATAACTCACATTACTCCACCCTTAAGCCAAATCAAGGAGATCCACGGTTCCTGCTTGTTCGCTTATGCTCACTACGCAGGCCCGAGGATGACGGTGCTTTCAACTAGCATATGCGCTGTTTTTTGCACCGTCATCCCACGGCTTGATTGGGTGACCTCTAATCCACCGCACCATCTTCATCAACTTCACACAAACCCAACTCCAACTCAACCTGTTCTGCAACCTCATTTATATCTCGCGCATCACTTAATGTCGGTAACTCTTTCAGATTTTTAAGATTAAAATAATCTAAAAACTTATTAGTGGTTACATAAAGAGCTGGACGTCCCGGAACATCTTTATGCCCTACTACTTTTACCCAATCACGTTCTTCTAAAGTGCGGATAATATTGCTACTAACACTAACACCTCGCACTTCTTCAATTTCACCTCTAGTAATCGGTTGCCTATAGGCTATTAAAGCCAACGTTTCCAATAAAGCCTTTGAATAACGCGGTGGTCTTTCTTCCCACAATTTACTAATCCATGGCGCCAATTTATCTCTTACTTGAAAACGATAGCCGCTGGCAGTTTCTTTTAATTCAACTCCTCTATCATCATAGTCATGATTAATATTTTCTATAATTGATGCTATTTGCTTTTTATCTAGCCCTGAGGTTTCTCCTAAAAACTTAATAATATCCGCAATGGACAAGGGTCTATCTGTTGCAAACAACAAGCCTTCGATAATTTTCTTTATTTCAGATTCTATAACTTCCATAACTATCAACCTATATTAATCAACTACTTTTTTAATATGTATTTCACCGTACACCTTAGTTTGCACCAATTCAATCATGGACTGTTTCAATAACTCCAAAAGAGCGCTAAATGTTACAATTATTCCCAAACGCCCTTCCTTTATATTAAAAAGATCAGGAAAAGAAACAAAATTGCTCTCCTGCAACGCATTTAAGATCAAAACCATTTTATCACGCGTACTAATCATTTCGCGTTCAACTCGATGATGAGTAAACATTTTTGCTCTCTCTAGCAATTCTTGAAATATAAACCAAAGATCTTGCAAATCAACCTCTGGTTCAGATTTAACCGTATTTAATTCAGGAATAACCACCGCTGCTTCAAAGTTATCTCGCTCCATTCTTGGCAAAGAATCCAAGTTTTCAGCAGCTTCTTTAAAGCGCTCATATTCTTGTAAGCGCCTAATTAGTTCAGCACGAGGATCATCTTCGTCATCTTCACTCTTAGGTCTAGGCAAAAGCATACGTGATTTAATCTCAGCCAACATACCCGCCATAACCAAATATTCAGCCGCCAATTCCAGCTTCAATTCTTTCATAATCTCAACATAACTCATATACTGAGCAGTAATCTCTGCAATCGGAATATCTAAAATATCGAGATTTTGTTTTTTAATTAGATATAACAAAAGATCCAAAGGCCCTTGAAAAGCCTCTAAAAATACTTCTAATGCATCAGGCGGTATATAAAGATCCTGTGGCAAGCTAGTAATCGGCTCACCTTTAAGAAGACCGATACTATCGTTCTGATCATGAGCATCATTTATTACTTCACCTATCATTCTTTGAATAGCCCTCGTCCTTCTCTAGTTACAATTGGTTCATTATTTTGAAAATCCACTATGGTTGTTGGCTCTAAACTGCACGGCCCACCATCTATCACCAAATCAATACGGTTTTTAAGCTTATCATAAATAAGCTCTGGATCAGAGAGTGGCATATCATCTCCTGGTAAAATCAAGGTCACACTCATCATCGGCTCACCCAATTCCTCTAAAATTGCCATAGCAATATTATTATCTGGAATTCGCAAACCAACAGTTTTACGTTTTGGATTTTGCAATCTGCGTGGCACTTGTTTAGTAGCCTGCAAAATAAAGGTAAATGGCCCTGGAGTGTTAGATTTTAGTAATCGAAAAGTACTATTATTAACCAAGGCGTAAGCTCCCAATTCTGAAAGATCTCTACACATTAAAGTAAAATTATGATTTTTATCAAGTTCACGAATTTGCCTGATTTTATCCAACGCCCCTTTATCCCCAATATGACAACCAAGAGCATAAGCTGAATCTGTTGGATATGCGACGATACCACCATTTTGAATAATTTCAACGGCATGGCGCACTAAACGCAACTGAGGATTGTCGGGATGGATGTGAAACACCTGAGTCATCCGCGTATAATAGCGGAACAAATTTTAGATGCAAGCTAAGGCATCTTTAATATTTCCTTAACAGAAAAACAATATAATCCATTGCAACTGAATATATCGGAACAAATTATGAGAGAACTTGCATATGAATACTCGCTTGGTAAAGGTGTAACATTATTATTACGCAAAGTTCCCAAACTTTTGAAGAAAAATCTGACGAAGACAGCAGCGATAGCAGTTTTACATATTGATCTCATATACATTTATCAATCTAATAAACCGCATCATAATTTTCTAGGTTATATGATTTGATGATTTGTTCCAAAAGAGTCACATATTTTCCCTTCTTTTGCGAATAATGCGATAGACCATCAACTAAAAGCAGGCCAGACATAGGTTGATTGGTAATGCGCAAATTCTTTCTAATACTACGCAAGTAATGATAAGCACGATGCGTATTGATATTAAGAAGATAACTTTTTACAGACGCTTCAGCATTAGGAAATTTCTTCACTTCATAGGTGCGACCCTTTGGTCTTTTGCGTGGCACAATACCGCAACCTTTTGCTGTACACCACTGACCAAAATAGTTATTACCCTCCTTTGCAAAATAAGACTTACCCCAACCAGATTCGTTAATAGCCTGCGCCAAAACTAAAGAGTTTGGCAGTATATCAACTCTGCTCAATAGCATCCCCCACTTTCTTTCTGATGTGATAACAAAATTGTTAATACTATATTTGCGAGCAATTTTAAAAACCCAATGTTCTCTAGGCGCTGATAATTTACCATTTAATTCGTATATCTGATGAAGTTTTTTAATTTGTGCCCGCACCATCAAAACCTGGTTGTTTGCCAACTTAACTTTAGGCAACATAAAGTGAATAAATTTTTGCTGCTGAGATGCCGATATTTTTTTGGCAAAAACAGGGTGATTTATAAAAAAACCAGCTATAACAAATAAATAAATAAGAAAAAATTTACAAGGATTTATTAACAACTTCATAAAGATTACTCGACAATTTTTGTTGGGATAAATTATTTAGTTCTTTGCGCATTAATTCTTGATGCGAGATACTCAAGGCTCGCCAATTAGTCAGCGGCGTTATCAATCGTGCCGCCACTTGTGGATTGATTTTATCCAACAATAAAACTTGATCTGCAAGCAACTGATATCCAGAACCGTCTAATTTATGGAAATTCGCGTGATTAAGCACCGCGAAAGTACGCAGCAATGAATAGGCACTATTAGGATTAGATAAGTCAAATATTTCGCTATTTAATATTGCTTTTATCTTAGCAAAGCTTCCTGGTAATTTTGATTTTGCTTGCAAAACAAACCATTTGGCGAGCATTAATTCATCATGCTGCCATTTATCTAGAAAATCATGCAGTAATTCTTCTCTCTCAGCGCAATCGATATCAGTTATAACATCAAGCGCTTCAAGTTTATCTGTAATGTTATCTGAATTTTGATATTGATTAACTACGAGATTAACCACTAATTGTTGATCTGCATAAGCCAAATAGTGCAAACATAGGTTTTTTAACCTTCTACCATCTTTGCTTACTTTGTTGCTTTGATAACAATTTAATAGTTCATCTGATAGCTTTGCTGCTATTTGACTATTAATAAAATCCATAGCAGCAAGCAAATCAGGAATAAATATATTATTTAACTGATTGATTAAGTAATTACTTGTTGGCAAAGTCAGAAACTCTGCTGTGAGGTTTTTATTTTCGTTATTTTCGGTTAATATTCTCTGGAAAATATCTATGTATAAATTAGGCACAGGAGAATTATTCTCTAATATATTTAAAACTATTTTCATGACTGTGCGCTGACCTGCATCCCAGCGATTAAATTCATTGCTATCGTGTTCAAACAAAAACAGCAGTTCAGTCAATGTATAAGGATAAGACAAATTAACGGGAGCTGAAAAATCCCGCAATAAAGATGGAATTGGTTTAGCTGCAATGTTATTAAAATTGAAGACTTCTGTTTTGCGAGAGATCGTTAATACTTCATTTTGCTTTGATAATTCTTGACCAGTTTCTCGATTTAAAAGACCAACTTTAAAAGGCAATAAAAACTCTCTATTTTGCTTGATGATTAATCTATAAGTTTTACTAGCAGCATCATATTCATCACTAATGGCTAAATTAGGTGTACCAGCTTCATCGTACCAGCGTCTAAATTTGTTAAAATCAAGATTACCATGCTTACACATTAATCCTGCAAAATCTTCTATTGTGACAGCTTGGCCATCAAATTTAGCAAAATATTCCTGCATTGCATGCAAAAACCTCTCTTCTCCTAAAAATGTATAGAGCATTCTGACAACTTCGGCGCCCTTTTCATAAACTGTTACAGTATAAAAGTTATCAATAGCTAGATAGGATTTTGGCTGCACAGGATGCGCCAAAGGACTAGCGTCTTCAGCAAACTGCCTAGAACGCAAGAGAGAAACATCACGAATTCTTTTAATTGGATGCGAAATTTGATCCGCCGTGAACCATTGATCACGAAATACCGTCAACCCCTCCTTTAAACTCAATTGAAACCAATCGCGACACGTTATTCTATTCCCTGTCCAATTATGAAAATACTCATGAGCTACCACAGCTTCTATATTTATATAATCATCATCAGTTGCAGTCTCTTTATTTGCTAAAACATATTTAACATTAAAAATATTTAAACCTTTGTTTTCCATGGCGCCAGCATTAAAGTCACTGATCGCAACAATCATATAAATATCTAAATCATATTCGCGTTTAAAGATCTTTTCGTCCCAGCGCATCGCTTTTTTCAAAGAGTTCAAGGCAAAACGACAATCATCAACCTTATTTTTTTCAGAATATAAGCGCAAAGCAACTGTGCGACCGGACTGAGTTACATAAAAATCTTCTAAATATGCCAGTTCTCCAATTACTAATGCAAACAAATAACACGGTTTTAACGATGGATCTTTCCATTTGGCAAAATGACGATCAGCACCGATATCACTAGTTTCTACTAAGTTACCGTTTGATAACAATGCACCATATTTTTTATCGGCTTTAATGGCTACAGTAAATTTTGCTAAAACATCAGGTCGATCTAGATAATAGGTTATACGTCTAAAACCTTGCGCTTCACATTGGGTACAAAAAATATTTTTTGATTTATACAATCCTTCTAATCGCTTGTTATTTGCCGGATAAATTTTAACCTTGGTTGATAACATGAACTCTTGCGGAACATTTTTTAAAGTTAGATATTTTGCGTCTACTTCGTATTGAGATTCAGTTAATTCTTCGCCATTTATTGCAACATAAAATAGCTCTAAATCCTCACCGTTTAGTTTTAACAAGCTTTTATTATTCCCGCTTTTCTCTACGTCATTCCCGCGACTTGTCTCGGCAAAGCACGACAAAGCCGGAAGGCGGTAATCCATCTTCAAACTAGCTGAAACAATGGTGTACTCATCAAAAACATCAAACTCCAAATTTACTTCACTTATAAAATAATCTGGTTCTTTATAATCTTTTAAATACACCATTTTTTGCATAAAACATTGTTCCCAATAACCAAATTTATTATTCAAAAACACCGTGCATGTTTCAACAAGGGCGAGCACCGCTCGCCCCTACATGTGCCAAACATAACACATGTGTTAATCGAAAGCACAGTCATCCCACGGGCTTGCGCAGCAAGATCCAGGGGACCTCCATGATCTAGCAACTACGCTGGATTAATCATCACCCAACCACAAACATTTCCCATCAGACAATTCATTAATTCTAACAAGCTGTTTTTTGTGTAACTCCAACTCTTCTGCGCTAACTTCACTTATTAATAAATTAGTATGCTCTATTTGCTGAACTGCGGTATTTCTTGGTTCATTTTCTGATGCAAATGTAGAATCCCCAAACAACTGCATCTGACCACCTGTCATCAGCAGATAAACATCAGCTAGAAGACGCGCATCAAGCAAAGCACCGTGGTAATCACGATTGGAATTATCAACTCCATGGCGCTTACACAAAGCATCCAAGCTGTTTTTCTTGCCAGGATACATCTTACGCGCCATCGTTAATGTATCAACAATAGAGCAATCACTCGCCACACCTGGAAAAGATTTATCCAAGATACGTAATTCGTAATCCAAGAAGCCCACATCAAAAGGAGCGTTGTGAATAATTAATTCAGCACCTTCTATGTAGCGCAAAAATTCATTGGCCACATCAACAAATTTTGGTTTGTCTGCTAAAAATTCATTAGTAATACCGTGCACTTTTAGCGCTTCAAATTCAACTTCTCGCCCAGGATTTATATACTGATGAAAATCATTGTGCGTAAACATGCGATATACAATTTCTATCGCACCGATTTCAATAATTCGATGCCCTTCTTCTGGTTTTAAACCGGTTGTTTCAGTATCTAGAATTATTTGTCGCATAACACTTCATCAACTCCAAGATTTGCTAAACCATCCACAATATCATTTTCTTTATGCCCACTATGCCCTTTAACCCAGAGCCAAGTGATTTTGTGTTTTTGCACTAAAAGATCAAGCCTCTGCCAAAGATCGCTATTTTTCACTGCGCCCTTATTTTTAGTACGCCAATTATTTTTTTTCCAATTAATAATCCAAGTGGTAATACCATTTTTCACGTATTCCGAATCAACCGTAAAATCGATTTCACATGGTTCATTAAGCGCTTCCAAAGCCTTAATTGCTGCCATTAACTCCATACGATTGTTCGTAGTATCACATTCACCACCATGCAGTTTTTTTTGCAGACCATTATATTCTAATAACGCACCCCAACCACCAGGGCCAGGATTACCGCGACAAGCACCATCTGTGTATATTTTGATTTTTTTCATTATTTCCTAAAGAGCGACTCTATAATTCAGACAGATTACAAAAAATACCCATGCAAAGCAATCAATCCCAAATTTGCACAGCAATTTTAATTTTAATCCCAATCTTTCCAACTCGGAGTCATCCCTCGGCCGTCATCACATGGCCTGACCGAGTGAGTCCGGGGGACCTCCATGAACTTGCTCGATCAAATCTGGTTATCAAAGCGTTAGAAGTTCTAATACGAAAATCCATTGGTTGCTTGATCATATCCTTCAGTCTGCTGAAATAAAGTATAGGGGTTTGTCCGTGCATCAGCCTGAACACATTTTGGCTTATACGACAAATTATCTACTATTTCTCCAACCTCGTAACCAAGATTAACAAAAGCTTCATTATTTATAAGAACCTCCCACTCACCAGCAACCCATCTTTCTGGTCTTTCATATATCTCATTAAAAGAAACATTCAAAGGATATGTATTATCAGAATCATCAAATAAAACTACGTACAAATCCCCATATGAAATAAAAAAACCATAGTTAGTGCTTTCAGCATATACCTCTCCGTACACACGATTTGTCCGTCTACAATATAGACCACCAATAAACACATCATTAGGAGCAATAACTGAAACATTAAAGATAGATCCATAATTTCTTTTACCCACAAGTTCAGAAAGTGCAGGTTTTTTAAAAACTCTAGCAAAGCGTTTTTGCAAACGATCTGTTTTATCGCTAAGAATATCTAATTCGTGATCATAAATCCATGAGCCTATATGCGGAAAGATTCCCATAAGTGCTATTATGGTATCAACCTGTTCAGATTGAAACAAAATATCAACAAAGCCGCGTATATCCTCTTCACTCCTCAAACTAGCTATAAAGTCATATGCAAATGCGGGTTTATTCAATATAGTTTCAAATGCTATTTTTTTACGCGTTGATGCAGCCGCTCGCAATAAAATGACAAATTTATCTGTATCATTTAACGCTTCCAAATATTTAATTACTCCATCTTCACCAAATAGGAGTTTAAGCTTCTCAACAGTCGGTCGTCTACCACCTTTCTGTTTAAACAGGACTTACGCGAAAAACATTTTAGTTTCCTTATTTTTTAATTGATCTATCATATAATTTCTCATTAAATTTTGTTTTAGTT
>JAFGXA010000057.1 GCA_016936855.1 Gammaproteobacteria bacterium | reverse complement strand
GTCGGGAGTTCGAATCTCTCCGGGCGCGCCAGAATTCAGTAGTAAAATCAAGCGATTACAGCGTCAGGCGGCAGTCGCTTTTTTTGTATTCTTGAAAGTTCATAATGTATATAGCCTTAGTTTTTCACTACCCATTTTGCAGCCCTACCTCTACCTTTTCCTTAAGTAACGATTTTATTTTGATTTCTAAGCTGTCTTAGTACTTTGCGGATCATGTCGCGACTAACGCTAGGCAGTTCGCGTTCAAGTTCTGATATAGCAAACGGAGTAATCTTACGGTTAATTAGTTCGATAATTTGCTGGGTTGCAACTGCGCCAGCGGGTTTAAAGCGCACTCGCTTTACTGTTCCATCAGGTGATTTTTCAATGATCTCATTCTCTGTCATTTTCCCATGGGGTAATGTCAAGCCCACAGTACCCCATTTAGCGATTTTTATTACCTCTTTAATTGGTCAAATATTATCCACTTATACCAGTTAGAGATTGAACAAGAATCTAAATTTACTCTAATTTAGTGTTGCTATTTTACTGTAGTTTATTGCTTGTTTAGACAGCCAGCTAATCATAGCGTGCGTGACTGAGTTATGCTCAGTCGTGATTTGTACTTCTTATAATCTAAGGTGAGCTTACATTCTTTTTTGAAATTAAGCATAATATAGGGCAGTTCAAGAATGTTGTGAGAGAGAAATACAATGAAAGTTACTTGTCTTTTAGGAAGTCCACGTAAAAATGGAAATAGCACTCTTTTGGCTCGCAAACTATGTGATACCTTAGAACATGCTGGAGCGGAAATTCATTATTATGAATTAAACAAGATGAATTATCGTGGCTGCCAAGCCTGTGATGTTTGCCAAAAGCAAAAAAGGAACTGTATTTTAAGGGATGATTTGGCCGAAGTATTTGAGACTGTGCAAGATTCAGATGTGGTTATATTCGCATCACCGGTCTATTTTGGTGATGTCTCTGCGCAACTTAAAGGGTATATCGATCGTTCACGCTGTTTTATTGATAGAAGCGCTGATGGTGGTAAAAATTCTCGCTTAAAGCCGGGAATAAAATTCGCAATGATCTTAACTCAGGCCGCGCCAGAAGGATATTATCAAGGCATTCATTATGAATATGAAAGATTGTTTCAAGTCTTTACGGAAGATATGCATTTGATTCAAGTGCCTGGTGTTCTTCGTGAGAAAGAGATTCTAAATAGACCAGAATTTTTAAGACAAGCAGAAGATATTGCAAAAAAACTCTTGCGTTGGAATTCTTCTATTTGAGTCTATACAATTCTTTATTTTGTCCTGGTGATAATATTATAATTGATGCGGTTATGGGATTAGAGTTTAAAACTCATGGGAAGTTACTAATAAATCAAATATTGGAGCAAGTAAAATGACAGATACACCTAAAACTCAGCAGAATCAATCTTCATTACAAGCCTGGGTTGTTTGCTTGGTTGGGGCCTTATATTTTTTCTATATTTTCATTCAAATGACAAAGTTCAACGCAATTGGACAGCAGCTTATGTCTGATTTTAGAATGAATTCAGCGGGTTTAGGGACGCTGTCATCGATATTTTTTTGGGGGGATGTGTTATTTTTATTTCCAGCAGGACTAATATTGGATCGATATTCGATTAAAAAGTCTTTATTGCTGATGATGGTTGTCGTCATAGTGTGTACTTTTGCATTTTCATTGACTCATAGTTTGACATTTGCCTCTTGGTGTTTCTTTTTCACCGGCATAGCTGGAGCATTTGGTTTAATGGTGCCATTAAGACTGGCTTCACATTGGTTTCCAGCTGAGAAGATGGCTTTAGTTAGTGGCTTGAGTGTTACCATAGGGTTTTTGGGTGCTATGGTTAGCCAATCTCCATTAACCTGGCTCGTAGGAGTTGTTGGTTGGAGGCATGCTATGCAGTGGGATGCTGGTTTAGGTATTCTGTTCTTTGTGATGTTTTTGTTGGTTATTAAAGATTCACCTGTCGAAATCAAAAAAGAAGTAACAGTTGAGAACAAGCAAATGTTGCGTTCTCTATGGGGCAGCATTAAACACACAATTGTTAATCGCCAAAACTGGTTGTTTGGTATATACACTTGCTTACTTAATATGCCAATTTTTATTTTAGGCGCTGTTTTTGGGGTTAATTATCTTCAACAAGTACAACATTTAACAATTGCTCAAGCCTCCTTTGCTAATGTGCTTTTATTCGCAGGTGCAATGGCAGGTTCGCCTTTCTTTGGATGGTTTTCAGATAAGATGAAACGAAGAAAATTTCCAATGTATGTTGGTGGTATTGTTACTTTAATTCTATTGCTTACCCTTATGTATGGTTCTTGGAATTACATGGTTATTTACGCGTTGTTCACAGCGATTGGATTTTTCACAAGCGCCCAGGTAATAACTTATCCTGTTATTGCGGAAAGTAATTTTCCTGAAAATATTGCAACAGGCTTTGGTATGGGTTCATCGCTAATCATGTCCGGTGGTGCATTTTTGATTCCGCTATTTGGTATTTTATTGCAGTCACAATGGGATAAAAAGATATTGAACGGTATGCCATGGCATTCTGTATCTGATTATAGGTTTGCATTATGGATGCTGCCGATTTCAGCAATTATAGGTATGATTGCTATAAAATTTGGTAAAGAAACAAAATGTAAATCTATTGTAGTATCTAACGATACTTAATCTAAATTGTATCTTTGATATTAATGCAAAGCTTGAAGCGTGATCTATTAACTTTGGTGAATTGATATGCGAAAAAATACGAATATTGTAGAAAGCTTTACTATAGATCACACAAAACTTGCAGCTCCTTTTATTAGGTTGTGTGGTACATTTGCTGGGTCTGCTGGAGATAAAGTATACAAGTACGATATACGTTTTATGCAACCGAATAAAGAATTTATGCCGATAGAGGTGCTGCATTCATTGGAGCATTTATTAGCGGTTAATTTGCGCAAGTATCTATCTCAATTAATTGATATTAGCCCCATGGGTTGTCGCACTGGTTTTTATCTGATAGTTATGAATGAGAAGAGCTGGGATGTTATTGCTACTGCTTTGGAGCGCAGTTTGTATGATGTTATCGATGCAAGCGAGGTTCCAGCTGCTAACGAAATCGAGTGTGGCGGCGCTAAATTTCATGATTTAGAAGGTGCAAAAAAGATGGCTCGCCAAATGCTAGATCGTAAAGCAGAATGGGAAACAATTTATATAGATGAAAATTAATGAGTTTAAAAAGATTGCTATTATTGTTGCCATGCAACAGGAAGCCGAGCCAATTATAGCCCAATTGGGCTTATTGACGACCTGTATTCCTGAATTATTACCAGAGCTTGGAATGCAGGCATATCGCAGTAAGTTTTTTGACCAAGATATATATTTGTTCACTAATGGCATTGATAAAAAATATAATGTTAATAAGGTGGCAACTCAGCCTGCTGCTATTACGGCGTTAGAAACTATTATGGCCATAAAACCAGATTTAATAATTAGCGCTGGAACGGCAGGTGGTATTGCTAACAAAGGATTATCTATAGGGGATGTTTGTTTAGGCAGTGATTACTATATGTATCATGATCGCAGAATTCCTTCTGGAGATTCTGAGCAATATGGTATTGGCTATTTTTCGTGCCCAGATGCTGCCCTGTTGGCTAAAGAGTTTAATTTAAAAACTGGCATTGTTTCTACTGGTAACTCTTTAACTTTATCGCAAGAAGATGAGAAGGTTTTGCAAGAGCATAATGTGCTCGCTAAAGAAATGGAAGTTGCTGCAATTGCAGAAGTTGCAAGTATGTTTAATATCCCAGTTTTAGCGGTTAAGGCTATTACTAATATTGTTGGTATAGAGGCGGATGTTGCTAAAGAGTTTAAAAGTAATTTTAACATTGCCGTTCAGAATTTATCTGAAACTTTAGCAATAATATTAACTCATAACAGCAGGATGAGGACTTAATAAAAAGTTATATAGGGAGTATCGATGTCAAAATTACTCTTAGTAAAAGGCAATAGTTATATTTTTAACGAGAACTTGTATAAATGCATATATTGCGGAATTGCAGAAGCAAAATACGATTAATTTAAACGTTAAATACGTTGATTTGATTTTGAATACTATTGGTGTGAATAAATAATTGGGGATGTGTTATGTCAAACATAAAGGAACTTAAATCCAAATTTAATGAGAAATATAGAAACATTGTTTCTGATCAAAAACTAGGAAAGCCGAAACCTTCGATAGAAAAACCATATCCGCTTGATGTGGAGTTAATTATGTTGTCGAAAGATTTTAAGGTATCCGGTCTTTCATTATTAGTTGCTATGCAGAATAGAAAAAGTCGCAGGAAATTTAGTGGTAATAAAATTGCTTTGGATGAATTATCCTTTTTGTTGTGGGCTACACAAGGTGTAAGAAATAGTGATAATCCAATATTTAGAACTGTTCCATCAGCCGGAGCCAGGCACCCATTAGAAACTTATTTGGTTGTGCACAAAGTAGAAGGATTGCAAAATGGATTATATCGTTATTTACCAATTGAACATGCTCTGTATTGTATTGAAAAAGAGGAAGCTATTGTTGATAAACTTAAAGTTGTTATTCCTAGCTCTAATCCAATTAGTATGGGTTTAGATAATTGTGCGATTACTTTTTTATGGGCAGCGATTCCGTATCGAACTGAGTGGCGTTATCCTGGAATGGGTGTAAAAGTGATTGGGCAGGACGCAGGACATGTGTGCCAAAATCTATATTTGGCGGTTGAGGCTATTAATAGTGGTGTTTGTGCAGTAGATGCTTATGTGCAAGATGCTGCCGATGAACTATTGTGCATTGATGGTCAGGATGAGTTTACGGTTTATATGGCTGTAGTTGGTAAGGTGATTTAATTTTATTCATTTTGGTATTTGTGTTGATGATGTAGAGACTTATGAGAAGCCTGTTGTGATGAAAAAAAGGGGCGAAGCGCCCCCTTGAAAAGTTTTTATTTTGTTTAACTTTTAATAATCACCATCATCATTTGAGTCAGCGCTGTCATCTGTGTCGGCACTGTTGTCGGTATCAGCGCTATTATCGTTGTTATCCGCAGTAGCTGACTGATCGTCTTCGTTAGTTGTTGATTGATCTTGGCTGGTTGTTCCATCATCTGTTGTGGCTGCTGATTGGTCATCATTGTTGACATTAGCTGAATCATCAGTGTCATCTGCTACCAGTTTGACATGTGCAGATTTTGCTTTTACAGCTGCTGTGCCAGTAGTTGTATTAATAGTGGTCGCCATGCCAGATAGGCTGAAGCCTAAGGATGATAGGCAACATAACAAAAAGATTTTTTTCATTGGGTTTCACTCCGTAGATTAAAGGTAATGCCTATTGTATATTTGCCAAATTAGGTGAGCTATATTTTTATTTTTTAGTTAGTATATTGACTTTAGCAAACGCTGTTTTTTATAGTATTTTTTGGCGAGGTTTTTTATGAAGCAAAGCGTGAAAGTATCATTTATTGGGGCGGGTCGTATGACTACAAGTATCGTTCAGGGACTGAGTGGTAATAAGAAATGGAATATAACCGTTTCTGATCGTCATCCAGAAAAGTTGGCAAGATTAAAAGAAAAATTTGATATAACTATATGCAATGATAATCTTGAGTGTGTTTCTGATACTGATCTTGTTATATTGAGTGTCCAGCCAGCTAAAGCGTTTTCTGTGATTAAAGATTTATCATCAATTTTATTAAAAAATAACACTGTGTTAGTTTCTATTTTGGGTGGAACAACATTAGAAAAATTGCTTGCTGATCTTGAGCAATCTGTACCAGCTGTACACTGTATGCCTAATGTTTGTTCGGCGGTGAAAGAAGGTGTGACGTCGATGTATGCTAATGAATTGGTATCAATTGCTCAAAAGCAATTGGTTGAAGAGTTTTTTGGTGATTTAGGATACGCTTTTTGGTTATCAGATGACAATTTAACGGATAGTGTTGCAGCGATCTCAGGTTCTGGTCCGGCATATTGTTTTTTTATGATGAAAATTATGCAGGGTATTGCTGAAAAATTTGGTATATCTAACTCTGTAGCGCGCCATTTAGTGCAACATACTTTCCAAGGAGCGGCGAACTTAGCCATTGTTAATGACAATTCTTTTGATGATTTAATTAAAAATGTTACTACACCTAAAGGCTCAACTGAACAGGCTATCAAGAAATTAAAAGAAAATGGTGTAGATCAGATTTTTACAGAGGCTTTAACTGCGGCGTTAAAACATAAACATTGATAATTATGAAAAAAGGTGCCAAACATTCAATTAAATCTACGCTTTTATTCGACGATCCATTTTGGGTTGTTATATTCGAGCGTATTGATGGTAATGGATATTCCGTTGCTAGGCACGTGTTTGGTGATGAACCAACCCAGGTCGAGTTTCATGATTTTATCCTGAAGCAAATGGATATTCTAAGATTTACCACGCCTGATAAGGAAGCGTCCGTTGTTCTTAAGAAGAAAAATCCCAAGAGGCAACAAAGAGATGCTAAAAAAGCAATGGAAAATGGTGAGGCGGTAATTTCTAAGGCTCATGAAGCAATGAAAAAAGAATTAGATAAAAACAAAAAAGAACGATCTCAAATCAGTAAAGCAGAAAAAGAAGAAATGGCGAGAATAAAGTTTGCGTTAAAGCAAGAAAAACGCAAACAAAAACATAAGGGCAGATAATGTTGTTAATGGAGACAAGTCTAGACTTGACCCAGTTGCTACTTGTTATATCATGGAGGTAGATCTTTGGTTGTTTCAATGAGGGAGATGAAACTTGGTATGAAGCCTGTTCAAGAAACAAAAGCAGATAACTCAAATGATCCAATAGGAAGAATTGTTGAAGTGCATGGCTCGGTCGTAAAGATTGAGTGTGATGTTTTGCCGCCAATTCATCATGCGCTAAAGTGCAAAGTCGGAAAAGATACTTATATTTTAGAAGTTTATCAGCATTTAGATCATCAGCATCTTCAGGCCATAACTTTACATCGTGCTATAGGACTTTGTCGTGGCATGCATGTTTATGATACTGGGGCTTCTATTCATGTTCCTGTTTCTGTTGATTGTCTGGGGCGCTTACTTAATGTTTTCGGTGAACCCTTAGATGGTAAGGAGGCTTTAGTTACTAATAATTATAGAAATATTTTAACAAAGCCGGCCCCAATCTTTGCCAGCAAGATTAGCAAAGGTGTTTTAGAAACAGGAATTAAAGTTATTGATCTTTTGTGTCCGTTTGTGCGAGGTGGTAAGACTGGTCTTTTTGGCGGTGCTGGTTTAGGCAAGACGGTGCTTTTGATGGAGCTTATGCGTTCTATTGTGCATTTGCATCAAGGTGTCTCGGTATTTGCTGGTGTTGGTGAGAGAATTCGTGAGGGGCACGAGCTTTGGCGAGAGATGGAGGCGGCCAAAGTTATGGCTAAGACTCTTATGGTTTTTGGTCAGATGGATGAGTCTCCTGGCGTAAGATTTCGTGTAGGTCTTTCAGCTCTTACTTATGCTGAATATTTACGCGATGCTTTGCAAAAAGAGGTTTTGTTTTTGGTGGATAATATCTATCGTTTTGTGCAAGCTGGTAGCGAAGTATCTGGTCTTTTGGGTCGTATGCCAGCGACAGTTGGTTATCAGCCAACTTTGATGACTGAGATTGCTGAGCTTCAAGATCGCATTATTTCTACAGATAAAGGTACTATCACTTCAGTGCAGGCAGTTTATGTGCCAGCTGATGATATAACGGATCCGGCCGTAAACGGTATTTTGAATCATCTGGATACAGTAATAATATTGACTCGTTCTTTAGCTGGAAAGGGTGTTTATCCTGCAATAGATGTTTTGCAATCCAAGAGCAAATTCATGGATCAGCACTTTCTTGGTAGGGAGCATTATTTGGTGGCGCGAGAGGTGCGCGGTCATATTGCTCGTTATCGTGAATTGGAGGATATAATTGCAATGCTTGGTATAGAGGAACTGTCGCCTCAAGATAGACAAATAGTGCTTAGAGCTAGAAAACTCCAGAATTATTTAACGCAACCATTTTTTGTGACATCAGAGCACAGCGGTATTAAAGGCATATCTGTGCCACTTAAGCAAACGCTAAAAGATTGTAAATCCATTGTCGCTGGTGAGTATGATCATATGCCAGAAGATGATTTTTATATGAAGGGTGCGTTATGAACGGTTTTACGATCCAACTGCAGAGTCCTACGATGGGGGAGGTTATAAATGATGTTGTGAGTTTTGTTGGCGAAGATGTATCGGGTAGTTTCGGTATTATGGCAAATCATGAACGCATGATGACTATTTTGGAATTTGGGCTTGTTTGGTTTCGTCATTCTAATGACGAAGTGGAATATTTAGCGCTTTTAGGAGGGGTTCTTTATTTTGTTAATAATCGTTTGATAATTAACACCAGGCATTATTTGCGAGGTGATAATTACCAAGAAATGGTTGCATCTCTTGAGAAAAAATTATTACAAGAGGAAAAGAGTATTAGTGATTTAAAGGGTATTTTACATAACCTAGATAGAGGAATTTTAAGGCATTTGCAGGAAATAAAACAGGTTGATGTGTTATGAATGAAGAGCATAAAGAACAGCATAAAAGATTAAAAATCAAAGTGCATTCCAGTGTAAAAAAACTGGATAGAGCTAAAAGTGAGCATCATAACATCCTTGGTCAGATGACATATTTAGGAACGCTCGGTGTAGTATTTATTTTGCCCGTCATAGTTGGTGCTTATTTAGGGGTATGGCTTGATAACAAGTTGCATGGATTTTCTATATCATGGACGGTAAGTCTGATATTTTTGGGTGTTATTGTTGGCATCATTAATGTGTATTTAATTATAAGAGAATAGTAGATGGAACCTGTAGGAACATTAGGTCATTTGGTTTTGCATGTAGGTCCTGTGCAGCTGACAGGTGTGATCCTAACAACCTGGATAATAATGTTGGCTTTAATGTTATTTGCGTTTTTTACTAGGAATTTAAAGTTAATTGGTGGCTCATGCCAAACCATTTTGGAAAGCGCTATTATTGCCGCGCAAAATACTATTGAAGCTGTTTTGCCGCGTCATGCAGAATTAGTTTTCCCTTTTATTACTACACTTTGGGTTTTTATTTTAATTTCTAATTTAAGTGGTCTAATTCCCGGAGTAGATTCGCCAACTTCAGATTTATCTGTATCTTCAGGATTGGCTGTTTTAGTGTTTTTATCTGTACACTGGTTCGGCATAAAATCTCAAGGACTAAAAAAATATCTTTATCACTACATTAAGCCAACTCCGATTATGTTGCCATTTCATATTATCAGTGAAATATCCAGGACATTGGCTCTAGCTGTGCGACTATTTGGTAATATTTTTAGTCTACAGTTGGTGGCATTTTTTGTATTGATGATTGCTGGGTTTTTAGTGCCGGTACCGCTTTTGATGTTGCATATTGTAGAGGCGATCATTCAGGCTTATATATTTGGTATGTTGGCGTTAATTTATATTGCGGGTGGTATTCAATATCAAGAACTTAAAATCGAAAAAGAAGAAGGAGAAAAATTATGACGGGAATGACTTGGTTTACATTGGCATCAACTGTGGTTGTTGCCTTGGGCATTGCCTTGGGAACTATGTTGCCAGCTATTGCTATGGGGCGAGCTATTAGTGGTGCCTTAGAATCACTAGCAAGACAACCGGAATCTGAAAAGGCAATTATGCGTATTCTATTTATTGGTTTGGCGATGATAGAATCTTTGGCTATTTATTGTTTAGTAATAATGTTAGTGATTTTGTTTAGAAATCCGTTATTGGCTTATTTGGTTCATTGATAATAGAGAAGAAAAATGCAGCTTAATTTATCAACATTTATTCTTGAGATAATAAATTTCTTAGTGTTAATTTGGGTTTTACAGCGGATTTTTTATAAGCCAATTAAGGCGGTTATTGAAAAACGTAAAGGCATCATTCAGCATTCGTTAGATGAAACCAATAAGTTGCATGAAGAGGCTGTAGCTTTGAAATCACAATATGAAAACCGATTGTCAGATTGGCAAAAAGAAAAAAATGAAAAATGCGCTAAATTAAGGCAGGAAATGGTGGAAGAGCGAGCAAAATCTTTAGAAAATTTGCAAAGTGTTATCTTTAAAGAAAAAGAAAAAAACAAAGCACAAGAGGCGCGTAAATTGCAGAGTTTAATTCAAAAAGCAGAAAAGCAGGCTGAAATTAAAGCGGCAAAATTTGCTTCAAAACTATTGGAACAATTTGCTACTAGCGATATTGAGGCTGAAATTGTGCAATTGTTCTTAGATCAATTTGCTGTGAGTCATGATGATAAAATTGCTTTAATTAAAGCTGAATTGTCTGAGGACAAGCAGAATAGTGTTAATATTACTTCGGCTTTTGCTCTCGATAATTCACAGCAAGAGGCAGTTTCTTCACTGTTTATGCGAATTTTTGGTGACAAAATAACCTTTAATTTTTCGCAAGATGTGAATTTATTAGCTGGATTATATGTAACTATTGGCTCAGTTATTATTCGTGCAAACTTGCGTGATGAATTGAGGTTTTTTTCTGAGATGCCATTTCATGACTAACATAGATGACAAAATAGGAAAGTATAGATTCAAACTTCGTTTTTCGGAGAAAGGAAATATTGTTGCAGTGGGTGATGGTATTGTGTGGATCGAAGGATTGCCAACTGCTGCGATAGATGAGTTGTTGTTTTTAGAAGATGGCAGTAGAGCAATGGTTTTTTATTTAACCAAAAAACTAATTGGCGCTATTTTGCTTGAACAAACAGATAAGTTAACTTCCGGCATGATTGCCTATCATTCTGGACTTTATTTAAGTACGCCAGTTGGTGATGAGCTATTAGGTAGAGTGATAGATCCGCTTGGTTTGCCATTAGATGGTGATAGTACTCCTGAGTGTGCAAAGCGTCGTCAGCTTGATATATCTTCCCCGTCTATTATAGATCGTGATTTTGTGAATGAACCACTTTATACGGGCAATAAGGTCATCGATACTTTGATTCCAATCGGCAAAGGTCAGCGTCAACTTATAATAGGCGATGGTGGTATAGGTAAAAGTTCAATCGCGATTGATACAATTATTAATCAAAAAAATAAAAATGTTCGTTGTATTTATGTTTTGATTGGCCAAAAAAGATTAGATGTATTAAGTACGATTCAAGTATTAAAAGAATATAATGCGCTAGAGTACACGACAATTGTTGTGGCTGAAGCTACCAGTTTGCCGGGTCTGCAATATTTGGCTCCATTTGCAGGATGTACCATAGCAGAAGAGTGGATGTATTTGGGTTATGATACTTTGGTTGTTTATGATGATCTTACTAAGCACGCTGAGAGTTATCGAGAGTTGTCTCTTTTGTTAAGACGTCCACCTGGGCGCGAAGCATTTCCTGCTGATATATTTTTTCTTCATGCAAGATTGTTAGAGCGTTCCACTTGTCTGGATGCAAGATTAGGTGGCGGCAGTATGACGGCATTACCAATTATCGAAACTAAAGAGGGAGAAATTGCCTCATACATTCCAACTAATTTAATTTCTATTACCGATGGGCAAATTTATTTGGATGCTAAATTGTCGGCATCTGGATTTTTTCCTGCAATTGATATTACTAAATCTGTTTCTAGAATTGGTGGTAAAGCTCAGAATCATAAAATTAAGGAAGAAGCTGGTAGAATGCGGCTTGATTATTTGCAGTTTCTTGAGCTAGAAGCTTTTACCCATATTGGCACTAAGCTTGAACCTGCAATGCAGCGCAAAATTCAGCGCGGTAGGGTTTTACGGGAATTGTTCAAGCAGGAGAGATTAGAGCCATTACCAATAGAAATGCATATGGCTTGGCTTATAGCTTTCAATGATGGATTGTTAGACGAAATTAAATTAGATGATGTTGCGAGATATTTTGCTCTTTTGGTGAAAACGGTAAGTCAAAATAATTTAAAATTTTCTGATAATCGAGAAAAATGGCGCAAGGTAATTACAGATGAAGCAGTACTCTAAGTTAGTAGGTCATCTTAATACGTTACGCAATATTCGTTCTATTATTACAGCCATGAAAAATCTGGCTTTGATAGAAGAGAGTAAAATCGGCGGATTTTTAGTAGAGCAAAAAAAGGTAGTTGCTAGTATTGAAAACATAGCGGCAGATTTTTTCCATTTTTACCCAGAATTTTTGCAGAATATGAGTCATGATAAAATAGAAGTTTGTATTTTATTGGGTTCAGAGCGTGGTTTTTGCGGAAAATTTAACGAGCAAATAATTAAGGCACACAATGAGTGTGCGACGCAGGATAAGGCGCGAGATATAAAAGTGGTTGTGGTTGGCTCAAAGTTAGCTAATAAAATAGAGGGAACAATGTCTGTTTTTAAGCAAATTGAGGGACCAAGTAGTTCTGAAGAAATGGCTGGAATTATTTTGAAATTAGTGAAAAATTTAGAGGATATTTATCCTACTAATTGGGTGATAGTTTGTAACGAAGAGATAGAAAATCGTATTAGTAGCAAAATAATTAGGCCATTTAGCGATATTTTAACTTTTGATAAAAAGAAATATGCGGTGCCAATGCATCTTAACCTTAAACCAGATAGGTTTTTTGCTAATTTGCTTGATGAGTATCTTTTAGCTTTATTATACAAAATTTTCTATAATTCTTTTTTACTTGAAAATAAGCAAAGGTCGCAGCATATGGATGGTGCGTTGCAATGGCTTGATAAAGAGCATGAGGAATTGACACATGATCTTAATTCTTTGCGACAGGCGGAAATTATTGAGGATATTGAAGAGATTATGTTGAATGTTGATATGGTCCTTAAAGAGGATATTGTTTAGGGGGGGGTTATGTCTGTAAATAAGGTGGCAAAAAGATTAATTGATCATTTTTATGGGCTTGATGGTGGAAAGTCATTTTCAGAGATGAATATGGAAGAGTATCGAGCCGCAACGACTTATTTTTATAAATTTTGTGGACCAGAGCACGCTGAAAAAGTTGCTTTGATTAAAGATGATAAAATCCCCGGTCCTTATGGCGATATTCCTATTAGAATTTATTATCCAAATTTAAAGCCGCATAATTCCGCTATGATTTATTTGAGAGGTGGCGGTTTCGTGCTTGATAATTTGGAAGATGAAGATCATGTTTGTCGGGAATTAGCTAATGAGACAGGGCGCATTATTATTGCTATTGGTTTTCGTGCAGCACCAGAATACAAATACCCTATTGGTTTGGATGATTCTTTTGCAGTTACAAAATGGTTGTTTAACAATGGTGAGCTTTTAAATATTAATACGAACGATATTGCTATAGCCGGTGGTAGTGCGGGAGCTAATTTTGCAGCTTTGGTGGCTTTGCGAGCTCGTGATGCTGGTTTAAATCTATCAAAGCAATTGTTATTGATGCCGTGCCTTGATTTAACATCAAGCATGCCATCGCATAAAAAATATGGTGATGGATATTTGCTTGATCAGGAGATGATAGATCTGTGTTTTGAAAAGTATTTGCCAAATGGTGTTGACCCTAAAGATCCAAATGTATCTCCACTTTTTGCAAAAGATCTAACTGGTTTACCGCCGACTTTAGTGCTTACAGCTGAATGTGATCCGTTGGTAGATAGTGGTAGAGCATATTATGAGAGATTAAAGCAAGCGAAAGTGGATGCTAAGTATCATTGTTGTCTAGGGCAAATCCACGCATTGCTTGTTTATAGGCACGCATTACCGAAGCAAGATGATCCATTGCAGGTTATTGCAGAATTTTTAAATTAGGTTGGTTAATAATGAAAGTATCCAATGATAACCTTACTTTAAGTGAAAAAAGAATTATTGAAATAAAAGCAATAGTGCCAATTATTATGGCGTTTATTGATAAATTTGGTAGAGATAAAACGCTGAATATTTTAAGGGAAAATATCGCTAAAGTTACAGAGGAAGGTGGGCGTACTACAGCTGCTGATATGGGGGATAATTCTTTAGATGCTTTTGCTAAATTATTAGAAGAATTTAAAAAAGAAAATTCTGTTGAGTTTGAGATAGAAGAGCAAAGTGAAAACAAGCTTAAACTTAATGTTACAAAGTGCAAATTTGCTGAAATAATAAAAGAGCTTAATATAGATGTGGATTTGGGGTATGAATTATTATGTGCTCGCGATTTTGCAATGATTAAGGGTTTTAATCCAAATATTAAATTAACTCGTGATAAAACTATAATGCGAGGGGATAAGATTTGTAATTTTTGTTATGAATTAATTAAGTAATAAGAGCAATATGTCAGAGTTTTATACTATTGATGGTGATAAAATAATTTTGCAAGTACACCTGCAGCCAGGTGCAAAAAAGAGCGAAATTGTCGGAATTCATGGGGAATATTTAAAAATAAGAGTTAAAGCTCCTGCAGTCGAAGGAAAAGCTAATGATGCGTTGTTAAAATTTTTAGCGCAAGAGTTTGAGGTTGTGCGTAAGGATGTGGTTTTAACTAAGGGTAAACAAAGTAGATATAAGCAAGTTACAATTCACAATATAACTGAGCTGCCAAAAGTTTTAAA
Organism: Gammaproteobacteria bacterium; assembly: GCA_016936855.1. Lineage (GTDB taxonomy): Bacteria > Pseudomonadota > Gammaproteobacteria > UBA9339 > UBA9339 > JAFGXA01. Next base: position 51,102 of record JAFGXA010000057.1, on the reverse strand, counting down.
AGATAAAAATAAATTTTAATTATTCGGTAATGCTTAGGCTTGGAGCCACTAGCAAAGTTTCTACTGTATCGTTGGTGTTAGGTCTTAAGCCGATGCCTAGCGGTGACCATTTTGATCCGTCCCATTTTGCAACACCGTGTACTTGCGCTGAGTCTGTTGTAGTAAAGTCGCCGCCAGCATATAGGTCTTGGCTGTAATTTACGTTGAATACCCTGTGAGCTAATGTTGCATCTATAGTGATGGTGCCAGATGATTTTCCTAAAGGGGTATCGCTGTTTTTGGCTTTTAGAAAAATTGTACATGTGTTATTTGGGCCCAAGCTGCTGCCAGTCACGCATGATGAGTGATAAATGCCACATTCATTACCATCTTGCGGGCAGACTTCTACTTTCCCATTGAGCCCTTGTAAATTAATGCCGTAAATTCTGATGTTTTTTGCAGTGTAATTGTTGGTAACATTAATTGCGCGATAGCCTAAGTGAAGGTCTTGTGGTGTTTGATCCGCCTTTATAGTGACGGTATTTATATCAGTCGATGATGAAGCAAGAGCCGTGCCGCACAAAAGCATTAATGAGTATGAAAGTATTTTTCTGCATAGGTTGTTAAAGAGCATGTTTATTCTCTCAGTTTGTTCGATATATAACTTAGTATATGAAGTATAGATCTTTTGTTATAAGAAGCAATTTTTTTTTGTATGTTTTTACGGTTTTTATATGCGTTATTTTATTTTTCAGTGAAATTTCAGCCTTTTTTCTGTATGATGTGCGTTTTTGTGTCGAAAAACAGCTAAAATAAGTGTAAAAATTGATGAAGAATAAAGTATTAAAGATTTGTAACGCGATGATTCACCCTGGAGAGATAGCCTCCTTGGCTTTGCCAATGCCGGAGATTTTTAATTGCACGCCCATGTATATGCCAATTAAAGTTGTGCATGGTAAGCAGGCTGGTCCATGCGTTTTGGTGATAGCGGCAGTGCATGGTGATGAGTTAAATGGCATGGAGATTGTGAATAGATTGTTGTCGTTGTCGATGATGAAAAATTTGCACGGCACATTGATCGCTATTCCAGTTTTTAATGTTTATGGTTTCATTACTAGATCGCGTTATTTGGCTGATGGATTAGAGCTTGATAGATATTTTCCTGGTAGTGAAACAGGGTCTCATGCTTCGCGTTTGGCACATCTTTTTACCAAAGAAATTCTAAGCATGGCTGATTACTGTATTGATATTAGAACAGGTGCAATTAATCATAGTAATTTTCCTAAAATTTACATAGATACAACTAATGAAAGAACTAAGGAATTAGCCGAAGCATTTCGGGCTCCCGTAATATGCAATGTTTCAGCTGAAAAAAATTCATTACGTGAGACGGCTAATTTTAACAAAATTCCATATATGGTTTATGAGGCAGGGGAAGCGCTGCGCTTTGATGAGCATGCTATTAAGATTGGTGTGCGTGGTGTTGCTAATGTGTTACGGAAATTGAAGATGTTGCCCGAAGCGCATAAACAACAGAAAAAAGCGGCAAAACCGTTTTTTACTGTTCAATATCTTTGGGTGCGAGCATCAAAGAGTGGGGTTTCGTATTCCAAAACTAAATTAGGGCAGTGGGTTAAAAAGGGTGAGCAGCTAACTGTTATCAAGGATCCTGTTGGCACTACCGAGCCTAGTGCTGTATGCGCTCCATGTGATGGGATTATTGTTGATAAAAATAATTTGCCAGTAGTGCATGAAGGTGAGTCACTTTTCCAAATTGCAATTTTTCATGAAATGGAAAAAGCTGCTGATCATTTTGAGGATTGGCATGCAACAAGTATTTAGGTTTTTTATAAATGAAAAATAGGCAAGAAAAAATAACAGTATTAGGTTTTGTTATTTGGTCGTTGGCGGCGCTGTTTTTTTTGTATGAATTTTTCTTGAGAACTTTCGTCGGTACGGTTGCGCATCAAATAATTCCTGATTTGCATTTAAATGCGGAGACTTTTTCATTATTGGGGACGGCCTATTTTCTTTCGTATGGCATTATGCAAATTCCAGTTGGCATTTTGTGTGATAAATTTGGCGTGAAAAAAATTATGATTTTTGCGACCTTGATTTGTGCGCTTGCTACCTTTTTGTTCGCGCATAGTACAGGTTTTGCAACGGCTTTTGTTGGTAGGCTTTTTATGGGCTTTGGCTCTTCCTTTGCTTTTATCGCCCTGTTGGTTGTGGCGCTAATTTGGTTTCCGCACCGTTATTTTGGTTTTTTTGCAGGCGCATCGCAATTTATTGGCACTATGGGGCCATTGTTGGCGGCTGGGCCGCTGATGACCATGATTACAAGTTTGCATGAAACTTGGCGCACGGCGCTGAGTAGTATTGGCATGTTTGGAGTGGTGCTGGCTATATTGATTCTATTTATTGTTAGAAATAAGCCAAAAAATGCAACGGGTGATATGCAATACTTGTTGCGGCCAGAGGCTATAAAGCCACAGTTGCAACGTTTGCTTGGTAATAGGCAGGCATGGTCTATTGCCTTATATTCGGCAGTTGTATATGTATCGATATTTTTGTTAGCTGGTGTTTGGGGGCCGGATTACTTGCAGTTGAGAGGGTTATCACAAACAGCTGCGGCTTATATTTTGTCAGTGGCTTGGATTGGGTATGCGGTTGGTTGTCCATTATTTGGTGCGCTGTCGGATGTGATGCGTAAGCGCAAGCCACCCTTAATACTTTGTGCCATTATAGGAATTGTTGCTACGCTAGTAATAATTTTTTGGCAGAGCCCAAATCAGTTTATTTATGGTACGGCCTTTTTCTTGTTGGGGTTGGCGGCTTCCGGCCAAAGCGTTGGTTTTGCTGTGATATCTGAACATGTTGATACTAGAATAAAATCCACAGCTTTGGGGCTTAATAATGCAGCAATTACGCTTTTTAGCGCTATTTTACCTGTTTTAGTTGGTTGGTTAGTTGATGTTTCATCTGGTGGCTTGGCTTCTAACTTAACACCGCAAGATTTTTTCTTAGGTTTTATGAGTATGCCTATTCTTTATTTGGTGGGGTTGTTGATTAGCATTTTTTGGATTAAAGAGACTTATTGTAAACCGCAAAAAGCAGTCACTAAGCTGTTAATTTAGAGATAACTTTAGCGGGTGTTTTGCTGGATTAATAGCGCGTTAAATACCAATCGAGTTCGCAAGGGTGGACTTGTTTAATGTAGCGATTCCATTCATCCTGTTTAGCGCTCACGTAATTGTGAAATGTATGTTCGCCTAGCGTTTGGCGCATCAATTTGCTTCTTTCCATTAGGTTGATCGCTTCTTGTAGGTTGCTAGGTAGCGATTTAATTTTTAGTTTGGCGCGCTCTCGTTGGCTCATACGATAGATGTTACGGTTTACCGGTTCGCCTGGATTTGCGTGGTTTTTGATGCCGTCTAGTCCAGCTGCCAGCGTGGCGGCTAGTGCCAGGTATGGGTTGCAGGCAGGATCGGGGGAGCGTAATTCGGCTCTGGTGCCGATGCCATGGCGTGCTGGAACTCTGATGAGTGGCGAACGATTTTGTTCGGACCAGGCCAGGTGCGTTGGTGCTTCAAAGCCTGGTACAAGGCGCTTGTAGGAATTGATCAAAGGATTGGTGATCGCGGTGAAGGCGCGTGCGTGAGTTAGTAGACCGCCAATATATTGCAGCCCGATCTTTGATATTTGCCACTTGGCGTTTTTGTCATAAAACACGTTATTGCCATCCAAGTCAAATAGGCTTTGGTGTGTGTGCATGCCCGAGCCGTTTATGCCGTAGATTGGTTTTGGCATGAAGGTGGCATGTAGCCCGAAATCCAAGGCTATTTTGCGTACGATAAATTTAAAGGTTGCAATATTGTCGGCTGTTGTTACGGCATCTGCGTACTTAAAGTCGATCTCGTGTTGACCCATGGCCACTTCGTGATGAGCTGCCTCAACTTCAAAACCGATTGATTCTAATGCTTGAACGATTGCGCGTCGCGCGTCTTCGCCCTTATCTAGCGGGGTTAAATCGAAATAGCTGCCGGCGTCATGGCTCTTGGCTTGGATTTCTCCCGCGTCATTTTTTTCTAGCAAAAAGAATTCGGCTTCAGGTCCGGCGTTCATAATATAGCCCATGGATTTGGCTTCATGGCAGACGTTTTTTAGGATGGTTCTGGGGCAGCCGGCGAATGGCGTACCATCGGGATTATGGATATCGCAAATCAGGCGCGCGACTTTACCGCCATAGGTATCCCATGGGAAAATTATAAAGGAATTATAGTCGGGAACCAGAATCATGTCTGATTCTTCAATGCGTGAAAAACCTTCGATTGAGGAGCCATCAAATAAGATCTGTCCATCTAGTGCCTTGGCAAACTGGCTGGATGGTACTTCGACATTTTTGTTTTGTCCTAAGATGTCAGTAAACCAAAGTCGTAAGTACGCAACTTTTTGCTCTTTTAGCATTTTTAATATGGTATCTTTGTCCATTTTGACTCCTATTTGTAATAACGCTTTATGATATATGCATTTTATGTGATTTTCAATAGTCAGTTGTTGCGAAAGTAGGTGCGAAAAATATTTTTTGCTGATTTAATAATTTGTTAATAAAGGCGGATTACAACCATCAACAAAGGTTGAAATCTACGCGAGGGGTTGGTTGGTATTGCCGCCCTTCGCGCGGGTTTCGTTGATTAGATGTGAGTTAGGTGTTATTCGGTAAATCAGTGGCTGTTTTTAAGTATAATTCCGCTGCCAGCATGTTGGTTTCACTCAAAGTTGGATGTGGGTGAATTGTGTGAGCTATTGCCTCAATCGTTAATTTGTTGGTAATTGCAAGTGCCAATTCGGCAATTAAATCTCCAGCATTTGGACCAACAATTGCAGCGCCTAACAACTGTTTGGATTCTTTTTCTATTAAAAGCTTGGTAAAGCCTTCGGATTGATCCATGCTAAGCGCACGTCCTGACGCCATCCAGGGACAAACAGCCTTTTCGTAAGCAATATTGTTTTCTTTTAATTGTTGCTCAGTTTTACCAATCCAGGCGAGTTCCGGAGTAGTATAGGCAACTGCTGGAATGGGCTGCTCTATGTTGGTTTTATCGCTGCCATTTATTATTTCAGCAGCAAGGCGTCCTTCGTGTACAGCTTTGTGTGCTAGCATTGGATTACCGATAATGTCGCCGATGGCAAATATATTAGGAACGTTAGTTTGTAATTTGTCATTAACTGGAATAAAACCACGCTCATCAATACTAACACCAGCTTTATCCGCATCAATTAGTTTGCCATTTGGTCGTCTACCAACAGCAACGAGCAATTTATCGTAGCATACAGGTTCTGGTGGAGCATTTTCCCCTTCAAATGTTACCCAAATGCCATCTGCCTTGGCCTCCGCTTTTACTACTTTAGTCTCTAGCATGATCTCTTTACATTTGGTTTGTAATTTTTTTTGTAAAGGCGTTATTACATCAAGATCCGCGCCAGAAGCTAACTGTGGCATAAATTCGACAATAGATATTTCGGATCCTAGCGAATGATAAAATGTTGCCATCTCTAAGCCAATGATGCCACCACCGATAATCAACATATTTTTTGGTATATCGTTAAGAGCGAGGGCGCTGGTGGAATCCATTATGCGTTCATCTTCAGGTAAAAATGGCAACTTAACTGTTGATGAGCCGCTAGCAATAATAGCTTGATCAAACTCGATAGTTTGTTTGGTATCATTATTGGTAACTTCAATACTATTGGCACTGGTAAATTTAGCTTCTCCCTCAACAATATTTATCTTTCGTAGCTTAGCAAGCATAGCGAGTCCAGCAGTTAGTTTGCCAACCACAGAATCTTTCCAGGCGCGAATTTTCTCTAGATCTATTTCTGGTTCTATAAATTTTACGCCATATTTTTCAGCTGTATTAGCATCATCAATAATTTGACTTAGATGCAGCAGGGTTTTCGATGGGATACAACCTACATTTAAGCAGGTGCCACCTAGTGTATTGCTTTGTTCGATTAAGGTGACTTCTAATCCCAGATCAGCTGCGCGAAAGGCTGCCGAATAGCCGCCGGGTCCTGCTCCTAAAATTGCTATTTTGCTCATGGTTTCCTCCTGCTTGAAAACATTGTACTATTGTTGCATCTATGATTGAGTCTCGCAACCATATTTCTTTCAGCTTTGCAAAGCGCCATGGCGCTTTATTGCTCGGTGATAAGATTGTTTGTTTAAATAATATTGATCTTAGTATTGTGGCTGAATTGCAGCGTGTCTTTGGGGTTGATTTTGAACTGTCTTTTGTCGAAGAAGATGAATTTAATAAATTGCTCGCTGAACATTATGCTGGTAGTGCCAATCAAGTTATCCCATTGTTTGATGATTTCAGTGGTGATTTAGATTTAGATGCCTTAGTTGATGGTCTGCCTAAAAGTGAAGAGTTACTAGAAGCGGACCAGGATGCGCCAATAATTAAGCTAATTAACGCACTGTTTAGTCAGGCTATCAGGCAACAAGCATCAGATATTCATCTGGAGACCTTTGAGAAAAAGCTTATTGTACGCTTTCGGATTGATGGGGTGTTGCGCGAAGTTTTGGAACCGCCACGTTTAATTGCGCCACTTTTGGTCTCTAGAATTAAGATTATGGCAAAACTGGATATTGCTGAAAAACGTTTGCCTCAAGATGGCAGAATCGGCTTGAAGATTGCAGGACACCCCGTGGATGTTCGGGTATCGACTTTACCAGCCAGCTATGGCGAGCGGGTTGTGATGCGTATTTTGGATAAAAATAGCGCGCGATTAGATCTCGATCACCTAGGTATGGGGAATAGGACGCTGCATTTGATGCGTCAGCTTATTCATCGTCCTAGTGGTATTGTTTTGGTGACAGGCCCCACAGGTTCCGGTAAAACCACAACTTTATACGCAGCATTAACCGAATTAAATCAACCTGAACGTAATATTCTGACGGTTGAAGATCCTATTGAATATTATTTACCTGGTATCGGGCAGACTCAGGTGAATCACAAAATAGATATGAGTTTTGCTCGTGGCTTGCGAGCTATTTTGCGTCAGGATCCTGATGTGGTGATGGTTGGTGAAATCCGAGACTTAGAAACAGCTAAAATAGCAGTACAGGCCAGTCTTACGGGGCACTTGGTTTTTGCGACTTTGCATACTAATAGTGCGCTTGGAGCTGTTACTCGCTTGCGGGATATGGGTATTGAAACCTTTTTGTTATCCACTAGCTTGGTCGGTGCGACGGCCCAGAGACTAGTGAGGGTTTTATGCAATAACTGTAAAGAAAAGCGCAGGATTAGTGCCACAGAAAGGGAGGTTTTGGGCGATACAGCGCCTGATGAAATTTATCATCAGGTTGGTTGTGATAAGTGTAATCATACTGGATTTAAAGGGCGTACAGGTATTTATGAGGTAATTGGGGTTGACGATGCCTTGCAAAACATGATTCATGATAATGCTGGAGAATTAGAAATGGAGCGTTATGTGAGACAGAATTTTGCTAGTATGTTAGAGGATGGTTTTAGTAAGGTGAAACAGGGTATAACTACGCTGGAAGAAGTGCTAAGAGTAGCAGCTAGTACTTGACAGTGTACCTCAATTCCTGCTTCAATTTAGGTCTTACTTTCATGAAGGTGCAAATGGATGAGAAATAGAATTTTTCTATTAGCTTTAGCGGCGGTTTTTCTGGCTGGTTGTTCTCAAACAGGACAGAAAGAGCTTTATATCAACGGAAAGTCGATTGGTGGCGAAGTTAGCTCTATCAAGTTGGCTGAAGGCGAGCTCGCGCACTCTTCGGTTGCAATTAAAAACTCGCTCTTGCAATTAGCTGAGATTAAACGCGCTACCCACCCACAAGTTAGATTGCCATTACCGCCAAACGCTAAAAATATTGGTATGGATAAGTTGGCATCGATCGACTGGACAGGACCAATTGAGCCTTTAGTTAGAGATGTTGCGCGTGTTTGTGGATATAAACTTAGAGTGTTGGGTAAACATCCTGCTGTTCCTGTTTTGGTTTCTGTGCATGAAAAGAACGTACCAATTGTCTATATTTTGCGCAATGCTGGTTTTCAGGCTGGTAATAGAGTGAATATTGTTTTATATCCGCGTAGTAAGATTTTAGAGTTGCGGTATGCGTAATAGCTTTAAATTTACATTTGCATTGTTAGTTTTTGTTTTTGGTTTGTCTGCATGTGTGCAAGATAAACCGGCAATTCCCGCTTTTGAGCTTAAAGCTCGGGCTTTTAAAGTTAATTATATAAGACAAAATATTATTAAAGAAACCGCGCAAAGCGTTGGAGCGCAGGCAGCTTTGGCTTGGTCATCTGAAAATATTAACAAATTGCTTGAATCTCAAAGTGAGTATTTGGCTGAAGTTTACAACTTCCAAATGATGATGTTGGATCATAATGTAGTGTCTCCTGTCTTAGTAGAAGCAGACAATGCTTTAAATGTCGACGACAATTCTACTTTGCGTTTGGCTGATAAGATTTACAAAATTCTAAAGCCAGCTAGATTTGCTACAGTAACGCCTAGTTGGCGTGATTATTTGTGGATGAACTATAAATCTCCGGAGACACCAGATGGAAGTTTGTTACCTAAGAATAATTATGAAAAGGCATTGTGGAATAAATATATTCTAAAGGGTTGGAAGGATGGTTTGCGTCAAGCTGATGAGGTTTTTTCGATTAATATTAATCGGTTAAATCGTGATTTTCAGGGCATGATTTTATATCAAAAACTGTTAAGTCAGAAATTAGTTACCAAACCATTTGTTTCAAAAGCTGATCTTGGTATTACTGGGGATAGTAACAATTTGCGTATAAATGATAGAGTTCTGCGCATTACAGCTGTGGCTCATTTAGTGAAAAATTCCAGGAAGTGGGAACCACGTATTTACGCTAGCCATTATTTAAAGCACCACAAAAAGATTACGCGTAAACTAAAGAGTAAAGTTCATCATTATACGCGAGGTAAAATCATTGATTACAAAAATGTAAGTAATCATACGATTTATTACGGCAAAAAAAGAGCACCTGCTGCCCATAGGTAGTGCCGGTTAAAGAATTATGCAAGAAAATAAATTTCAATTACCCAAAGAGCCATTGCGTTTTAGTGCTCAGGATTTAGGGGAACTGTTAGCTTATTGTAGTCAAATTGGCGCTTCTGATATAACACTACAAACTGATGAGCCGGTTGTAGTTGAGGTGTCAGGTCGTATCTACAAAATAAGTAAACATAAGTTAACTAATGCAGAAGTAGGGGATCTATTAAATGCTATTTATGGTCCCAATGGTACTGCGCAGATTTTGAGCGGTAAGGATGTTGATACTCATTATGAATTTCGCCCAAGTCGCGTAGAGCGTTATCGTTTTAGGGTAAATGGTACGGGTTGCATGAGCGCTGGTCACGAAGCAATTCAGTTGACGTTGCGTACTATTCCGACAGAGCCACCTGCCTTGTCATCTTTGGAGTTGCCGCCTGAGATTGTGGATGCAATTGCTCCTCATGATGGTGTTGTATATGTCACAGGTGCGACGGGATCTGGTAAGAGTACTTTGTTGGCAGCTATTATAGGTGAGTTGTGCCAAGATCCTTTGAGTAATCGAAAAATTTTGACTTATGAATCTCCTATTGAGTTTGTTTATGATGCTTTGGAGAAACCAAGTTCTGTGGTTTCTCAAACGGAGATTCCACGCCATCTACCAAGCTTTGCTATGGGTGTGCGTAATGCTTTAAGGCGTAAACCACATGCTATTCTAGTTGGTGAGGCTAGAGATGCTGAGACTATTGCCGCGGTATTAGAAGCTGCACTCACTGGGCACCCAGTTTATACGACTTTACATACCAATGGTGTGGCCGAAACAGTGCGTCGTTTAGTAGGAAGTTTTCCAGCCGAAGAGAGAATGGGTCGCACCATAGATATTATTGAAACGTTAAGACTTATTATTTGGCAGAAATTAGTGCCAAGTGTTGATGGCGGCAGGGTGGCGCTGCGTGAATATTTAGTGTTCACAGAAGAACTACGCGATAAGTTATTGAAAGTAGATCCTGATAATATTACAGCGGCTGTGCGTGATTTAGTGAAAACCAACGGCCGCACAATGCAAGTTGACGCTAAAGAAAAATTTGAAAAAGGTTTGATTTCCGAAAGGGATTATAAATTGCTGTCGATATGATAGGTAGATTAAAAGGCATTATATTAGAAAAACAAGCTCCAGATTTATTACTTGATGTTGCTGGGATCGGTTATGAGGTTCAAGCACCGATGTCTACTTTTTATCAATTACCAGAAATCGGCAAGAGTGTTATTTTGCACACTCATCTTGTAGTGCGTGAAGATGCACAACTACTCTACGGTTTTATCTCCAAGTCAGAGCGCTCCTTATTTCGTGAATTAATTAAATCAAGCGGCGTTGGTCCTAAACTAGCTTTGACCATTTTGTCCGGCATGGATCCTGATCTGTTTGTGCAAGTGGTTATACAGGGGGATTTAGTGGCTTTAACTAAATTACCTGGAGTTGGTAAAAAAACAGCAGAAAGGCTGTTGGTAGAGATGCGTGGTCGTTTAAAAGATTGGAATGTAGCAGATATGAGTAGTGTTGCTGATTCTGCGCCAGCAAGTGATGCGTTGAGTGCGTTACTGGCCTTAGGTTACCGCTCACAAGATGCCAATCGTGTTGTTGCCAAATACAAAAATCAGCAATTGTCCAGTGAAGAGATTATCAAATTGGCGTTGAAGGATTTGATGTAGAGGCATCTATTTTGATGAACAACGCAAAAACAATTGTAAAACAAATTTTACAAAACAAAAATCTTATCCCCAAAAAAAATATTGGTATTGCTTTTGCGCCGATTAATATTGCATTAATTAAATATTGGGGTAAGAGGGATTTAAATATTAATTTACCAATGACAGATTCGTTATCTTTAACATTGGGTAGCAAAGGCGTTTGGGTTGTTATCCAATCAATAGGTCCGAATGATGTTAAGCACGGGCGGTTATATGGGGCCGCCCCTACGGGTGAACTAAGTGACATCCAGAATCATCCGGCGATTCAAAAATTTTTAAAATTATTCCAATTTTCAGGTGTTAAATATGATATTGCTGTTACAGCTAATATTCCTATTGCTGCGGGACTTGCATCATCTGCCGCAATTTTTTCCGGTATTGTATTAGCATTAAACGATTTATATGGTTGGGGTTTGTCTGATAAAGATTTGTCAATTTTAGCAAGATTAGGTAGTGGTAGCGCTTGTCGGTCTATTTATCCAGGCTTTGTGAAATGGCATAAAGGATTTTATGAAAATGGCATGGATAGTTTTGCTGAGCCAATTAACACTACATGGTCAGAATTGCAGGTTGGTTTATTGATTTTTAGTGAAAGTAAAAAGGCAGTAAGCTCAAGAGAAGGTATGCGTATTACGGTTGAAACATCATCATTGTATAAAAGATGGTCTGGTAAAGTGGCAGAAGATTTAATTAAAGTTGAAAAAGCAATTGCAGAAAAAGATTTTCATTTATTAGGTAAAATTAGCGAAGATAATGCTGTTTTTATGCATGAAACTATGTTGGATGCTAAGCCGAAAATTGATTATTCAAGTTCTGAAACATATCTTGCAAGAAAAAAAATAAAAGATTTAAGAAAAAAAGGAGTCGATGTTTATTTTACGCAAGATGCTGGACCAAATTTAAAATTACTTTTTTTAAAAAAAGATGCGCATAAAGTCAGGGAAATATTTTCTGACATAGAAATAGTAACGCCATTTGCTAATCCAAATATCACTGAAGTGGTTTTGGTTGATGAAAATGATAAGGAAGTTGGAGTTTGTGAAAAAATGGAAGCGCATGAAAAGGCCTTATTACATCGTGCCTTTTCGATCATGATTTTTCATGAAGATAAAGTGTTATTACAAAAACGCGCTTTAAATAAATATCATTGTCCAGGCTTATGGGCTAATAGTTGCTGCTCGCATCCTGCACCGAGTGAAGATGTCTTAGCTGCTGCAAAACGCAGATTAAAAGAAGAGCTTGGGTTTGTTACTGATTTATACCCAGTTGGTAAGTTTATTTATAAAGCAGAATTTGCTAATGGTTTGACTGAGTATGAATTGGATCACGTTCTGGTTGGCGCTTACGAGTTTGATTTTATAAATTTCAATCAAGATGAAGTATCTGCATATAGATGGATAACTCTTGCTGAATTAAAAATGGATATGCAGAAATCTCCAGATAATTACGTACCATGGTTATTTCATGTCGTTAATTTCTTTACATAATAGGAGTTAACAAAGAACAAATGTTTTCTAGTAAGATTGTATAATGCTTTTTTTTAGAGATTTTAGTTAACGTTATTTCTTCTGATGCAGCTAAACTATCTTTAAATTGTGTTGATAGATTCTTAATAAATTCCGTGTCTTCGGCAACGAAATCCAATTCATAATTAAGCAGAAAACTGCGTATATCGCAATTACTTGATCCCATAACAGCCCACTTATTATCAATTAACATTGCTTTGCTATGCGAAAAATTACCTGGTTTTTCAAAGATTTTTACTCCATCTAGTAATAAATTTTTATATAAACTATTAGAGGCTAATTTGGCCAGGTGCTGGTTATTGTGTTTTGGTAATATGATTTTTACGTCGACACCACGAGCATGTGCCATTCTTAAAGTTTTTAGAAAAGATCGATCAGGAATGAAGTAAGGTGTCATGATCCATAGGCTCGATGTAGAGTTAGTAGCTGCTGTGGAAAATATTTTTTCGGTAGCGCCATAATGTTGTCCTGGGCCGGAGTGAATCACTCTAACTATAGCCTCTCCTTGTACTGATTGCTTTGGGAAATAATCTAAGGTTAATAATTTTTCAAGCGGAATTCTCGTGGCATAGTGCCAATCTCTTAAAAAGCTTATTTGTAGTGTTAGTAGGGCAGGGCCTTGAATTTTGCAATGTAGATCATGGATATATTTGTCTCGTCTGCTAACACGTAAATCGTTTTCTGCGCTAATATTAATGCCACCAATGAATGCTGTTTTGCCATCGACAATTAATAATTTACGGTGATTACGTAATTGGATACGCCATGGTGCCAATAGATTGATTAAAGTAAAAGGTCTTATTTTAAAAAGAGCTATTTTACGCTGATATTTCCTGAAGAAAAAAGATAGAACAGCTTTTAGGCTGCCAAAGGCATCATAAATTACTTTTACTTCTACACCTTGATTTGCTTTGTTTAAAAGTGCATCCATTAATTCTTTACCAGTCGCATCATTTTTTATAATGTATGATTGTAAGTGAATGTATTTTTTTGCGGCTTTTATAGTGTCTAGCATTTCTGGGTAAGCGCTTGTACCGTCTTGCAGTAGAGTTACTTTGTTACCGAATAGTGGTTTCGTTTTTGGCAGCAAGCGATCTAAGGTTTTTTGATAGTTGATATCATGTGTATCTTTTGGGTAATTTTGATAAACAAAGCTATTTTCTCTTATTAGAGCTTCTTTGATGATTTTTTCAGTTTTAAGGTGGTGGCTGAAAGAGGCTATCTTGGAGCCAAGTGTTCTAACGTGGTTGATACCAAATAGCAGATAAAGCGCCATGCCAACCATGGGGAAGGTAAAGACTACAAATAACCACAAGATGGCGCTAGCTGGTTCGTCATGTTTGGTGGTTAAAATATGAAGCGCGACCGCGATATCAATCAAGATCGTGATCGCTAGAATCAGATATGGTTCAAAGCCAAACATATGGCTACTTTATAACAATATTAATTGCTTTTAAACCGGAAACTCTTCAGCTAGTTTTTTGATAACTGGATGATTTTCAAGCTCCACATAGTCTGGTAAGCCATGTTTAAACGGAGGATGCGCTTCGCCTTGAATAAGTGGTAATAGATATTCGCGACACTCATCTGTGATATGAAAACCATCTTTAGTGATAAATTCTAACGGCATTTTCTTTTCAACATTTGCCACATAAGATAATGGCACGTTATCAATTGACCATTTGTAAGGAGAGCTTTGCTCACGCTTTACAATCGGCATAATATTATTTTCACCTGCTAGAGCATATTCAAGGGCTGCTTTGCCTAGCGCATAAGCCTGCTCAACGTCTGTTTTTGATGCAATATGACGGGCTGATCTTTGGAGATAATCACAAACAGCCCAGTGATACTTATAGCCTAAGCTATCTTTTACCATTTGCGCAACGACAGGAGCAACGCCACCTAATTGGGTATGACCAAATGCATCTTTAGATCCGGCATCTGCTAAGAATTTACCGCTTGGATCTTTGGCTCCTTCAGAGACAACAATGGAGCAATAACCATGTTGTTCAACACACTCTTTTACTTTAGCGAGAAACTTCTCTTTGTCAAACTCAATTTCTGGGAACAAAATAAGGTGTGGACCATCAGATGGTTTTTCGTGGGCCAAACCACCGGCAGCGGCAATCCAGCCGGCATGTCTTCCCATAACTTCCATAACAAAAACTTTAGTAGAGGTTAGCGACATAGACTTAATGTCAAAGCTAGCTTCTCTGATAGATGTTGCTACATATTTGGCAACAGAGCCAAATCCTGGGCAGCAATCGGTATATGGTAAGTCATTGTCGATTGTTTTTGGAATACCAATGCAGGTTAATGGGTAACCTAAGCTGGCACCAATTTGTGAAACTTTGTGGGCAGTATCTTGGGAGTCATTACCGCCGTTATAAAAAAAGTAGCCAATATCATGAGCCTTGAAAACTTCGATTAAGCGTTCGTATTCAGCGCGATTTTCTTCTAAGCTTTTTAATTTGTAGCGACAAGATCCAAAAGCACCAGATGGTGTATGTTTAAGGGCGGCAATGTTAACCTCTGGTTCTTTATCTGTATCAATTAAATCTTCAGTTAGAGCGCCGATAATGCCATTTCTGCCAGCGTATACAGTAATACCATGTTCGCGTGCAGCTTGAATAAGACCACAGGCTGAGGCATTAATTACAGATGTTACTCCGCCAGATTGGGCATAAAAGGCTTTTTTGCTCATAAACTGTTCTCCCGAGTGCTTGCTTGTATGTGAAAGGTAAGGATGGTGGGCCGTAAGAGATTCGAACTCTTGACACATGGGTTAAAAGCCCACTGCTCTACCGGCTGAGCTAACGGCCCGAAGGCGCATATAATACCTAATCAAGCGCAAATATCAAGGAATAATTTCGGTTGATTTCGTCATGGAAAAATAGCGATAATGCAAAATACAATTTAGTCGGAGTGTAGCTCAGCTTGGTAGAGCACTGCGTTCGGGACGCAGGGGCCGAAGGTTCAAATCCTTTCACTCCGACCAGTGAAATTATATGCTATAAAGTATTTAAATGTTGTTGGAATGCTGTTATTTTGCTTTTATCTATGTCGTATCGCTGTGCGCCTTCAATTATTGAATAGTACATAGTCTCATGTTCATTTTGTATTTTATTGGCAGGATATAGATAGTTTTGCCGGTTTTTTTCTAACTGATTTGTTAGATCACGGGAGTTCAAATAAAATAATAATTTTTCTCTTAGTTTGATTGTATCGCTAAGTTTTCTGAGTGTTTCGTTGTTTTTTGCTAATTCATAATCATGTTGCATTTCCCGCTCATTTTTGACTGCTAACCAGCTGATGTTGCCACTCATATCTACTAATAGAAAACATCCAGTATCTTTGATTAAGTAGTATTCAGTCACATTTTGTTCAGCGCAAACCTCGCGAAAGAGGCTAAGAAAAGCTGGGTTGTTTAGGCAATAATACGGATTGAGTGATAAACTTTGTAATATGGGCTTTGATAAATCATAAAAATATTGCTGCTGCATGTTTTTAATGATGCGATTAAAGTTGCTTTCAAACTCGTCGGAACCTTTTAGGATAAATCGATCAACAATACCATTATTCAGGGCTTCTACTCCTAAATCGTAACCAGCGCGCCCGGTTAGCATGAGTTTTTTGATTGGTAAATCGCCTAATTTTTGGCAAAATTCAAGCCCATTCATAATTGGCATATCATAGTCGACAATAACTAGTGATACTTCGTTGAAGCGATTTGGTGTATATATTTGTTGATGAATAGCTGTAACATCTACATCTGTGTGGTCGTTGGTTAACCATTTTTTTATATATGGTGTTGGTTTATAGTTTTGTTTAATGAATTCTATGGCTTGTTCTGGGTTTGTGTAAAAGGAATAAAGTAAATCCTCATCTAGCCCTAATTGAATTTGATTTAGATAGTTCTGTTTGTCATCAATAAATAGCACTGTTGTCGGGAAGTCACAGCATGCGATGCTATTTGGTTGCATAATATATCTCCATATTTCTGATAATAAATCCTGGTTTCTAATTAGTCTAGCACATAAATTTATTTTTTGGGGAAATATAGCGTAAATTCTGTAAATTCACCAAGTTTGGATGTGCAGGTTATATATCCGCCCATTTTCTCCATGGCCATTTTGCAAAATGCCAGACCCATACCCGTGCCGTTTGGAGTATTGCTAACGAATCGATCGAATATTTTCGGCAAAAGGTCAGGGGCTATGCCAGTGCTAGTATCTTTGAAATGTATAATATTACATTTATCGTTCGCGTCTAACCAAATATTGATAGTGCCTTTTTGTGATTTTGTTACATAATAAAGGGCATTTTTAAGTAGATTGAAAATAATGTGGTCTAGAAGTATTGGTTCTCCTGTGAAACTAAAGTCGGAGCCAGGTTTGTAATTAACCAGCATATGTTCCTTTTCAGAATCAAACGGATAGCGTTTTAGGCTTTTTGTTATGCATTCGCTAATTGAGTAGGTTTTGAAATTACTATCCACGTCCTCTAGTGACTGTAAGTTGGTGAGTAGCATAGTGATGATTTGGTTGGCAGAACGTGCTTCTTTTTTAATATTGTTAAGTGCTTCTTTGGTGCCTTCGATTAAATTTTGTCTAATGAATGGTACGGGCAAACCGGCTTCAGCAGCCATATTATATCCAATAATTAAGCGCTCTAAAAATTTGCCAACTTCAGTACCTTTAATAATTGCGGATAGTGGCGTGCGCAATTCGTGTGCGATGCTGGCGGCCACAGCGTCCATGGCTTGTAATTTTTCTTTTAATACTTTTTCTTTGTTTTTGGATGATCTCAGTTTTTCTTCAATTTTTTTGTTTTGAGTAACATCAATTGAAACCCCGAGCAGGCCGATAACATTGTTATTTATATCGTATAGCGGTTGTTTCCTTGTTAAAAATATCGTAGTTTTTTTGCCAGCTAGCTTTGAAATCTCTTCTAATGTTTTTGGTTTCCCGGATAACATTATGCCTTTGTCGGTGTTTTTTATAATATCTGCTTGCTCTTTATCCAATATATCATAATCTGTTCTTCCAATGAGATCGTATCTGTTTTGGTAGCCGAAATATTTAGCCATATTATCATTACATCCTAATATGGTGCCGTTTTTACTTTTCCAATAAATATTTCCTGGCATGAGGGATATAATGTTTTCTAAATAACCACGGATATTGTCTAAATATGAGGAGATGGAAGAATGTTCTTGTAGGCTTTCTCCTGTTACTTCTCGGTTTATTCTGGCAAAAAAATCTAACTGAGATAATTCAATGCTTTTGTAGTCCGTGATATCTAAAGACAGACCAAGAACGCCGATTATTTGTTTGTCATCATTGTATAGAGGGGTTTTGTGTGATAATACCGTCATTTCCAAACCATCTTCTCTGACAGAGGGTTCTTCAAACAGCATGGGTTTGTTACTTTTGATTACTAAATTATTATTGTGTAGTATGAGCTGTGCAATATCATCCGAATATAGGTCTTTTATGTTTTTGCCAATTATATCTTTCACAGATAGGCCCATCGATGTAGCTTGCACTTCATTACAACCGAGTACTATTCCGTTTGTATCAACCCAATAAATATGTCCAGGTAGATTAGAGAGAATCTTTTTTAAAGAAGCTAGTTCTTGTTTTGCATCACTATGATTAGGCATTATTTTGACTCTTTGTTCTAAATCTTAAATTTAACCAAACGAGCAAATCTTTTGGAACGAAGTGTTGGTGAGCCACGACTAGTGCATCGGGCCTCTTCCCATTGTAGATTTCAAAATTGATTCGTTTTTTCGCCCATAGGGGCATAACTGCGCATTCTTCTTTGAAGTATTCTATAGATGATGGTAAAAACTTGTCATAATCGAACTCATCTCCCATTCTTTTTTGGCATCTATCCAAAAACATGTGAACAGAATTTTGTACGGCTAATCTAAATTTATTATTTACATCATATAGTTTATCAACTTTTATTCGTTGTTCTTTGTAATCATTTTTAAGAAGCCAATCATCCCAGCGTGTAATTTCATATGGAATTTCTAAAGTAGTTATTACTGGCATAGATCGATTTATCCAGGCCTCACCAAGTTGGTTGGCGTATGCATGTATGTCCTGATTGGTTTTATGATCAAAAAGCTCCAAAGTATGTCTTTGCAGACTGTCACAGACGACTATATGACAGGTTTTGAAGTTGTTATTAATTATATTGATAACGGCTTCAAACATTTCTCCCTCATGGTAACGTTGCCCAACGCTTATAGGCAATATACAACTTGAGTCTTTAAAGTTGTAAGCGTTTTTGTAGTAACCGATAAAAGAGACTTTAAATTTATTGTTATTCATGGTGTTGTTCCATATATAAATATAGGCATTGGTGCCAACGCAAAGGGGTTTAACCTTCAATCTGCTGGTTACATTCCAGCTGCTTTAACATTAAGCTACGTCGGCATTTTCCTATAGTTGTAGAATATGATTAATCCAGTGACCAATCCACAGGTGACAAATGTAAAACACATGCCAATGACAAGCAACCAATCTTTTATCAAAACGCCGTGAGCTATAATGGCCACCTGAATCAGGTTGAAGCCAGCAAAAGATGTCAGAGAGAGATTTTCCGCGTTCTTAAACCTTATCAGTCTGATGGCTTGAGGCAGGAATAAAGACGCATTAATAAATAGAGCTAATTCAAATATAACGTTAATTATTAGTTCAGTAGTATGCATAATAGTTGTACTCATTTTGTTGTTTTATTTATTTTTTTTTGCAAATAATATGATGGATTAGCGCTCCATTTCTTTATCTTGGCAAGTAGGCGTCTTAACGAGTTGCGGTGGTAAATCCAAGTATACTTTATTTGTTTTGACGTTTTTACGAACATGTTATCTGTATCGCCATATAATCGGTGGTAATCAGCAATTAATGTGCGATATCTATATTTTGCTTTGCCGCTATACCCCATACCAGCATAGTGAATAAAATAGGCTTTTAACCTATCCTCATTAATGCCGAAAAATTCCATGCGATTGTATTCTAGCGCAAGATCGCACATTGGTAAATGGTGTTTGGCGATTAAGTAATTAAAATAAGTTTGTTCATAGAAATAAACATCATTGTATATCGTGTGTAAATCAGCCAAATTAGCGTAATTGAAAAGGTTGGCGTCGCGGGAAAATAACATTACGCCGGCGTTGTAATAGATCGCTTTTCCTTCTTTTGTTGGCCAAGTTTGATCGTACGATAGAATCGATGAAATTTGTTCTATAGGTTTGGTGCGATCATCATGATATCCCTCGTTTAACATATACATTGCATCGAGGCGAGGGCAGGTTTCAAAGATGTTTGGAGCATGGGGGGTTATGATAATGTCTGCGTCTAAATATAGGACTCTTTCATATTTTTCTAAGAGTTTTTTTAAATGAAATTTTTCTAACCATGCAGCTTTCGCCGGTGAAAGTTTATTTCCCTTGCCAATAGGATATTGGTTTTTAGTGTGAACTATAAGCTCAGCACTAACCTTTTTAGCATAGGCAATCATAGCTTTTTTTGTATATTCGAAAGTTGGATCATCACCGATCATGATCGTAAAAATGGCTTTTTTCATACAAGCTATCCTGTTTTTAAAAACGATGATAGTGCATAGTAACGCGTTATATTCAAGAAGGGGAGTGATTTATTTCGATTTCTTGTTTCCTTTTCCTTAATTCAATAGAATTGAGAAATCAATTAAAACTAGGAGAGGTTCATGAAGATATATTCAAACAATATAGCTGATGGTTATTTGGATGATAGATTTGGGCATCGTGATGAATCTTTTGATCGTGAGGGCCCAAACCGCTCTTTTCACGTAGGATGGGGAGAGCTTCCTGCGAACACGCAATCTTTAGCGCTTTTATTTATTGATCATGATGCAATACCGGTTGCAGGTTTCTCTTGGATTCATTGGACGGCGGCGAATATTGATCCAGCGCTTGGGGAGCTGCCCGAAAATGCGAGCCTTGATATGAATTTATTGCAGGGTTTAACAAGTCGGGCTTCGCGTTTACTTCCAGAAGGGATGAGATTAGACATAGATGCTGCTAGTGGTTTTGGGGGTTGTGCCCCACCCGACAAAGACCATCAATATACTCTTTATCTCTATGCACTGGATACTCGACTTGATCTTGAAAGGGGTTTTTATGCAAATGAAATGTTTAAAGCAATGGAGGGGCATATCCTAGATAAAGCCAAGTTACAGATGATTTATAGAGCAAGGTAGGATTTATATGTATAAAACAAATAGTTCACAATTTAAAAAAATTTTAGCTTTGGTGCGCGATGGTGATTTTGCGCATGCTGGAGAAAGAGAGGCCATAGATCTAGTATTTGATGGTTTTGAGAGAAACTCCAATAGTAATGTCCTAGATGTTGGTTGTGGACTTGGTGGTACGGCAGCTATTATTAAAAATAATGGACTAGGTCATGTTACTGGCATTGATATTTTATCCGGAACTATCTTGCATGCTAAGAAGCATTATCCTGAAGTGGATTTTTTGTCTTGTGATGTTTTGGATGCTTCTCAAAAGCTAGATAAAAAATTTAATTTGATATATTTGTTTAATAGTTTTTACTCATTTGCTGATCAATCTAAATCTCTACGGGAACTGCGTAAAGTTGCCGATGAAAATGCTGAATTAATTATTTTTGATTACACAGATTTGGATAATTATAAGGAGTTCTGTCAATCAGATTATGATGTATTGCCCTCACCAATTAAATTACATGATATAGCTTTTACTATGAAAAAAGCTGGGTGGGATCTTTATAAACAGCAAGATCTTACCGTAGAATATGAACGCTGGTATGAGGCGTTTGTAGCAAAAATAACTCAAAAGCGAGAGCAAATTATTAATAACTCTGATGAAGCTACTTATGATTACGTATATAAAATATATGCGAATCTCTTGATGGCAATAAAATATGGATGTTTAGGGGGCGTAGTCTTATATGCGCGAGCAGGTTAAGTTTCAAGAGATATAATATTGAGCTAAGCGCTATATGTTTGCTAATAGGTATAGAATAGGTATAAAATAGGTATAGCTATACCTATTGGAGATTGTCGTGTTTTTTAGTTTGGAAAAGCCAGATTGTGCTAAAATCGATCAAGCACAAATGTTGTTGAAGCTTGCTGAGTATAAGGGAACGCTTGTTAGTTTCTTGAAAAAAATTTCAAATATGGAATACCTATATTGGGACAAAATGCGGCATAAGGAGCCTGCGCCCAATAAATTCACTAAAGAGGAGTTATGGCTGATTGTTAAAATGCAACGTGAGTTAAATCAGCTGCAATCGGTAATTAAAGATAGTACTGGTCAAGCTTTTAATTGGTCTAAGCTTGATTATTTTGCGGATTTTCTGCATGAGGCTGATCATGCAATAGGTGAAGATTCTTTGTTTGAGCGTTTAAATAAGAAAAAATTGCTGATGCGTGGTCTAATGGATGAAGCGATTGCATCTTCTCAATTAGAAGGGGCAGCCACTAGTAGGTTAGTTGCCAAAAAAATGTTAAAAGAGAATCGAAAGCCTAGGAATCATTCTGAGCGTATGATTGTAAATAATTATATTGCTATGAGTATGCTGGAAAAGACTTATAAAGATCATGATCTTACGCTAGATATGATTTTAGAATTACATGAATTCATTACCATGGATACAGTTGATTCAGAAAATGAAGTGCCTAGATTAAGACATAAGAGAGAATCAGTATATATAACCGATAATCTTAGTGGCCAAATATATTATGAGGCTCCAGATGTTGCTTTTGTTGAAAAAGAACTTAAGTTTCTCATAGAGTTTGCAAACGACAAGCTGAAAGAACAAACCTTTATCCATCCTATTATTAAAGCTATTATGTTGCATTTCTGGCTTGGGTATTTGCATCCATTTACAGATGGCAACGGTCGTTTAGCAAGATTGTTATTTTATTGGTATCTTATGCGTCACGGCTATTGGTATTTTGCTTATTTGCCAATATCAAAAATTATAAAAAGATCGCCAAAGCAATATATTATGGCATATGTATATACTGAACAAGACGATAATGATTTGAATTATTTTATACACTACAACATAAAAAAAATAAAACTAGCGTTAAATGATTTCGGAGAATACCTGAAGAAACAGTCTGCATTTAAACTTAAAATTAAACATAAGTATGTAGTTAAGTACGATTTTAATATCAGACAAATGCAGTTATTGCAATATCTATATGATAACCCTGAAGAGAGAACTTCGCTTAAAGTGCATATGAATATATATCAAGTGAGCAAAATGACGGCCATTAAAGATTTAAGGGGGCTATTGCAGCAAGGTTTACTGTTGACACATAAACAGGGCAGAAATGTTTATTATCGTGCTGCTAATAAATTAAAATCGTTATTCTAGAGATTAAAAAAAACATCATTTAGCAATAATTAATTCTGACGCGTTTAGTTATTTTGCACAAAAGCTCGTAGCTTATAGTGTTAGAATATTTGGCTATTTCTGTTATAGATAGTTTTTTGCCCCATAGTATTACTTGTTCTCCAATTTTAGTATTTGGAGCATTTGTAAGGTCAATGTTAAGCATGTCCATTGAAACAGCGCCGATTAATTTGCATTTTTTATCATTGACTAAAATTGGAGTGCCGTTTTGGGCGCTATACGGATAGCCATCGCCATAACCAATAGCAGCTGTACCCATTAACATATCGTGAGTAGCTTTATAAGTACTCCCATAGCCAATTGCCTCATTTTTTTTGACTTTCTTTATGGAAATTATTTGGGATTTTAAAGTCATGGCTGGAATAAGGTTTAAATTTTGCTTGTTTGTTTTAGATAATGGATTTATGCCATAGAGCATCAGTCCTGGCCTTATCCATTCAGTATGGGTTTCTGCTTTATCTATTATGGCTGATGAGTTAGCTATGCTAACTGGGTTTGATAGGTTATGAATTAACTTATTAAATAGTTTTAATTGTTGTATGGTTTTAGCGCTTTCATGTTCATTGGCTTCTGCAAGATGGGACATAATAACTATTGGTTTTTGTATGTTTGCTTGCTTTTTTAATGTTCTATACGCTTTTATAAACTCTTCTGGTTCAAGACCCAAACGATGCATACCAGTATCAACCTTTAGCCAGATTTCAATTGGTTTTGGTAGCTTAGTATCCAATAGAATTGATAACTGATGTTTGTTATGAATAACCGTTGATAGGTTATAGCTGTTCATAATGAGCAACTCTTCTGTGTCAGTGAAGCCACGCATTACCAAAATTCTATTATTTATACCGTTTTTTCTTAAGACGATTGCTTCATCAATACAAGCAACACCGAAACCATCAGCATTTTTAATGGTTTTCGCAACTTCAACAAGACCATGGCCATAGGCATTACTCTTGATCATTGCTAGAATTTTGCTTTTGGGAGCAAGAGTGCGGATTATCTCAAAATTGTGGGTTATAGCGGAAAGGTCAATATGCGCTGAACAACCAGAATGCATTTTTTATCCGCCGTAAACAGTTTGAGTATGATTTTCAAATTTGGTGTATTGGCCAAAGAATGACAACTTGATTTTACCAATTGGGCCGTTACGTTGTTTACCAATTATAATTTCGGCGATTCCTTTGTCTGGAGTATCGTCATGGTATACTTCATCCCTGTACACAAATAGAATTATATCAGCATCCTGTTCTATAGCACCTGACTCTCTTAGATCCGACATGACAGGACGTTTGTCAGTGCGTTGTTCCAAGCCGCGATTTAATTGGGATAGGGCCAATACCGGAACGTTCAATTCTTTAGCCATAATTTTTAGAGAGCGAGAAATCTCCGTTATCTCATTTACTCGGTTTTCACGGTAACCTGGTACCTGCATTAACTGAAGGTAATCGATAACGATCAATCCCAATTCACCTTGTTGGCGTGCAATGCGTCTAGCGCGCGCCAACATTTCAGCAGGGCTAAGTGCTGGTGTATCATCAATAAACATTGGTGCTTCTGATAAGGTTCCAACGGCTGAAATTATCCTCGGCCAATCTTCGTCTTTTAAGTTACCACTGCGCACTCGGTGTAGATCAATACGACCTAAAGATGACATCATACGCATGGCTAAAGATTCACCAGGCATTTCCATGCTAAAAACCAAGACGGGGAGGTTGCTTCCAATTGCAGTGTGTTCAGCAATGTTCATTGCAAAAGTGGTTTTACCCATCGATGGACGTCCAGCGGCAATAATAAGATCACCCTTTTGCAGGCCGGAGGTTTTATCATCGAGATCCTTAAAGCCAGTTGAAAGACCTATGAGTGAAGTTTTTGAGTCGCTTAATGTTTGAATGCGCTCATAAGTTTTGGTCATGAGTGAGCTTATATCGACAGGTCCTGAGCCTTTGCTTTGCTGTTCTGCAATAGCGAAAACTTTACTTTCAGCTAAATTCAAGAGTTCATTACTGCTTCTTGTGCCAGGATTATAGGCGCTGGTTGCGACTTCATTGGCGACATCCAACAGTTGGCGTAATACGGAACGTTCTCTAACTATATTGCTATAGGCAGAGATATTTGCAACAGATGGAGTATTGTTTGCGAGCTCAAAGAGATAAACCTCTCCACCTGAATAGTCTAATTGATTATTTTTTTTGAGGTATTCTGCCAGCGTGATTACATCAAATGGTTCATTACGACGAGACAGTTCGCTAATAGCTTGGAAGATATTTTTGTGAGCTTTTTGGTAAAAGTCTTGCTCGGTTAAAATAGTCACAACATCTTCCCATGCTGTATTATCCAGCATAACACCACCTAAAACAGCTTGCTCTGCTTCAATAGAGTGTGGCGGCACTTTGAGTGCCGCCAGCTGTTTGTCAGGGTGTTTTGTTGCCATGCACCTTATTCAGCTACTACTTTAATGGTTGTTACAATGGAGACATCGCTGTGTAGTTGCAACTTGATCTCATGATCTCCTAGTTCACGGATTGGTCCTTCGCTTAATATTACTTCACTTTTCTCAAGTGTTTCACCGGCGGCATTATATGCAGCAGCAATTTCGCGATTTCCAACTGATCCAAATAGTTTACCTTCTTCACTAGCTTGCATTGGAATAGTAACTGTTAATTTTTGCAGATTTTCAGCACGCCCTTGAGCTATAGTTAAAGATTCTTTAGCTTTTTCTTCTAATTCTGCGCGTCGAGCAGCAAATTTTTCAAGATTTTCTTTAGTGGCGGGGGCTGCTTTACCTTCTGGGATCAAAAGGTTTCTAGCATATCCCGCTTTTACTTCTACCTTGTCACCAAGCTCTCCTAGGTTACGAATTTTTTCTAGTAGTATTACTTGCATATTTTTTTTACCTCATATTTTTATTTCAATTTAATTGTAAAATTAAATCGTTGTCGTAAATCATACCAGCTATCAGTTAAAGCTGCGATTGCTAATAAACCAGATATATAGGGAAACAGGAATATCATAGCGAAATATAGGATCACTAGTATTGCGTTTCCAAGCCCATGCTGCAAATTTCTAAGAACGGTGTGTGCTAAACTTAAACCTGCAAATACAAAAGCAATAAGCAAGACCAGTGCTATATCTAACAGCATTGGTTTTGCCGCAAAAAAAATAGTCAATATAAGTGTTATAGAGATTATGGTGAATGCTCTATGCAACCTAACAACGGACCATTCTTTTTGTAATCCTCCCGGATTATAAATTTTAGCTTGCCAATATCTTGCTATCAAAAGATATGATAGCAGTATTGTACCAGTGAACAACAAGTTAGCGCCCACCACAAATTTACTCATTTCTGTGGCCAGCAGTTGGATATTTGTATTGGCTAAGTGCAGGTTAAAAGAAGTATTTAAAGAGCCAATTGCATTTATTAACTCTTTTGCATACCAAACATGAATTTCTGGTTTTAATAAATTAATGGTTATAACCGCTATTACGCCTAAACTTGTCAAGATCTCTAAGAGAGCTGTCCAGCTATTATTGCGACGTAGTATTAATGCCATAGCCCATACTATAAAGTTGCCTAATAGAGTATCACTTAACAAAAACATCCACCCATGATCAATAGTCATAGCAATAGCTGGGATGGCCGCCCATAACAGGATATAAAATCCAGTTATGGCGCCACAACGTAGTGTTGTGAGCGCTATTAGGATTGTGCCAATCCAAGCTATTGGTATATTGAACAAAGATAACAGTGAACAGCCAAGCACTACGCCGGCTGTTACTGCTCGATGTTCTAAAAGATACTTCCCAAGCTTTTGCATGGTTTACTGTTTGTCAGTGTATGGTAACAACGCTAGATATCTGGCCAATTTTATGGCTTTGGAAACTTGACGTTGTTCTTTGGTGCTGGCGCCAGTAATACGGCTTGGTACCATTCTACCAGATTCCATAACATACATTTTTAGTGTTTCGATGTCTTTGTAATCAACCTCTTTTAATTTCGGCAGATTAAGACTTTTTGCGCGGTAAAATCTAGCCATTTTTCTCTTCCTCCTTAGTTGCTTTATTCATCATTGGTGATGGTTTAGTGATTGCTTCTTTGCGTTGTAAAACTAAATTACGCAAGATTGCATCGTTGAACTTAAAGGAACCAACTAAATCATCCAAAGTTTTTTGGTCACACTCAATATTCATCAGTAAATAATGAGCTTTATGATTTTTGTTGATTTGGTAGGCCAGTTGTCTACGCCCCCAGTCTTCAAGGCGATGGATTTTGCCATTTGCCTTTTCGATTAAAGATTGATAGCGCTCAATCATAGCGCCGACTTGTTCGCTCTGATCCGGATGGATCATGAGCACTATTTCATAGTGTCGCATATTATGCTCCTTTTGGTTTAACAGCTATCGTGTTACCACGTATAGCAAAGAGTTGATGAAAAACGCGCATTTTAAGGCGCATCAGCTAGAATGTAAAGGTAATTTGTGGAATAATCCGGCCGAGGTAAAAAACATGCAAGCAACACCAAAAGGTTTTAGATTACACATAGGTATTTTTGGTAGGCGTAATGTCGGTAAATCTAGTCTATTAAATGCCATTACTAGACAGAATGTGTCAATTGTGTCTAATCAAGCAGGGACTACGACTGATCCAGTCGAAAAGCCAATGGAGCTGTTGCCATTAGGCCCCGTGCTGTTTATTGATACAGCTGGTGTTGATGATGAAGGTGCTCTTGGGGAGCTTCGTATTCAAAAAACAAAGAAGGTCTTTGATCGAACTGATTTGGCTATTATTGTAACAGAGGCTAATCATTGGGGAGATTTTGAAGAGAATTTGTTACAAGAACTGCGAAAAAGGAAGATACCTGTTTGTTTGATTTTAAATAAGGTTGATTTATTTGAAGCTGATGACAAAGTTAAAGCCAAATGTGCCGTTGAAAAAATTCCATGTTTAGAATTATGTACAAAAGACCCAAAGGCTCCAGATCTAATTCGTCAGTTGCTTATCGATAATGCGCCGGAAGACTTTATCAACAATCCTGCTATCTTAAGAGATCTATTAGCTGACGATGATTTTGCAATTCTAGTAACTCCAATCGATAAAGAAGCGCCTAAAGGTCGTTTGATTTTACCTGAAGTTCAAACTATTCGTGATCTATTGGATGGGCAATTTTATTGCATTGTTACCCAACAGCAACAATTACCACAGATTCTAAATAATCTTAAAAAACCGCCAAAGATTGTTGTTACTGATTCGCAATGTTTTAAAGAAGTTAGTGATATAGTTCCAAAAGAAATTTTAGTAACGGGATTTTCAGTATTATTTTCTCGCTTTAAAGCTGATTTAACATCGCAGGCTATTGCGGCGATTACTGTTGATAAATTAAAAATAGGTGATAGGGTTTTAATTGCAGAGGCTTGTTCGCATCATCCGATTAAAGATGATATAGGACGCGAGAAAATTCCAAGATGGTTGGAGAATCGCGTTGGTGGTAAATTAAATTTTACAGTGGTTCAAGGTTTGGATTTTCCAGAGGATTTAGCTGATTATAAGTTGGTCATTCATTGTGGTGCCTGTATGTTTAATCGTCGATTAATGTTAAATAGAATTTTGACTTGCCGTGATGCAGGTGTGCCATTTACTAATTATGGATTGGTGATTGCTTATAGTTTAGGTATATTTGATAGAGCGTTAGCAGCTTTTCCGGAGACGTTATGCGCATTGAAGAAATAGAATTTTGGCTAAGAGAGCAAAACGCTCAAAAACTAGCTGAACTATATAAGAACGCTGATTTAATTCGTAAAGAGAATGTTGGGGATGCAGTGCATCTGCGTGGTTTGATTGAAATTTCTAATTATTGCACACGTGCGTGTGCGTATTGTGGTTTAAATTGCGATCAATCAATTACTCGTTATCGTATGAGCCATGATGAAATTATCAAATGCGCTAAAGAAGCGGTTGAATTTGGTTATGGTACTGTAGTGTTACAAGCTGGTGAAGATCCAAGGGTTACTCAAGATTTTATTGCTAAAATAATTAAAGAGATCAAAGTTGAAACCGATTTGGCTGTTACTTTAAGCTTAGGCGAAAGATCCTTTGATGAATTAAAGGCTTGGAAAATGGCTGGTGCTGACCGTTATCTTTTGCGTTTTGAGACTTCGGATAAAAAACTTTTTAACTTAATTCATCCGGCTGATTGTTCTGCGTCATCCTGTGACTCCACCCCCACGTCATCCCGCGGCTTGACCGCGGGATCCAGAGACAGAATCGCAATTCTTAAAGAATTAAAACAATTAGGCTATGAAACTGGCAGCGGAGTTATGCTTGGAATCCCAGGTCAAACTTATCAAAGTCTTGCCAATGATATTATATTATTTACAAAATTAGACTTAGATATGATTGGTATTGGGCCATACATAAAAGATCCGAACACGCCGCTAGGCAGTGGTGCTTTAGCTCCATATGTTAATGCAGAAGATCAAGTGCCGAGTGGTGAAAATATAACATATAAAGCAGTTGCTTTGACTCGCATTATGCGACCAGATGCTAATATCCCAGCGACTAGCGCCTTGGCAACAATTAACAAGGCAAATGGTAGGGAATTGGCGTTAATGCGTGGCGCCAATGTGGTTATGCCAAATTTAACCCCACTTCAATATCGCCAGCATTACACTATTTACCCAGATAAGGCTTGTATTAATGAGACGGCTGATATGTGTAAAGATTGTTTGGCTGCTAGAATCGCGACAATTGGCCGAACAATAGGCAAAGGGCAGGGAGGACGTAAATGATTTTTATACTGGGGCTGTCAGCGTAAAAGTTACGGTTGTATTGTATGTTCCTGGTGTGTAATCCCATGAATTTGCTAGAAAGAATGAGAGAACACCAGTGCTATTAGCATTTCCTTGGCCGCTAGCTACTATTTGTGGGCTGTTTACGACTAATTGACCATTGATGAAGCTACCAGATGTTGTGGTCCAGCTAATATTGCTTGCGGATATTGTGGTCCCTGAACCTGGGTCAAGTAAGTCGCTATTAGCAGTAGCTGTTAGTTGCCAACCATTGTTGGCGTTGCCAGTGACTTTTAGTTTAACAGTTAAAGGACTGTCTGCTGGAATTGATGATACGGTATCTGGATCTGCGTCTGGAAAGTTGATGGCATTTGGAGTTACTGTTAGATTTGCGCTAGCATCTACTGTTGCATTTACTGGTAAAGTTGCATTTTTAACAACAGCCATACTTGAGATCGGCATGCAGATGATAAATATTAATAACGATAAATATCTGCATTTTGATCTGTAGTGCAAACAACTCTCATGTTTATAAAAAATACACATTTTGTTAGTATATCAATTTTAGCAGTGTATTGTAACTTTAACTGTTTAGTTAAAAAAATTGGTGTTTGAGGCATTTTATAAATTAGGAAAAGCATTGAAGCAAAATATGATTCACGGTTTTAAAAGGATATTTTCTGCTTTGTTTGGCGTTGTGCTGTTGTGTATCTTTCAGTGCTTTATATCTCAGGTTGCTTATGCCGCTACCTTATCTAATGATTTTAAAGAATTATATTTAAATGCTAATATTAATAACCATTTAGGCCGTAATATTTATACGATTTTGCAAGATAGGCATGGTAATATTTATGTTAGTGGTAACGCACTCTCTGCTTGGGATGTCGCGCCACCTAAGATTCGTCCGATTATATATCAAAACGCGCTTTACTATCCTTTAAAATCATTTTCTCGCATAAAATACAGTATAAATTATAGTACGCAGACTATTAATCTCATGATTCCAGCTAAATACTTAATTGCAACGGTAATTGGCAATCAGAAATTGCAGAATATACAACGTCCCGACCCTGGTGGTTTTATTAATTATGATTTATTCGGCTATAGTGAGGACAAAAAGTTACAGTCAAATAACTATTTTGAATTAGGGTATTTTAATAAACATGGTTTAGGTACTAGTAGCTTTTTGGTTGGTAGCGACAGTGCAAATTGGAATGATGATGATTGGTTTGGAAAGACCCATAGTACCGTTACGCGACTGTTGACTAATTGGACCTATGATAATCCAGATAAAATGACGAGGCTGCGTCTTGGTGATGATAATAGCACCGCTGCTAACTGGGGCAATTCAGTCTATTTTGGTGGGGTACATTACGGGACCGATTTTGATACGCAACCTAATTTTATTCGATATCCTTTACCATCTATGAACGGTATTGCTACACTTCCGACTGCAACTGATTTATATGTAAATGGTGCGTTAAAGAAACAAGCTAGATTTCGTCCAGGACCGTATATCATTAATAATATTCCAGTAGTCGATGGGGCTGGCAATATTAAATTGGTGACGACTGATCTTTTAGGGCGGCAGCAAGTTGTGACTACTTCCTTTTATAATAGCAATACTAATCTTAAACCTGGTTTAGTTGATTTCGCTGTTGATGCAGGTTTTGTACGTAGAAATTATGGCACTCGTAGCAATGATTACGGGGATTTTATGGTAAATGCCAATAGAAGAGTTGGTATTACCAATAAATTAACAGATGAGTATCATGCCGAGCTTTTAACTCAGCAACAAACTATTGGTTATGGGATTAATTACGTAGTAGGAACTTTTGGTCTGTTAAATAGTTCTCTCGCACTTAGTAATGCTCAGCATAGGGGAATAGGTGGTTTGTTTGATGTGGGTTTTGAGCGACACACGCAAACCTACATTTTTTCTCTGCAGAATGAATTTGATACTAGTCATTTTAAAGATCTTGGGATGGGCGATAGTTATGTGCCACCCAGAGTAACTAGTCGTGCATCAGTGGGTTTTCCAGTTTTAAAAGGTACATTGGGTTTTACCTATTTTTATGAGTTAAATCGTGGGAATAATCCTAATACACAAATTTTTTCTACTAGTTATATGAAAACATTTCATAGAAATATATTTTTTACTTTTGCTGCAAGTAGAACGGTTGGCCAAAATCATGCAAATAATGTGTATGCTGGTATTATTGTTTTACTGGATGATAGAACGTCAGCTACAGCTTCCAGCAATAAACAAAATAATAGTTGGCAGCAGTCTTTAAGCTTAACTAAGAGTTTACCAGTTGGGGATGGTTATGGTTATCATCTTGAAACTGGTATTGGTAATAATTCAATTCAGCAGGGTTCTCTTAGTTATCGTAATAATTATGCGACTTATATGGCAGCCATATATAATTATCAAGATAAGCAGCGTTATTCGTTAAACGTAAACGGTGCAGTTGCTATTTTGCATGGTTTGCATTTTATGAATCAAATTGACAATGGCTTTGCTGTGGTGAAAGTTCCTGGTTATCAAAACATAAGAGTGTATGCTAATCACGGGTTGATTTCTAAAACTGATAAACATGGGGAGGTGTTTGTCAATAATTTACCGCCATACTATAAAAGTTCAATTAGTATTGATATGCGAGATTTACCATTGAATGCTAAAGTTGATGCGGATGAGAGATTTGTATCTGCCTTCCCTCAGAGTGGGTATTTGATTAATTTCCCTGTTCAATTGTCAACGACAGGTAGTGTTACGTTGTTGCAGTCTTCTGGGAAGCCGGTTCCCGAAGGAGCGTTAGTAAATGTTGTCTCCCCACATAAAGTTGCAAATGAAACTATGGTTGGTGCTGATGGACTTGCTTATTTGACAAACCTATCAACGCAAAATCATCTTAAAATATATTGGAAAGATAAGGAGTGTGATTTAACATTATTTGTGCCGAAGGGTAATATGCAGCAGCAGATTAATGATTTTGGCCGGCATATCTGCAAGTTAACAAGTAGTTTGTTGTAATTGATTAAGGAATATTGCTATGAGGTTGCAATTTATATATGGTTTGACGTTGTCTATGGTATTAGTAAGTTCCACTGTTAGTGCTGCTAATAATTGCCAGATATTGCGCGTTACTCCAGTTAATTTTGGGGTTTATAATCCGAATAATTTTAACAATGTTGGTGTTGGCTTTATAACTTTAAATTGTGATCCTGGTGTAGATGCTACGGTTGAATTAGATTATTCTGGTCTTAATAGAAATTATCGCGAATTACATAATGGCAATTCTGCGCCGCTTTCTTATATATTGTGTGTCGATTCAGCCTGTCAGTTTGTTTGGGGTGATGGGTTATCTGGTACGCATGTATATACGCATCTTTTTACTAAGAATCACTCAACCATAACAGTTCCTATTTATGGTAAACTATTAAATCAGGACAACAATAAAAGCGCCGGCAGATTTCATGGCGATATCAAAGTAAACGTGAGTTATTAGGCATAAAAAAAGCAGAAGTGCTAGTGCAATTCTGCTTTTTATTGTAGATTAAATGTTAGGTTACAGATAAGGTGAATAGCACGTTAGCTGTGTAAGTCGCAGGAACATAGTTCCAGGAGTTTACGAATTTAAACTTAAGGCTGCCTGATCTGCTGCCGCCACCAGTCCAGGTGCCAGCCGAAACATCAACACCATTTGATAGGGTTCCTGGTAGAAATCCCGCATCACTTCCTGCATCAACAATCCAAGCGACATTGGCGATGCTTATGGTATTAGTGCCTCCATCTGACAAATCGCTCTGAGCATTGGCGGTTAAAGTCAATGTACTGGCAGCGCCAGCTCTGGCATTGACAGTAACAGCAACCGGAGAGTCAGCATCAATAACTGACGTGACATCAGGGTCGGCATCCGGGAAATTTATAGTAAGTGGCGTCATCGTTAATTTAGCTTGCGCACCCACGACGGCGTTAATGGTTAACGTTTGAGTGTTTGCGGCAAAGGCTAGATTGTTGATAGCGCCTGTGGAAATCAAAAATACGCCAATTGAAACAATGGCTTTAAAATGAGAGCTCTTCATATTTCCTCCTTGTAAGTATTTGTAGAGTGGTCTCGCTCATAGTAGTTGTTTTAATTTAAAATTACAACTAAAAAATAAAATTTTACAAATTATTTCATTTGGTTACTGATATAGAGTAAAGTAATTTAGGTGCATTTGCCAAGTAAACAATAGCGCGTATCTTAGCTGGTATTTTGCCTGTGGTTGGTAAGACCCAATTATGTTGTTCACCTCTAAACACGGTCGCACCTTTTTTGCTGGTTGCGATTTCTTTATTAGATACTAAATGTGAGAATGCTATTTGATTGACACGTAAAGTGGCATTGCCATTGTTTTTGAGTGATATATAGAGTTTATGTTGTTTATATTTGGCTTTGATCCCAGCTACCATATGGTACTTAATTGGCGCAGCATATACTGAAAGTACATATTTAAATCTAAAATTCAGTGCAACGCTAGTACCTTTTGGCGCGCCTTTAGGTTTGATTTTGGCGTATTGTGGTAAGGGCGTGATATCGTTAATAATCATTCGATATAATTGTTCGTTATCAGTGAAAGGACCATGCATAACGATGCGTACTGTTTGGGACTGTTTTGGCCCTAATTTCACAATTGGTGGGTAAGCTGCTATATCTTTAGTTGGTGTCAAAATATCCTTGCCATCTTTACGCTGCCGCTTCATTAATTTTATCTGAACATAAAGTGGAGTATTACGATTATTAGTAATAACTGCTGTATCAATTGGGTTTTTAGGGGTTACTTGATATATCAATTTCCCTACATCATAGTAAGCAGCATAAGCAGGAGTGGCGCCTATCAGTACTGTGCAGGCTACAAAAATGATAGATATTATTATTGATTTTATGTTTGACATATTTTTCCCTTTTAATCAAAGTGCTGGGAGAGATTCTAACTAAGAAATGGGGTCAAGTCTAGAGTTGAACCTATGTGGCGTAGCCAGGTCATTTGGTGTTTGGCTAGTTGCTATGATGATTTTTTTGGAAGTTGTATTTTCGCAAAAGACTATAGACAACCAATGGAATTAGGAGCAGAATTCATCGACTTGCCAAAGCAAGTCAGGTGGTCGTGTTTCATGCGACCGATTATTTCTTTTTTGAGGATACTTACATGTCAAAGTTAAGAGATATGTTGATTCTTTGTTCTGCACTTATTTTTAGCGTTTCAATTTTTGCAGCTCCAGTTGCAACTAAGGTTATGACGAAGCAAAAAGTTGTTACGACTAAAGTAGTAAAAGCTAAAAAAGTTGATTCTGTTGTTAATATAAACAAGGCTGATATTAAAACTTTAAGTTCAGTTAAGGGTATTAATTACAGATGCGCTAAAGCTATTATTAAATATAGAAATAAGCATGGCGCATTTAAAAGCATCAATGATTTGAAGAAAGTGAAGTGTAAAAAGTGTCACTTTGGTAAGAAGAAAATTAAGAAATTGTCTAATAGGGTAACTGTCTAATAAAAAAATCACCCGGGGCTTTTGCTCCGGGTGAAATTTAAGCTTATCAAAATGCGAAATCTCATCATTGTTGATGATGTAAATAAAGTTAATTTTAGTGTGGAAAATGCTGAATTTATAACAGCAAAAGAGTATCTCACTGAATATTCATCCGCCAAGCGTGATACAGCGCGAGTTTATAATCTATGTAAATCATACAAATATCAAAGTGCTGGTTATTATGTTTCTTTGTTGGCTTTAGCAAGGGGCCACAAAGTCCTGCCAAGTATCACGACTATTCAAGATTTAAAATCGCAAACGATGATTAAATTTTGTAACAATAATCTAAAAGATGATATTGAGAAAAGTCTATCTAAAATAAAATCAGAGTCATTTATAATGAGCATATATTTTGGCAAAAATGTTGCCAAACAACATGCTAGATTATGTAAAAAAATATTCGATATTTTTAGGGCACCGCTTCTTAGAGTTCTTTTTCAGTATAAAAATAATCGCTGGAGAATGACGTCAATTAATGTGATTGCACTAAATGATATTCCAGAACATCATGTTCCATATTTTAAACAGTTTGCTGAGGGTTACTTTCAGCAGAAAAGATACAGCAATCTTTATAGAAAAAACTCTACCTATGATTTGGCGATCTTAGTAAACCATGATGAAGAAAACCCTCCTTCTGACGAGGAAGCGATTAATAAATTTATTAATGCAGCTGAAGCACTTGGATTTTGCGCTGATCTATTAAGTAAGGATGAGCTGCAACGTATTCCTGAGTATGATGCCCTGTTTATCAGAGAAACCACTTCGGTTAATCATCATACATATAATTTTGCTAGACGCGCATTTGCTGAAGGCTTAGTTGTAATTGATGACCCAGATTCGATTATAAAATGTACTAATAAAGTTTATATTGCAGAGCTTTTGAAAAGGGCAAAAATTGCTGCTCCCAAAACCTTGGTGGTTAATAAACACAATACTAATTTGATAGCTCAAGAGTTGGGGTTTCCGTGTGTTTTAAAAGAGCCTGATGGTTCTTTTTCTAATGGCGTTATAAAAATTGATAATGAGAATGTATTAAAAGAAAAGCTTAGCAGTTATTTTGCCAGCTCAGAGCTTAAAATTGCCCAAGCATTTATGCCGACTGAATTTGATTGGCGAATAGGAGTTTTAGATAAGCAGCCGATTTTTGCTTGCAAATACTATATGGCAGCTAATCATTGGCAGATATATAATTGGCGGGCAAATGATGATTCTAATTATGGGGATTATGAGGCGATAGATATTAAAGATGTTCCTGGCTGTGTTGTAACAACCGCCATTAAAGCTGCCAATTTAATTGGAGATGGATTTTACGGGGTTGATCTTAAAGAGTATAAAAATCGTGCTTATGTTATAGAGATAAATGACAACCCCAGTGTTGATTCTGGTGTGGAGGATGGTGTTTTAGGGAAAGACTTATATCTTGCAATTATGAAGGTTATATTGAAACGTATTCAATATAGAAAAGGCATAAATTATGGCTAAAACATCTTTGTCTTTATTTGCAGGGTTTGGCATTGAAATCGAATATATGATAGTCAGTCGTGATAGTTTGGATGTGATGCCAATTGCTGATTATATATTATATGACGAAAAATTAGGACAGTTAAATGAAATAGAGGCCAATGAACTTTGTTATTCTAACGAATTAGCATCGCATATTTTAGAGCTAAAGACTAATGGGCCGATTACAGATTTAATAACTTTACCAGAAATATTTAATAAACATATTAATAAAATAAACAATATGCTTGCCGAAAAAAACTCTTATTTATTGCCAACGGCTATGCATCCATGGATGAATCCGGCAGAAGAATTTAAAATATGGCCGCATGAATATAGTGATATTTATGAATCTTATAATAAAATTTTTAATTGCCAAGGGCATGGTTGGTCTAATGTGCAAAGTACGCATTTGAATTTGCCTTTTGCCAATGATGAAGAGTTTGCTAAATTACATGCTGCTATTAGATTGGTATTGCCACTTATTCCTATCATAGCAGCGAGTTCACCAATTGTTGAGTCAGGATTAAGTGGTTATATAGATACTAGGCTGTTTTACTACAATAATAACCAGAAAAAAATTCCTATTGTAGCTGGAGGTATTATTCCAGATCATTTTGTAAGTGAATACGAATATAAATCTAAATTATTAGATCAAATTTATCAAGCTATAACTCCATACGATAAGTCAGAAATATTGCAAGAGGAATGGCTTAATTCACGAGGAGCTATTGCAAGATTTGATCGCAATACAATTGAAATAAGGTTGATTGATACGCAGGAATCACCAATTTCTGATTTTGCAATTATCTCTTTATTGGTGAGTCTGTTGCAAAATTTGGTTTATAACAACTTTGCGTCGCATTGTGATCAAACGTCTATTTCTACCAAAAGATTAAAAAAAACTTATCTAGATGCTGTACGATTCGGCTCAAATTGTTTAATTAATGATAGAGAATATTTGCAAATATTCGGCTGTGATTTTAGCAAATGCACTGGTTTGGAATTATTGGCGAAAATTTTTACCAATATACAAAAATCAAACTATCCAATTGCTGATAAATTTATTCCAATTTTAGAAAATATTTTAAAAAATGGTAATTTATCCGAAAGAATTCTAAAAAGACTAAATGGTGATTTATCCAAAGAAAATATTAGAAGAACATATCTAGAGTTGAGAATGATTTTAAATAATAATGATATCTTTCTTTCAAATTAGCTCCAGACGAAATTGCCTAGCGTTAGGTAATTTTTAAATTAGGCCAATTGTTTAACCAGGTTGTTTGTCGTTTGGCTAGTTGTCTAGTTGCTATTATAATTTTTTCTTCTAGGCCATTATGGGGTAGATCGCCATCTAGATATTGCCAGATTTGCCTGTAACCAACTGCGCGCATAGCGGGGGTATTAATAGTTAAATCTTCGCGTTTATGCAATATTTCTACTTCTTCGATAAAACCGTTTTTGAGCATTTCTTTGAGACGTTTTTCTATGTTTTTTTGTAGCTCTTCTTTGCTTGTTGGCATAAGTGCATAATTTATACTCTTATATGGTAACGGTTTTGGTTTATGTATTTTTAATAATTCAGTCATTGGTAAGCCAGTAATTTCATAAAGCTCCAAGGCTCTTTGAATACGTTGTTTATCATTGGGTTTGATGCGCTTAGCTGAGTCAGGATCTATTTTAATTAGTTTTTTGTATAGATGTAATAAACCATTTGTTTCAATTTCTTGTTGTAATAAGTTGCGGATTTCTTGATTGGCTTTTGGTAAATCAGATATGCCATTAATTAGAATATTAAAATAGAGCATAGTGCCGCCAACTAAAAGTGGGATTTTATTTTTAGCAAATATTTCTTCAATTTTTTCTAAAGCGTCTTCTCTAAAATCAGCAGCGGAATAAGTATCTTTTGGATCGCGAATATCAATTAAATGGTGCGGTGCTACGGCTAATTCTTGTTTAGACGGCTTAGCGGTGCCTATATCCATACCCTTGTAAACCATACTTGAATCAACGCTAATTATTTCACATGGATACTTATTGACAAGTTCGATGGCCTTAGCGGTTTTGCCGCTTGCTGTTGGCCCCATCAAATTAATTATAGTTTTTTCTTCTGCACTAGTAGGTATTTTCAATGACTTTTTTAACTTCAGTTAATGGTTGAAATGACTCAAAACTTACACCTTGTAAGCATTGAGCGCCCATAACATTGGCATATTTAGCAGCCTCTACATAATCGCCATTCGTCAAAAGGCTATAGGCAAGTCCGCCGGCAAAAGTATCTCCGCAGCCAGTACTATCAACGATGTTCATTATGTCAACTGGCACTGCTGGCACTAAAACTTCTTTGAGATCGCCATTGTCCTGGAAATATACTAAAGCACCGCGTACATCTAGTGTTATATAGAGTGCTTTTACTCCAAACTTAAAACAGTGCCGCGCAAAATTGGGAATCTCTTCTAAAGGTAAAGGTTCATCTTCTTCTAATTCTTCCAATTCGCAATCGGTCTTAAACCAGCAGCACTTTGC
Source organism: Gammaproteobacteria bacterium (assembly GCA_016936855.1). Taxonomy (GTDB): domain Bacteria; phylum Pseudomonadota; class Gammaproteobacteria; order UBA9339; family UBA9339; genus JAFGXA01. Next base: position 11,941 of record JAFGXA010000057.1, on the reverse strand, counting down.
CTCATTTAAATTCATCTTTAGAACATCGATATATGGCAGCCAATTATCTCGATCTATCCAAAGTTTTAATAGTCTATCTCCAAGCACGGTCATAGTTTTTGTAGGACCATGAGCATCTAAAATGGTAATGCCGTTGCTATGTTGTTTTATGCTTTTTAGTGTTTCAAGTGGTATTTCAAAATCGGTAACTGGCAGAAATAGAAATAGATCGCTATCTAAAAGTGGCTTAATATCTTCGCTGGTAATAGGTGGCATAAAACCAGTCATGGTTTTGACGCGTTCATTTTGATCAATAAAACGTAGGTTTATGATGTCACCACCATCATGTTTTGTATATATGTAATCTTGTTTTACACCGGGTAAATCACTAAAAATTTTGCTAATTGGTTCTAGGTCGCTTTTCCTGATGTGGGTTACGGGGTAAATATCAGCTTCATCTCCAAATAATTTGGATAAAACAACGATTGGGTGGGTAATGCATCCGTATTTATCTACTTCTTGACCTTTATAAGTTGTGATATGGTCACGGGGTATTGGTCCTATAACTGCTATTTTATATTTTTTATCAGGCAAACCATTTGTCCAGTTGTTGTTGTAAGTCACTCAGGCCTATTTTATCAAGGGAAGAAAAAAGTTGCACCGATATATAGCTTTTATTTGGTTCAATAGCTTTTTTTACTTGTAACAAAGCGTTATTAGCAGGGCCCTTTTTTAGTTTGTCAGCTTTGGATAACAATATATGTACTTTGAGCTGGCAAGTAACAGCCCAGTCAAGCAGTTTGACGTCTTGCTCTTTTAGTGGATGTCTTATATCCATAATTAACACTAAACCCTTTAAACACCCCCTATCTTGCAGGTAATCATTTACTAGTTGCATCCACTTTTTAGATACAGTGAGAGGTGCTTTGGTAAAACCATAGCCGGGAAGGTCCATTAGGCGATTATTGTCATTAAGTTTAAAAATATTAATTGCTTGGGTTCTGCCCGGAGTTTTGCTAGAACGCGCGAGACCCTTAATGCCGGTTAGAGTGTTAATAGCGCTGGATTTGCCAGCATTTGATCTGCCGATAAAAGCAACTTCATTACCGTTATCTTCTGGTAGATGCTTTAAGGCTACAGCGCTTAACAAAAAGCTTGCTTGGTTATAATTTATTTTGCTCATACAGTGTTTTGATTTGAAAAGGGCGCATGGTACAGAGTTTATCGGTTGTGGTCAAATCACGGGGGTGTTAGCATGAGCGCCATTAGGAAACGATCATGACAATAACTGAAAATTTAAATCAACAGCAGCTAATGGCTGTAAGCTATCAACCCGCTAATTTGTTGGTGTTGGCCGGCGCTGGTAGTGGTAAAACTAAAGTATTGGTGAGCCGCATTGCTTATCTAATTCAAAATCACCGAATTGGCCCTGCTAATATTATGGCAGTGACTTTTACCAACAAAGCAGCGCGCGAGATGCGTGAGCGGTTGGAAAAAATGTTGCAGTTTCCTGTAACTAGTATGTGGGTTGGTACTTTCCATGGCTTGGCGCATCGTTTTTTGCGTGCGCACTGGCAAGAGGCAGGACTGTCTCAGCACTTTCAAATAATTGATAGTGAAGATCAGTTTCGTATTATTAAGAGGCTACAAAAAGATTTAGATCTTGCTGAAGAGCGTTGGCCAATCAAACAAACCCAGTGGTTTATTAACAATAAAAAAGATCAAGGTATTAGGCCTCAGCATATCCAATATGGTGCGCATGATATTTTCGATAAAACTTTGACTAAAGTTTATGAACTCTATACTGAATATTGCAAGAGAAATAATGTCGTTGATTTTGCGGAGTTACTATTAAGAACTCATGAAGTATTGCGCGATAATTTAAGTTTATTAGAGCATTACCAGGATCGTTTTAAGCATATTTTGGTTGATGAGTTTCAAGATACTAATGATATTCAATATGCTTTTGTGAAATTAATTTGCGGCAGAGATAATTTTTTAACAGCGGTGGGGGATGATGATCAATCAATTTATGGTTGGCGCGGGGCAAAAATTGAAAATATTCAAAAATTAACCAAAGATTTTAAAGATACAATTACTATTAGATTAGAGCAAAATTATCGTTCTACCAAGAATATTTTGGCAGCATCTAATGCTGTGATTGAAAAGAATAGTAATCGGCTTGGTAAAAAGCTTTGGACCGATGGTGAAACTGGTGGCTTGATTACTTTATATTCGGCGATGAATGATATAGATGAAGCGAGCTTTATTGTAAAATCTATTTTGCATGAAATTCATGACGGAGCATCGCGTAATGATATAGCTATTTTGTATCGCTCTAACGCACAATCCCGAGTTTTAGAGGAACAATTAATTCAAGCTGGATTGCCGTATCGAATTTATGGTGGAATGCGTTTTTTTGATCGCGCTGAAATTAAGGATGCTTTGGCTTATTTGCGTTTGTTAAATAATGAAAATGACGATGCTGCTTTAGAAAGAATTATTAATGTACCGACACGAGGTGTCGGTAACGTTACCTTAAATAAAATTCGTGACCTCGCGAAAGCTAATAATCTTTCTTTGTGGCAGTCGGCAAAACAGCATATTTCTGGCAATTTGCTTGCAGCTCGTGCGCATAATTCACTACAAAATTTTATCGAACTGATTGAGAATATAAAAACGGAAACTGAGAATTTGGCTATTGCCGAACAGATTGAACATGTTTTATTTAGAGCTTCTTTAAAGGAATTTTATAGTAAAGATAAAAGTGATCGCGGTCGTATGCGCTTGGATAATTTGAATGAATTAGTTAGTGCAGCACGTGAATTTGACGATAATAATGATGAAGCCAGTATGTCGCTATTTTTAGCGCATGCAGCTTTGGAGTCTGGTGATGACGGGAATAGCGGTGATACAGAATGCGTGCAACTCATGACGCTTCATTCTGCCAAAGGTCTTGAATTTCCAATTGTGTTTATCAGTGGTTTGGAGCAGGGTTTATTCCCGCATCAGTTGTCAATGTCTGAACCAGATAAGTTAGAAGAAGAGCGTAGGCTATGTTATGTTGGTATGACGCGAGCCATGCAAAAGCTTTATTTGACGCATGCGCAGTTGAGGCGTTTGCACGGTAATGAACAATATCGTAGACCATCATGTTTTTTATATGATTTACCAGAAGAGCTATTAGATAAAAGAAGTGGCATGTCACTTTTTACAACCAGTACAACTTACAGTCAAAAACAACCAGAGTCTAAAGCGACAATTCCACAAAACACTTCTTTTGAAAATAATAAATATAGTATTGGTCAACTGGTTGAACATGCTACATTTGGTGTTGGTACAATTTTAAATTTCGAAGGGGCTGGAGATAATCTGCGCATCCAAGTTAATTTCAAAAGTTGTGGCACAAAATTGTTAGCCGCCGCTTATGCTAAATTAAACCCATTATAAAGTAATGTCATTCCGCGGCTTGATTGCGAGATCCAGACAAATAAATTTTTTAATAAAGGTGGTAAAGTCAGAAAACAATTTTTGCATGTGGTGGCGTTGTATTTTCAGGCAAAAGGTTTAAGTGCCGAAGAAGCTGCGAAGCAGGTTAAGCTTGTGCTGGGGAAAATTAAGGAATTTGTAGGTCGTGAGGAAGTGCTGTCAGAATGGGATGGTGATTCCAAAAGATTAATTGAAGATAAATTTCTTGTGAAAGCATCAAATGAAAGGGCTTATGATCCAAATGTCGGGCGCTATGTGTGCAGATTTCTTTGGGAATTGTGTAATGAATTACGTGAAGTTGCATTTAATTTTCGCAAATTAAGCTCTAATTCTTTACTTATTTTAAATGGATTACAAAAATTAGATTTATTAGCTGCTAATGAGATGCTAAGCAGGTAGTTTAGGTTTAGATCTGATGAATCAAAGGCTGCTTTTGATGATGAGCTTGCTATTGTTGAGCCGGAAGGTGTGGATGATGATAGGTATTTAATACCTGGCTTATATAATTAATTTGATCTGCTGATTGGCTCGATAAATCTTATGTGCTAGGTTGAGTAGTATATTTTATACCCGTGTTTCTCCGGGTTGTTTTTAATATATGTTGTTATTAATTGCAACTCTATGTCATTGCGAATGATGCGATCATAAAATCTGTTTTGCCAGGCAAAATTTGGGTTTATTTTTTTTGCGTCAAATGATACTCGACCTTTATACCAGCGTATAATACGAGATAAGTTGTTATACAACATTGGGTTGAATTTACTGGTAATACCTCATTTTTCTGCGTTGATTCTCACGTCAATTTCTATATTGGCACATGTAGGGACGCGATTTATCGCGTCCATGTTGTTTGTTATTGCAGGATCCATGTTGCTGTTTTCGTCTTTATAATTCAGAAACAAAATAGCGTGTATATGGTTTGGTATAACAACCAATTCACCAGGCAATGCGTACGTGAAGTGATCTGATATTTGTCGCCAGTGTTTTTTTGCAATTTTTGTTAATTCTGATGCGCGTTGATTTGCTTTATACAGATGTGTGTTATTGGGTTTTGGGTCGATAGGTTTTTTGACCATTTGTGCCGTGGGCGTCATGGACGCGATAAATCGCGTCCCTACAGGTGCCTCAAAAGAAGTTTCGAAAAATCGTTGGCGTCCTTTGGTGCAAATTGTTACGAAATATGCGCGATTTTGGGAATAATGTTTTAAATGGAGACGCGTTGTTTTGTCGCGAAATTTGTTGATCATCGTTGTAACAATTATATTTCTCGGTGTTTGCGGTGCAATACCGTAATTTCCGTAAACATTCTTGCTTTTTTGGGCGCTCGCGCCTATCATGTGGGCCTTATTTTTTTATTATTAACAAAGTTAGGAGATTAGAAATGGCAGAAGCTTTAGGTATGATTGAGACCCGTGGTTTCGTTGGTATGGTTGAAGCATCCGATGCTATGGTAAAAGCTGCTCGTGTTGAGCTAGTTGGTTATGAAAGAATCGGTGGTGGTTTTGTTACAGCAATAGTACGTGGTGATGTTGCTGCAGTTAAAGCTGCTACAGAAGCAGGTGCTAGAGCCGCTGAAAAAGTAGGTGAGCTAGTTTCTATCCATGTAATCCCAAGACCTCATGAAAACATTGATCAAGTGTTGCCTTTGGGACGTCAAAAATCAGCCAAAAAGTAAGGTCTGAATTATGCTGCTCTGTGATGTGGTTGGAACTTTAGTTGCAACTAAAAAAGATGAGAAGCTCGAAGGCCTAAAACTACTTGTGGTGCAACCTGTCGATTTAGAAGGTAGGTCAACTGGCAGCATATTAATTGCTGTTGATTCAGTTGGTGCTGGTGTTGGTGAGCGCGTGTTAACTGCACAAGGTAGCTCAGCTCGTCAGACCAAGATCACTGAAGGCAAGCCGGTTGATACGGTAATTATGGCAATTGTTGATGAAATCACAGTTGCTGGTATTCCTAAGTATCGCAAGTAATAAAGTTCTTGAGGAGTAGACTTGATGAATGTTGATGAAACAGCAATCAGTTCAATTGTAGATCGTGTGGTCGATCAATTACTAAGTGGGCAACAACCTACTGCTAGCAAATCAATGCCGCAACCTGCTGCGCCAAGTACTGCTTATGCTATGGCAGATAGTGGAGCGTTGGGTTGTTTTGGTGATATTGAATCGGCAATTGAGGCTGCGCATCAAGCATTTTTAGAATACCAAAAGATTCCAGTTGCCAAACGCAATGATATAATCCAATCGATTCGTGACCATTGCACGGAAAACTTATCTCAATTGGCGCGTATGGCGGTTGAAGAAACCGGTCTTGGTAGGTATGAAGATAAGCTCAAAAAGAACGAGGTTGCGATCTTAAAGACGCCAGGTGTTGAAGATTTGGAACCGATTGCTTTTACAGGGGATAATGGCCTAACTCTTTTAGAGCGTGCCCCTTATGGTGTGATTGGTTCTATTACGCCTTGCACCAATCCATCAGAAACCATTATTTCCAATGGTATTGCGATGTTGGCAGGTGGTAATACAGTGGCTTTTAATACCCATCCTAGTGCTAAAAAGACTTCGGTATTTACTATTAATCTATTGAATAAAGCTATTATGGCAGCTGGTGGTCCGCCTAATCTTTTGACCACAGTTACAACGCCAACTATTAAGTCAGCAGGTGTTTTGATGAAGCATCCTCTGATCAGATTATTGGTAGTAACAGGCGGTCCTGCGGTAGTTAATGCTGCTATGCAATCTGGCAAAAAGGTTATTGGCGCGGGGCCAGGTAATCCGCCTGTTGTAGTTGATGAAACAGCTGATATTGAAAAAGCAGCGCGTGATATTGTTATGAGCGCTGGTACCGATAACAACATTATTTGCGTTATAGAAAAAAATATTATTGCGACCAAGTCTGCAGCTGAAAAATTAAGACAAGCTCTTGTTAATAATGGCGCTGTTGAACTGCAAAGTTTTCAAGCCAAAAGGGTAGAGCAGCTTGTTATCGATGGAGACCATCCTAACAAGAAATGGGTTGGTAAAGATATTCAGCTGATTTTGCGAGAAATTGGCATGGAGGTTGATAGCTCTAAGCGTATTGCTTTTGCGGAGGTCAGCAAGAATCACCCATTTGCTAAAGTCGAAATGTTGTTGCCAGTCTTGCCGTTTATCATTGTTGATGACATTGATGAGGCGATTGATGTTGCTTATGAACTAGAAGGTGGTTGTTTTCATACGGCGGCTATCCATTCGCGCAATATTGATAATTTACATAAAATGGCGGTTAAGATGAACACCTCTATTTTTGTTAAAAACGGTCCAGCGTTAGCTGGTTTGGGTTTAGGTGGTGAAGGTCCGGCATCGTTTACTATTGCCTCTCCAACGGGAGAAGGGGTAACGACCGCGAGGCATTTTACTAGGTTGCGTCGCTGTGTAGTAAGTGGTCACTTTAGGATTGTGTAGTTTATGTTGAGTAAAGATAAAACCATTCAAGCAATACGTAACGCTGGCATCGTCGGTGCCGGTGGTGGCGGTTTTCCAACCTATGTTAAGTTGCAATCTGAGGTAGATACTGTTGTTGCTAATGGTTCTGAGTGCGAGCCAATTTTGAGTAGTGATCGCACTATGATGGTGAAAAATGCCAAAGCTTTAATTGATGGAATGCAGGTTGTAATAAATGCAACTGGTGCGAAACACGGTATAATTGGTATAAAAGGTCATTATCATGATGCGGTAGATGCTCTTAAAAAAGTATTGCCTAAAGATGGTTCTATAAAATTACATCTTTTAGAAAACTACTACCCAGCAGGGGATGAGTTTTTATTAGTCTATGAAACAACTGGCAAAATAATTCCAGAAGGTGGGATTCCTTTAAATGTTGGCGTAGTGGTTAGTAATGTTATTACCTTTATGCAAATTGCAGATGGTGTGCATGGCAAGCCTGTAACGGAACGTGCTGTAACATTGGCTGGAGAATTTAATAAGCCACAGGTTGTAACGGCTCCTATTGGTACTACTTATAATGATCTAATTAAAGTGGCCGGTGGTTTTGCTCGAGAAGATGTAATACTGATCGATGGTGGCCCTATGATGGGCAAAATTGTTGATGATTGGAATGCTGGTATTGCCAAAACTACGAGCGGTATTTTGGCTTTGCCTAAAGATAATTTTATTGTACGTATGAAGCAAAAGCCATTAGCTCAAATGGTGCGCCAATCTAAATCAGCTTGTTGTCAGTGTTTTCGTTGTTCGGATTTATGCCCCAGGAATTTATTGGGACACGAACTCTATCCACATGCGACAATGCGTACTATAGATTATAATCTCACAAATCCTACTAAGCATATAACATCAGCTTTTCTGTGTAGTCAGTGTGGGGTATGTGAACTTGTTGCGTGTGACTTTATGATGCTGTCGCCTCGTAAGATTTACGCAGCTTACCGTCAAGAGCTAGTTAAAAAGGGAGTTAGAAATCCACATAATAAAAAGCCAGTTAAAGTTCGTGAAGGTTTTGAGATGCGCAAGCTTGCAATTCCGACATTGATGAAGAAAACAGGCTTAACAGGTTATGGGGAAAAACTTGAATACACACAAGATGTTGCAAGCAAAATAGTAAGAATTCCTTTAAATAAACATGCGGGAGCTCCAGCTTTACCTATAGTTATGGTTGGAGACAAATTAAGAAAGTGTGATGTTATTGCGGCTTCTCCTGAAGATAAGTTGGGGACAGTTTATCACGCATCAATTGCAGGTACGGTGAGCGCCATCACACAAGATTTTATTGAAATTACAGGATCAAGGTAGTCATATGAATAAACCAGCATTAGCAATGATTGAATTGAAGTCGGTAGCCAAGGGGATCGTTGCAACTGATGCGATTGCCAAAAAAGCTGTAGTTGATATTTTAAGCACTAATCCTGTTTGTCCTGGAAAATATGCAATTATTTTTGCTGGCGAAGTAGGGGACGTTGAAGAGGGAATTAAAGCTGGTATTGAAGCAAGCGGCGATATGATTATCAATCAATTGTTTTTGCCAAATATCCATCCAGATATTATTCCAGCTATAACTGCGACTACTAACATTAAAGAATTTAAATCAATCGGTATTATTGAATCATTTTCTATAGCATCTTGTGTTATGGGCGCTGATAGAGCTGCAAAAGCGGCTCCAGTGGAACTGGTGGAAATGCGTTTGGCAAATGGTTTGGGTGGTAAAGGTTATTTTGTCTTTACTGGTGAACTACCAGATGTTGAGGCTGCTATTGATGCAGCTGAAGATTACATTAAGAAAGAGGGACTTTTGGCGGGATCAGAAATTATCGCCAATCCGCATCCGGATTTAATCGCCAAAGGCGTGTACTGGGGAGGTTTTTAAGATGCAGCTTGCTAAAGTAATTGGTACCGTGGTTGCAACTGAAAAAGATCCGTCTTTGCATGGCATTAAACTCCTTATAATTCAGCCATTGACTGATGATTTAAAAGACACAGGTAAACCGATTGTTGCAGTTGATAGCGTGCAAGCAGGGCCCAATGATTTAGTGCATTGGACTGCATCGCGTGAGGCTTCTTTAGTTTTAGAAGATAGCTTTTCGCCAGTAGATGCTGCTATAACCGGCATTGTTGACGATGTGTATGTGCAAGATGCGGGAATTCTCGATAAAGAGGAGATCTTTGAATGATTTTGGGTCGGATCAAAGGTAATGTGGTTGCAGATAAAAAACATCCTTGCTTTAAAGGACATAAGATTTTAATAGTGCAACCAATTGATGAAAATGGAAATGATAAAGGAGCGTCTTTTTTAGCTTGTGATAATGTGCAGGCAGGGCCAGGAGATGTTGTGCTTGTGCAACGCGAAGGTAATACCGCACGCCAATTATTAGGTACTAAGGATGACCCATTTCATGCGGTAATTATGGGAATTGTAGATAAAGTTAGTAAAAGGTAAAACAAAATGACAGACGAATTAGTTGAAATTATTGCGCGTCGTGTAACCGAGCGCTTAAAAAATAGTGGCACTTTAAATAGCACAGCTAGCAGTTTTAATAGCAGCGGATCAGCTTGTCATCTCTCTGGTTCTTCCTGCACAAATTGTGGGCTCTGTGTAGAGAAAAAACCTGCTGCTGTGCAAAATATTATCAACCAAGGTGCAGCTCGCATTAGTACCAACCAAGGGATAAATGGTAATTTTGATCAAAAAATGGCAAGCATGATTGACCACACAATCTTAAAGCCAGATGTAACGCGTGAAGATTTGGCCAAAGTTTGTGAAGAAGCAAGACAATTTCATTTTGCCACAGTTTGTGTCAACGCTAGCAATATTCCATTTGTAGCAAGACAATTGCGTGGTAGTGGTGTCAAACCAATTGCCGTTGTAGGATTCCCATTGGGTGCTGCAACACCTCAGGCTAAAGCCTTTGAAGCGCAAGAAGCAATCCGTAATGGTGCTGAAGAAATTGATATGGTGATCAATATTGGTGAGCTGAAATCTAAAAACTACAAAACAGTTTATGAAGATATTAAACGCGTAGTTGAGGCATCTAAACCACATAAGGTAAAGGTCATTATTGAAGCCTCAGCCTTGAATTACGAAGAAAAGGTAGCCGCTTGCGTGCTTTCTAAAACAGCTTGTGCTGCTTTTGTTAAAACCTCAACTGGTTTTGGGTCAGGTGGTGCGACTGTTGAAGATATTGAACTGATGCGCAAAGTTGTAGGTGATGATATGGAGGTTAAAGCCTCAGGTGGTATTCGTACTAAAGCTGATGCTGAAGCAATGGTTAAAGCCGGTGCTGATCGTATCGGTGCATCGGCTAGTGTGGAAATTGTGACTGGCAAAAAAGCCAAGAGTGGGGGGTATTAGAAAAAATGGCAAATAATAATTTTGAATTAAGAGCATTAACATTTATCGACAGTTTGCAGCCGCAGCTTGTTGAGTATATGACCGGCAAAAAGCGAATTAAAACTCCGAATCAATATGATGCTGCACTTTTATTAGAGATATCTCCAGCACTGGAAATTCACGGGCTTATTGATACTGCATTAAAAGCTACAGAGGTTGATCTAGGTGTGGCCATCACCGAGAGACGTTTCGGTCTTATGCAGATACAACATCAGGATCAAGGTGAAGTCAAAGAAGCAGGTCGCGCTGTTCTAAGATCTTTAGGCTTAGATGAAACATCTCGTACAACCGCTACGCTATTAACCTACAAAATTATTCGCAGTGTTGAGCAAGATCACACTGAAATGTTTAATAAAAAAGCCAAAGATGAGAAGGTAATTGCTGGCGAATCAGTTTTGATTTTAGAAGCAACACCAGCCGCTTATTTGGCAATTGCTGCTAATGAAGCCCTAAAAGCTGCTAATGTCAAACTTATTCGTCTTAAATCTTTTGGTGCAACAGGTCGCTTGATTATGAGTGGTATTGAATCTGAAATTGATTCAGCAGCAGATGCTGCCATAGCGATATTAAAACAATTAAATAGCAAAGCTGTAAGACAACTAGATTAATATGCCTGATAAAAATTACATTATTAGTGAGATTACGAAATATAGCCAAAAGCTAGATGCTAAAGGTTTTGTGGCGAATCATGATGGTAATATTAGCGCACTTTATGGTGATACAATTTTGGCAACACCAACGGCTGTTAGCAAAGGTAATATAACTCAAGATATGATTATTACCTTAGACAAAAATGGTGCAAAAATTGCAGGAACTGGCAAGCCATTTTCCGAGATTAAACTACATTTAGCAGCTTACAGATCAAGACCAGATGCTAAAGCAGTGTTACACGCCCATCCGCCAATTAGTACGGCTCGAGGTCTTACCAATCAACCGCTTTACGTTAATAAAATACCCGAAGCTGTAGTCTCAATTGGGGACTATATTCCGGTTTGTGATTTCGCAATGCCTGGTACCAAAGAAAGCGAAGAGACTTTAGCTCAAGCTCTGCAGCAATCAGATATTGTCTTAATTCCTGGTAACGGCATAATCTCCATTGGTTGCTCAGTCGAAGTGGCTTATTTACGCGTCGAGCTCGTTGAACACCTTGCCAAAATCGAATTCTACGCTAACCAACTAGGTGCTCCACGCCAATTGGATCAATCCGATATGGACAAACTACTAGCTAAACGCGCATCAATCGGTTTAGGTCCTCAGGCCCAATCTAAACCCAAAGCAACAACCTCATCATCTAATAACGATGACCTAAAGATCATTATTGCCGCCGAAATCAAAAAAGTCCTTGGGGGTCAAGTCTAGAGTTGAGCTTTCTTGTTTAGCGCACTTGTGATTTCTGCGATTTTTTGTTTGAAAGCATTATTGTTTGATATTTCATTTTGTGCTTTTTTTAATGTTTTTGATACAGCATGGTAACTGATATTTCCTAACTTTGTAGCAATATCATGCATGTTATAGTATTTTAGATTAATATTTTAACAAAAGATAATCCAATCTTTCATAAAAATTTGTGATGTTTTTTTCTAAACTCTTCATCATT
>JAFGXA010000056.1 GCA_016936855.1 Gammaproteobacteria bacterium | reverse complement strand
ATCGCCTGCATCAGGGTATTAACTTAAAAAAACCAATCGAGATGCTACAATAACATTTTTTTGGAACCGATTTGGCGAACCTATACAGGGATGACGGGTGAATAGTTAGCTGATTTTTTTCAATTTAAGCCTTTGTTAATTATTTGTTGCTAGACTCTATTTAGTTTAAATATTTGAGGTGATGATATGGCGCGTGAAACAGCGATTGTTGCGATAGAGTTTAATGATTCTTTTCAGTTAATGAGTGTTAAAAGATTCTGTAGTCAAGTTTATTTGGATAGATATATGGTTGAATTGCTGGTAAGAAATACTGATGAATTTGGTCGGCCAGAAGATACAGGAGGTCGTTTCCTGCAAACTAGGCGCAGAGCAGACAGTTTACAGAGTTTGGCTGAAGGATTTGATGATTCGTCTTTCAGTCGTGAATCTCCTCGGGAGCTTAATGCCGAAGAATTTTGGTCATTAACGGAGCCTTTGTTAGGTGGTAACGTTGTAGAATATGTTATTACTGTTGGTGAAAACAGATGGGAGCTTGGCAGCTTTAAAGATAGTGATTTTGGGGGTGATGTAAATTTTGTTATGTCCGAAATCGAGCGCGCGCAAGCTGAGAATTTAAGAAGTTCAGCAGAAGAGGTTGAACGAGCAGGATTTGTCGGAGAAGTGACAGGTTTTGGTCAGCGCGATGTTGCCATAGATTCTTTTTCAACAAGAGGAGATGCTTTAACTTTTAATCCGGAATCTGTTGGTTTAAGTAGAGAAGAGATTGCAGCGCAAGCGCGATTGCTTGAACAGTTTGCTCGAAGTGATCGAGGATTCATGTCGGGGGTAGGGTATTATGATATTGCTGAAAGTTTAGGTCGCGATGAATTTGCTCCACGTGAAGTTGTAGATCCACAAATTAAACCAGGTTCAGATCAATTTTTAGTGGCTGATGGTGGTATTGCATCTGATGGAAGTGGTTATATATTTTCAGACTCAGAAGCATCAATTGATGAAGATAGAGAGCCAGATATTTTCTTTCGTTTGCAGGTTGATGAAAGATTAAGTTTTGTTGCTTTATGGAGAGTTGAGGCTGTTGAAGATGATTTTGGCTCGTATGCGATTACTGGTATTAGCAAGGAAAGTGACGCTTTATGTCAGCAAATATCTAAGTCTCAATGCAATTCAATTTTTGATGCTCTTAGTGCCTATTCAATTACAGATAAGCGTGAATTAATTTTGGATGGCATAGAGGAGAGCCTAAATGGTTTGTTTGAAGGTTTAGGTGGTGTTTTTGTGGAAGGTGAGATTTCTGTTAATAGTAGAATAGCGACAGATAAGGACACCTTTGCTTTTAATCTTGAATTTGGCGAACATGACAATGATACCTTAACCCAGCTTGCTTTTAATAAAATGCAAGAATCAGAAATAGTCATTGTTAGTAAGGGAAGGCACTTCGCTTCTGATGATGATTCATCTTGGGAAAGCGAGAGTGAACTCTCATCTGATTCTTTTGCTGCGGCAGCTGGTAAAGGCGTAGAAATGAAGGAGCTTGTTTTAAGTGCAGATGATCTTTTTTCTTCAGATGGTGAAGACGCTGCGCCTGGCGATGATTTTCTAGAAAAGTTTGATCTTTGGGGTGGTTTGGATCAGCCGTAAAGATTTTTCAGTAATCAAGGCTATAGTGCAGGCCGCGGTTCTCTTGACGGAGAGTTGCGGCTTTGACTGTTAATTCAGCGACGACTATCAGGTTTCTAAGTTCAATTAGATTTTTGGTGATGCGGAAATTACCGTAATACTCTTGAATCTCTTTTTTCAGCATGTTAATGCGATGCTGGGCGCGGGCTAAGCGCTTATTACTTCTGACAATGCCAACATAATCCCACATAAAAGTGCGAATCTCTTCCCAATTGTGAGTTACAAAAACCTCTTCATTAGAATCTGTGACCCAGCTTTCATCCCATGGATTCACGTTGGTATCTATCGAGATATATTTTAGGTTTTGGGCAATGTCTTCTGCTGCGGCTTTGGCAAAGACCATGCATTCTAATAGTGAATTACTGGCAATGCGATTTGCGCCATGCAATCCGGTACAACTTACTTCACCAATCGCGTATAATCCCTTGATATTAGTGCGGCTTTTCAGATCTACTTTTATGCCGCCACAAGTATAGTGTGCAGCTGGTACGACCGGCATTGGTTCTTTAGTTATATCAATACCAAGTTTTAAACAATTTCTATAGATTCCCGGGAAGTGGTTTTTGATGAATTTAGAATCTTTGTGGGAGATGTCTAAATATACGTGGCGTAGTCCGTAGAGTTTCATTTCATAGTCAATGGCGCGTGCTACAATATCGCGTGGCGCAAGTTCTGCCAATGGATGGACTTTAGGCATGAAGCGTGTTCCGTCTGGCAGAAGAAGGTAAGCTCCTTCGCCACGCATTGCTTCAGTAATTAGGAATGATCCGGCTTGCGGATGATAAAGACAAGTTGGATGGAATTGGTTGAATTCCATGTCGTTAATTTTGCATCCGATACGGTGCCCCATAGCAATGCCGTCACCACTGGCGACAGCAGGATTGCTAGAATAAAGATATAATCTGCTAGCACCACCTGTGGCGAGTACTGTGGCTTTAGCTAAAAAGGTTTCGCACTTATCTTTTGGCTCATTATAAACATAGGCGCCGACGCAGTTTTTGTCTTGTTTTATAAGGTCGATGGCGATGTGGTGACGGAATAGGCTGATGTTATTAGCTTCTTTAGCGCGATCCAACATGGTGAGTTCAACTTCTTTACCGGTTGAGTCAGCGGCATGGATGATGCGACGGTGTGAATGTCCACCTTCACGTGTAAGGTGATAGATTCTTTTGTGATTGATGATTTTGCGAGTAAAGTTGACTCCTTGATTTATTAACCATTGGATGGCTTCAGGTCCATGCTCGACAGTAAAACGTACGGCATCTTTATCGCACATTCCAGCTCCTGCTTTTAAGGTGTCCTCAATATGGGAATTTATACTGTCCTCATTATCTAAAACAGCGGCGATACCGCCTTGGGCATGATACGTTGCATTTTCTTCTAATTCGCCTTTAGATAGAATAGCAATTTTACAGGTTTTGGGTAGTCTCAGGGCAAGGCTTAGTCCAGCACCGCCAGAGCCTATAATTAAGACATCAAAGATGTGTGGTTTTTTTTGACTCATGTTATTTGTCGATGCGCATTGAAAGGTTGATGGCCTTGATATTTTTAGTAAGAGCGCCAACTGAAATGTAGTCTACGCCAGTTAAGGCAATCTCGCGAATGTTATTAATGTTAACATCCCCAGATGCTTCTAATTTGGCTTTATGGTTATTTATTTTGACGGCTTCGCGCATTTCAGAATTGTTGAAATTATCGAGCATTATAATGTCAGCTTGAGCATCGAGGGCTTTACGTAGTTCGTTTAGGTTTTCAACTTCGATTTCGACTTTTTTATTGGGCATTATTTTACGGGCAGTTTCTATGGCTGATTCGATTGAGCCGCATGATGTAATGTGGTTTTCTTTGATTAAAAATGCATCATACAAACCAATACGATGATTTTTGCCACCGCCGCAAGTTACAGCATATTTTTCGGCGTGACGAAGGCCGGGGATGGTTTTACGGGTGTCTAATAGTTTGGTTGTAGTGTCTTGGATTTGTTGATTGTAGTAATAGGTGGTTGTGGCGACGCTAGATAGTGTTTGCAGAAAATTGAGTGCGGTGCGTTCTGCCGTTAGTAGGGCTCTGGTATTGCCTGATATGGTTAATATTTTATCGTTTGCTTGAATTAGGTCGCCGTCTTGGTGGTGCCAGGTGAACTTGGTCTTTGGGTCGACTTGTTGGAAAGTTTCGTTGGCCCAGGCTTGGCCGGCGAGAATCATGGTCTCGCGGGTGATGATAGTGGCGGTGTTTTGGGTGTCCTCTGGAATTAGGAGGGCGGTTATGTCTTGCTCGCCGTTGAGGTCTTCGAAGAGGGCGTTTGCCACTTGGGTTTTTATTATTTCAATGTTCATGACACCGCACCTATGCATGTTTAAAACTAACCATGCGCTCTAATGGCACAAGGGCTTTTTTGATTATTTCATCATCTAGCAATATCTCGTTGTTTTCTTGTTCTAAAACCTCCTTTAGGTTTTCTAAATTATTCATTTTCATCCAAGGGCAGTGAGCGCAGCAGCGGCAAGTCGCGTTTGGCCCCATGGTTGGTGCTGGGATGAACTCTTTGGCAGGAGATGCAAGTTGCATCTTGTAAAAGATCCCGGTTTCGGTTGCTACTATAAATTTCTTGTTTGGTAACTCTTGGCTGGTTTTTAGAAGTTGCGAGGTTGAACCTACCACATCAGCTTTAGCTATTACTTCTGGTGGAGATTCGGGATGAACTAAAATAGCAGCTTCCGGATGTTCCTTTTTTAATGCGCTTAAAGCAGTAGCTTGAAATTCAGCATGTACTACACAATAAGCTTGCCAGATGAGTATATCGGCACCAGTGTTTTTTTGAATATAACTTCCTAGGTATTTATCTGGCGCCCAGATTATTTTTTCACCTTGTTTGGATAGATGTTTAACAACGTCTAGGGCGATACTGGAAGTTACTACCCAATCGGCTATAGCTTTAACTTTGGCTGATGTGTTTGCGTACACTACTACTGTGCGGTCTGGGTGTTTTTTGCAGAAGGTAGCGAAGTCTTTCGATTCGCAGCCAACGTCAAGTGAACACTCAGCTTCTAGAGTAGGCATTAAAATACGTTTTTCAGGGCTAAGTATTTTAGCGGTTTCTCCCATAAATCGTACCCCAGCTATGACAATGGTTGTTGCTGGATGTTTGGCTCCGAATTTGGCCATTTCTAAAGAGTCACCAACAAAGCCGCCCGTGGCATCAGCGAGTTCTTGAATCTCAGGTTCGGTATAATAGTGGGCAATCAAAACAGCGTTTTTGGCTGTTAGAAGCTTTTTAATTGATAAGAAATAGTTAGACTTAGCTTTTGCATCAAGGTTTTTTTTCGGTAGGGCTGGCCAACAGCTATCAAGTTTTAATTGGAATTCTTTTTCATTAAACATAATAGTAGAATTTTAGCACTAATTATTCCGCTAACCAATGCTCGCTTTTACATTTCAATAATCCTAATTTTGGCGTAAATCTTTCTACCTCGAAGTCATCTTGATCAATTTAAATAGTAATCTATTACAATTGAAATAACTGTTCACCCGTCATCCCGGCAGATTTATACGTCATCCCGGCAGCCGCCGGGATCTAGAGGCATTAAAGAATATTATAATTTTTGTTTTAATTGTCTCTGGGTCCTGGCGTTCGCCAGGAT
>JAFGXA010000055.1 GCA_016936855.1 Gammaproteobacteria bacterium | reverse complement strand
TTATTCATCCATGGTGCGCCTGTGGCGTTACTACCAGAATATGGTGGCCGATACGCTGGACAGTACCAACGGCATCAGTGAACTGAAAGTCCGCGCTTTTACCGCCCAAAATGCCCAGAAAATCAATGATTTCTTGCTGTCGAAAAGTCAGGATATTGTTAATCAACTGAATGACACGGCCCGCCACCGCGCCGTGGATTATGCCAAGCAGGATGTTGAACAAGCCAAACGAACTCTAAGGGATGCCACCCTGGCCCTGGCCGAATACCGCAATAACCGCCGGGTATTTAGCCCACCTGCACAAAGCAGTTTACAACTCGGCATGGTCAGCAAGTTGCAGGACCAGTTAATCGCCATGCAAACCGAATTACAGTCCATTGCTGCCCACGCCCCGGACAACCCGCAGATACCGGTTCTTAAAAGCAGTATTCAGGCGCTGAAAGGCGAAATTACTGCTGAACAATCCAAGGTGACAGGAGACAGAGAATCACTAGCCAGCAAGGATATTGAATTTGAAAGGCTGACTGTCAATCAATTGCTGGCGCAAAAGTTGTTGGAAGCGGCGGTGACTTCGCTGGAACAGGCACGGTTGACGGCCCAGAAGCAGGAGTTGTATCTGGAAACAATCAGCCGCCCTAATTTGCCCGATGCACCGCAGGAGCCAAAGCGTTTTGAAGATATTCTCGCGGTACTGATTGTTTCTCTGATGATTTGGGGCGTATTGAGCATTTTGTATGCGGGCGTTAAGGAACACCATGAGCGCTAGTGCGACAAAGGAAACCTTCTGGTATCAATTGCGTCTGCAACTGCGTGTGATCTGGGCGTTGATGTTGCGGGAAACGGTCACCCGATTTGGGCGGGAAGGGCTGGGGATGCTGTGGATGATTGCCGAGCCAGCGATGTTTGTGATTGGGGTAATGATTATTTTCTCATTTATTGAGACGGGATATCCTTATGGAATCAGTCCTGCGGAATGGCTGGCCGTTAGTTATCCCACATTATTATTTTGGAGAAACGGTACGGGACGTGTTACTAAAGCTATAGAGATCAATCGAGCCTTACTTCATCATCAGCCTATTAGGCCCATGGACATTATTTACTCCAGAATTTTATTAGAGTTTTCTAGCTCCATAGCTGTTTTTCTTTTTTTGTTTCCATTCTTTATTGTATTTAATATTTGTCATTTACCTGGCAACATTCTTACGATGTCTATAGGTTACTTACTTATTATATGGTTTTCTTTTGGGTTTGTGCTTATTATGGCTGGACTCGCCGAATTGAGTGAAACCATAGAAAAAACATCACATATCATTCTCTATTTGATGTTGCCTTTTTGTGGAGTATTTATTCCCACATTCCTTGTGCCGGAACCCTATCGAAGCTATCTATTGTATTTTCCACTAATAGACGCTGTGGATTACTTCCATCATGGTTACTTCGGTAGTAGTGTACCTAGTTACTACAACATGAAATACACTATTTCCGCACTCATAGGGATGACGCTATTTGGCCTGGCGATATCAGGTATTGCTATCAGGCGAGTAGAAAATAGTTGATATTTATGGTGTTATACTTAAAGCTGAAATTAAAAGGAAAAAAATAATGGAATACGAGAACCTAAATACAGTAGCTGAAGAATTTTTCACCACAAAGAATTTTGATCTATGTAAATCAGTATTAGAGGAATGTTCACAACATAAGTTCATTGTTAGTTTTGAATTCGTCAGTCTTGGTTCAAACGAAATTTACATAATAAAAAAACATAAAAAAGAAGTTCTATTTATTTTTGACATTGATCTGCCACTACATCCTTATCGTATTGTTTTGGCAAAGCATTGGATACACTCAGCTAAATTAACAATTAAAGCTTTGGCGCATTTATCTGTTGATGATGCAGAATGTATTATAAATTTAGGTGACTACGGGACAGAGCCTGGGTTTGCATTTTCTGATCACAGGATTGAATTCCCTTTGATCCCAGACCCAATTTTTATAATGACGAACGGGTATAGTGAGTACAAAAATTTCTATGCCAATCAAAAAGAATTTGAAAGCAAAAAAGATGCTCTCTTTTGGAGGGGTGCGACAACGGGTTTCACTGATTTATTTGGTGCCGACTCAAAATCATGGGAAACAATAGCAAGAGTTCAACTATGCAAGTTTTGCTATGAGAGAAAAAGTGAAGTTGAGATGGATGTTTACTTATCGAATTTAGTTCAGATACCAGAAGATAACAAAAAAGAAGTTATAGATTCTGGACTTGTTAAGGACTCGGTAGATTGGAAAACGTTTATAGATTACAAATATCAAATAGATATTGACGGAAATAGCAACTCATGGCCAGGCTTATTTCTAAAATTACTAACCTCCAGCCCGGTTTTAAAAATTGATTCAGCCCTTGGATTTAGGCAATGGTATTATGATAGACTTATTCCTTGGCATAACTACATACCAATAAAAAAAGATTTGTCTGATCTTGTTCCAACAGTTGATTGGCTGAATAACCACCCCATGGTAGCAAAAGAAATTGGTAGGAATGGTTACAATTTGGCAGCCTCTATGACAAATAACTCAGAATTAATCTTTATGATAAAGACATTGTCGAGGTGCAATAAATTAAGTTAACTTAGAGTTATATGGTGCAGCATAGAAAATTTGACTTGTCAAAAAAATCTTGTAACATAAAATCTTAACAATTAATAGAAGTCGAAATATTTCTTAAATAAAATTTCATCTTAAACTAAGGAGTAGATGTGAAATTTTTCACTATTTGTGCTGAAAATTATTTTGGGCAGGCGCTAACCACTCTGAACTCGCTAAAAAGACACTGCGGCCAGAGTGCTAGCATTGATCTTTGGGTTTTAGATGATTCTAAACCACTAGAAAATAACAATTCATTCAACATTATAAACTGTCAAGAAATTCTCCAAGACTTTTCTACATTGTCCTTGCGTTATAACGTATTGGAACTATCCACAGCAATAAAACCATATGCTTTTTTAGAATATTTCAAATCCGAAAAAGATGATGAGATTATTGTTTATATAGACCCTGATTTATATTTTTTAAGTGATATTTGCGAGATTATAAAGCTATCCCTAGTTAATAATGACTACGCATTAACACCGCATATAAAATCTCCGTTGCCAAGAGATGGTAAGTTTCCTAGTGATAAGGAAATATTGTCATCTGGCACTTATAATTTAGGATTCATCGCACAAAAAAACAATGGTAACTCAAAGCAACTGACTAAGTGGTGGGCAGATTGGCTGGAAACAGAATGTTGGTCAGACCCAAAACGTGGGGTTTTCACTGATCAAAAATGGATAAATCTTGCTACGACTATTTGGCAAAAATTTTATGTTATAAATCATGATGGTTTAAATGTAGCTTATTGGAATATTCACGAGAATAATATTTCAAAAAAAGAAAATATATATTTTTCAAACAATGAACATCTTGTATTCTTCCATTTCAGTGGGTTTGTTCCCTCGGAATTGAGATTATCTAAACATGAAAACAGAATTGGTGTAATACCTGATTCTATGGATTTAAGACAGCTTGCTATAGAGTATAGGAATGATCTCTACAATAATGACTACTCATATTATTCCAAACAGCCCCTGAAATATTTGAGGACCCCCACAGGTGGGGATGTTGATAAAGTTTATATTTTCGCGTTCACTGAATTTGAGAAGCTAAAGTTAAGTCATGATTTTTATTGGACTTGGTTAGCAGAAAAAGATTCAGAAGGATTAACAAATTACGAAAAATCGTTTCTAATCATGAGGCCTGATGTTAAGGAGGCTTTTATCGAACGCCCTGACTTTGTCGATGTTTTTCGTAATTGGCTTCAGAATGATGGATTAGCACAAGAAGGACTTAGTGAAGATATTTTTCGTCATATAGGGCTTTTCAATAAAATTGAAATTACATATGCCGGTTATCTAAGTGCTTCATCTGGTGTTGGAGATGCATCCAGATATAATATAAAAGCGTTACAAGATTCAGGCGTTGTTGTTAACTGTGTAGATCTCACTAATACAACTCTACTCGATAAAGTTAGCAAGCAAGATGAAGATGTTCAACTTTCTGTGGCATTTAACAATAAAATAAGCAAAATTACTATTATTCACGTAAACGCTGATTCACTTCCACCAATCAAGAAGTTTAGGCCAGATTTGTTTTCAAATTACGTGATTGGTTATTGGGCATGGGAATTAGAACAGTTTCCTTCTTACTGGTTTGATAGAGATAAGCTTGTTGATGAAATATGGGTGCCCAGCACATTTGTTAAAAAAAGTATTAATTTATTATTTAAAAACAAAACAATATCAGTAATCCCGCATACAATAAACATTGAAATAAAAAATCTCGTAAATAGAGAAAGTTTGTTTGATGCACTTAATATTCCTAAAAGATTTACGTTCTTGATTTCATTTGATGCGTGTAGTTGTATTGAAAGAAAAAATCCGGAAGGCGCAATAGAAGCTTTTCTGGCAACCTTTAGGAGTTCTGACGAGGCACAATTAATTGTTAAAATTTCTAATCATAATAAGTGTGATATAGATAAGATCAATGATCTGAGGTCGAAATACATCAATAATAAAAATGTTTTGTTTTTCACAACCATGCTAAGTGCCAATGAGTATATGTCTCTGATTAACGCTGTAGACGCATATGTTTCACTACATCGCTCCGAGGGGTTTGGCTTGAACATAGCTCAGGCTATGTTTTTATGTAAACCAGTTGTTGTGACTGCATATGGAGGAAATATGGAATTCTGTAATTTAGATAATTCCTATTTAGTTCCGTACACTACTACAAAAATTTCAGAAAGCTGGAACGATTATCGGAAAGGTTTTATTTGGGCTGAACCGGATATAAAATCTGCGGCGAGTCTTTTGCGCCACATTTACACGACTCGGGATGATGCAAGATTAAAGGGTATTAATGCGAGTAATTATATTAAAGAACACCTTAATAATGAGTCTGTTGCCGCTGCTATGCTATCAAGATTTTATTCAATAAATAGAATTTTTGATGCTTTTCCTAACGCAGTAGGAACAGATATAAAGGCTATTGATGATTCTTATTCGGTAATTAACACTTGTTATAAAATTTTACTTGACCGGGATGCCGACAGTACAGCAATAGAAACTTATTCTAGAATTATTGAAGATTATGGAAAAGGTCGTTTCATAAGAGATTTGTTTGTTTCGCGTGAATTTTGTGACAAGCATCAAATAAACTACATATCAAGATTTTTACTAAAAAACTTATGGACTAATAAATGACTAGACAAAATCTGCCAGCAATGCCCAGGTCGCACCTAAAAAGTAGCAGAATATCCCCCTTGCGCCGGAAAGTGGCGTTGAAAGGGTCCATATATTTAGCAAGATCAGCATGGAGCCCCGAAACTGGAGTTGCAGCTGGTGAATGCGCATCCAGGTTTCTTGGCTGGCGGCATGCACGCGCAGTTGGGCAATGATAGACAGGAAGCGACGCTTTAATCATAATGATCATATTGATTGCGATAGGAGAACATGGATGATTACTGAGATCAGCGCTGTGCATTTCAGGCAGAATCTTGGTGAAATGCTTAACCAGGT
>JAFGXA010000054.1 GCA_016936855.1 Gammaproteobacteria bacterium | reverse complement strand
TGTGAATACAAGGGCATTAAATTCAACCTTATGTTTGATGGGAACGTGCCAAAAAGTATTTACGTAAATTCGTCAAGATTACTGAAAATAGTAAATGCTCTATTGGATAATGCTATTAAATACACAGATCAGGGCTCAATTAGTTTAACAGTGTCTAGCAAAAAAAAATCTGCGCATAAAAAGCCAATTGATTTGTCCGTTACGATTGTCGATAGCGGTGTAGGTATGAGTAGTGAGAAACTCAAACACGTATTCGATTATTTCGCAGTGCAACCGGGGGAAGCTTCATACGTTGACTCTGGTCTAACTTTATCAATCACGAAAAAGCGTATTGAATCTTTAGGTGGTTCAGTGAACGTACAAAGCGAACTTGGCGTTGGCACAATAGTTACTTTTAACATCCCTGTCAGAGAGGCCGAAACTAGTACAGCGATTCGAGTAAAAAACAAAACCAAAGCATTAGTTGTGGATGATGATCCGGTTAGTGCTTGGGTGACAAAAGGTCTAGTTGAAATGGCTGGCTGCGTAGTAGATGTGGCGGAGAGCGCTGAAGAATTGCGCACTGCTATTACAAGCAATGCTAATTATGACGTTGTTTTCTTAGGGTTACATTTACCTGACAACTTGGCCGATGACCAAATACAATTTATTAAGAAGCAAAATAAAAAGGTCAAAGACGTTCCTGTTATTATCATTACAGCGCACACAAGCGATGAGGATCGTGAACGTTGCTTGCAGGCTGGGGCTGACGAGATGATTTACAAGCCAGTTTTATTGCAGCACATTAAAGAAATTTTAGCTGATTTGTGATTTTAATTAGTGGGCTTTCCAAATTATTCTGATAGCTGCTATTTGTTTTAACTTAGTATTATTTTTAAAAAGATTTGGAGTATTAGCATCGGTATTGTAGCAAGAATAATTGTATTTATTCTTGGCTTTTGCATGTGAAATAGTTCGGCATAATTGTGTGTCATCTGCTAGCGTGATAACGCAGTCACTATTTTCTTTTTGTGGCTCATCAATAATTTCGCACCCCAAAATGTCACCTATTTCATAAAACGGCAACATGCTCTCATCAGTAATTTCAAAAGCCAAGGTGTTAGGTGTGCTAAGAAATTCTTCTATATAACTATTAATTTTTATGGCTTTTTCTGCTTTGCTTTGTTTTGGGGTGATCTCTTCTTGTTCTGTTTGCTTAATGATTTTGGGAGCATCTCCTATGCCATATAGAAGCCACATTGCATCAACTTTTACATTAAAGGCGATTGCTGCATCTTCCAATTGTGATGCGCCTTTTTCGGTGAGACCACCAGCTATGCCTTTCTCCCAAGAGCGAACGGTTTCTTTGGATACGCCAATTTCTTTAGCGAGTGCCGCTAAAGTTTGGGCGGTAAGTTTGCGCAAGATATCGCATCTTTTAGCTCGATCCGTCTTTGAAGAGATAACTTTTTTGTCACGCATGATATGGAATTCTAAATGATGCGGTCTCTATTGTACAGGTGATGGTTTCCAAAAAAAATGGTCATTGTTAAAAAGGCAAAATTTTTTTGACAAAGTGCTTTTGATGAATTACACTCCAGATTATGTGGAGCTTAAATGAATTGTAGGTTCTTCCAGAGTCTGAAATTAGGAGTATAGTGTGTTAATTTTAACGAGAAAAATTGGAGAGTCCGTTATCATTGGTGATGATATCCAAATAAGGATGCTTAGCGTTAGCGGTGGACAGGCTAAAATTGGAATAGAGGCGCCTCGCAATGTTTCGGTGCATCGCGATGAAATCTATGATTTGATTCAGAAACAAAAAACTCAATCTCAAGATGCCAATTGGCAGAAGGAAGATGATAGGTAATAAAGGTCCCGTTATTTGCTACTCAATATCTTTGGAGAAATTATGTTGTTAAATATACAAACAATAACCAAACCTTTTAAATCGGTTTTATGGGGCAAAAAATCTGAAAGAATTTCTAACAGATATGCAAATTTTCAAAAAGATGAGCGTTATGTTTCTATTTTAACTACTCGGGAAAAGAGCGTTTTGTTGGGGCTTATCAAAAACGTTAATATTCATGAAATTGCGGATGAGCTGACTCTTTCGCCCTTTACGGTAATTTTTTATCTTAACAATATTCAACGTAAGCTTTTATCCTAAGTTGCTCATTAACCGCAACTTGTTTACCCATAATCCCGTTGTGATTAGCAGCAACCGTTAGATGTTCTTGTTGTTTGTTGGTCACTATCTTCCGATAATTTAACAGCTCCTTTTGGTTGCTTCATTCTTATATCGTCTTCTTCGCTTATTTCTTTATTGTGTACGAGCCATATCCTGACTATTTCGGTAAATAACTTTTGTATTGCTCCTTCTTCAGCTGTGATTGTTGTATCTGGTTTTGGTTTCCAGATGCTTTCTAGCGCAGAAAATTCGCCGAGAAAGTAAACCGAATCTGCATCGATTCTTTCCTGGGCATCCGAAGTGGTGATTATTGGTTTTTGGTCACATTTATTACCAATTACAATTATTGGCTTATCTGCATTAATTTCTCTAAATTCCCTTGATTCTTCGATTGCTCGTTCTAATGATTGTTTATTTGTAACATCGTATATTAATAGGAGTACATTAGTTTGTGCATAACTGGACCTGATTATCGATTTGTATCTTTCTTGTCCAACAGTATCACTCACATTTATTAGCATAAATTTTTCTTCAGTGGACGAGCTAAACAGTGTTTTTTTTTGGATTATAAATGTTTTTTTTATAATAGAAAAATTTACCCCCGCAGTTTGTGTTGGATCTATGTTCATTTTTGCCCCAAATTCAAGGCGGGTGATTAATGATGTTTTCCCAACTTGGCCGGCACCTGCTAGAGTTATAGTTAAATCGTATGCATCTTTTGATGATTCTTCAAAAAAACCACTACTCATGATTAATCCTCTTAAGTTCTATTTAAAATGTAAATTTGCTACAGTGACTATAGTACTTTGGGAGGGGATTGCAACTATATCGTTTGAATTGGCTTAGGGGTAATAGTATGATTTGTAATCGTTATAACTATTTTAAGGAAAGCTTTCTATGAATAACCTGCAAAAGCTTATTTGTTTGATTCTCTTTGTCTCCATTGGATTAATTGCTTGTCAAAAAAATGACAGCAAACAAGCTAAAGTGCCAAAACTTGTTGAAGTTTCAAAAATTACCGATGCTAATTTAGTAAAAGCAAGACGGTTCACTGGGCTCGTTGCGGCGGCTAAGATCACTAAATTGAGCTTTGAGGAAGCAGGCACGATTAATTACTTTCCGTTATTGGTTGGTAAGAGGGTTAAAAAAGGTGAATTATTAGGGAAATTGGACGATGAGCCTTATCTATTGCTAGTAAGATTGCGAGAACAACAACTTAATAAAGCAAAAGCTGTGGAGCAAGAAAAAGAAATAACTTATATAGCTCAGAAGCAAATGCTTGCCAAAAAGCATATTAGTAAGATTGCTTTTAAAGGAATTGAGAGCGCTTATCAGGCAGCGCAGCAGGACGTTAAGGCCGCGACAACACAACTTAAAATAGCGAAAAGATCCTTGCATAATACGCGTTTATTCGCGCCTTTTTCGGGGGTAATTGTTAAAACATTTGTAAGAAAGCATATGTTTGTTGGAGCTGGAACGGTTGTTGCTGAGCTGCATGGTTATGAAAAATACGAAGTTAGTGTGGATTTGCCAGATACCTATATAAATAGTGTGCATGTTGGTGACAAGGCTATTGTTACAGTTTTTGCTTTGTCAGGGCATAAGCCCATATCAGGAGTGGTTTCAGAGGTTGGGCAGCAAGGTCTTGCTGGGCTGGTTTTTTCAGCAGTGGTGTCGCTTGAAAAAATAGATGCGCCTTTAAAGAGTGGCTTGTCTGCGGAAGTTACATTTTTAAAATCGAAGTCCTCTTCTCTTGCGCATCATTTTTATGTGCCACTTAGTAGTGTTATTGCACGCAAGCATGATTTGCAGGCCATGGTGTTTGTTTATAACAAAGAGCATGGGGTTGTGCAAAAAAGATCGGTTACTGTTCTGCATACTGATGGGAAATATGCGGAAATATCCGGCCTTAAGCTGGGAGACGTTATTGTTGTAAGTGGTTCCTCCTATTTGACTGATAATGAAAAGGTGAGAGTTAAGTTTTTGTGATTATAAAGGATATTTAAATGAATCTTACAAAATTCGCTTTTAAGCAGTCTGCTATGGTTGTATTTGCGCTATTGGCAATCGTGGTTTATGGGCTTTACGCATATTTTAATTGTCCGAGTCAGGAAGATCCGAATATTTTGATAAGAGAAGCGGTAATTTATACTGCCTGTCCCGGCCTTGATCCACAGCAGGTGAATTTATTAGTTACCGAAAAAATAGAGCGTAAGGCGCGAGAGTTGCCAGAGATTGATGAGATATATGGTACTTCTCTTTCTGGCGCATCTATTGTACATGTTTGGCTTAAAGAGAAGTATTTTAATTTGCGTCCAATTTGGCAAGAATTACGTAGCAAAATTCATGATGTTATTCCTGACCTCCCGACAGAAGCTTATCCTCCACAAGTAAATGATTCCTACGGTTTGGTTGCAACGGCTGTTCTTTCTATTACTAGTGATCAAAATAATCTAGCTGGTATAGAAAAAATTGCAGATGAAGTAAGGGATGGTATTTATGCTGTTCCCAACACCGAAAAGATTGTGATTGAGGGCGTGCAGAAAGAAAAAATATATTTAGAAACCAATAATAATAAGTTAGCAAATTTTAATATTTCTCCATTTATTTTAATAGATGCGTTGAAACGTCAAAATGCTGTTTCCTCGACCGGTATTTTGCAAAATAATAAGCATAATATTGTTTTTAGTGCGACTGGTAATTTTAATAATATAAATGATGTGAAAAACGCGGTGTTTAATATTCCAGGTGCAAATAAATTGCTGCATTTTAGCGATATTTTTACTATAAAAAGGGGGTATGTTTCTCCTGCATCTAACATTGTTTATAGTAACCAGAAACCGGCAGTTGCTTTGGCGATTTACATGAGCCCGGGAGCAAATATTTTAAAATATGGAAAAGCATTGTATGCAAAAGTTGCCAGTATTCAGAAAAATTTGCCTGCTGATTATCGTTTGAGTTTTTCTATTTCTCAGCCTGAACGAGTGGCTCATAGTCTTAAAGGATTCCAGCGTAATTTATATGAAACTGTTGCTGTTGTTTTGCTGGTTATTATTTTATTTTTAGGTTTAAGAACAGGGCTGATTGTTGGCACTATGGTGCCATTATCCATTTTAATTGCTGTGATATATATGTATCACGCTGGTATTGAACTACATAGAGTGTCAATTGCAGCAATGATTATTTCGTTGGGGCTTTTGGTGGATAATGGAATTATCGTAGCAGAAAACATTATGTTTCGTGTGTCTGAAGGCATGGATCGCAAACATGCGGCGTTAGAGAGTGGTAAGCATTTAGCTATTCCCCTTTTGACTTCAACTTTAACGACAATTATTGCTTTTGTACCGCTTTTGATGTCACAGAATATTGTTGGTGAATATACAAGAGCTTTGGCGCAAGTGATAGCGGTTACATTGCTTGGTTCTTGGCTTTTATCTATTTGTGCTGTGCCGCTATTTTGTTATTGGTTTCAGCATGCGACAGCAAATAAGAAAAATTACTTTATTACTCATATAGCAAAAGCTTTTCATAATAATTTAGGTTCAGCGGTAAAAAATAGCAAAAAATTTATGCTGTTAGTGGTTATTTTGTTGCTATCTTCTTGGTTTGTGATGGGGATGGTGCCCAAGAAATTTTTTCCAGCATCAGAGCGCAACCAATTTTTAATTAATTTAGATTTGCCAGCAGGATATAGTATTAATCAAACTGATAATACAGTAAAAAAATTAACGAAATGGCTCGGTAACAAGAAAGTTAATCCACAAATAAAAAGTTCTATTTCTTTTGTCGGTTTTGGCGGCATTAGATTTTTCTTGACTCTATCGCCGTTTGATCCTGAACCACACAAAGCCTTTATTGTGGTAAATACCAAAGATAGTAAAGATGCTTTGCCGATGATTAAAAAGACCGAGAATTATTTACGGAATAATTTTGTTAATGTGCGTCCGAGGCTTAAAGAGATGTGGCTCGGGACTACAGAGCCTGGTTTGCTTAGGATTAGGGTTGTAGGTCACGACTATATTTCACTTATTAATGTTGCCGATATTATAAAAAATAAATTAAAGCACATTTCGGGTACTACGGGCATATATGATGATTGGGATAATCCTGTCTATAAATTGTCTTTAGTGATCGATCAGGTAAAAGCGGAGCGGGCAGGGCTCACTTATCGAGAAATTGCAAATACTTTGTACGCTTTTTATAAAGGGATAAAGATTAGCGAATATCGCGAACATAATAAAAAAATCGATATAGTAGTACGAGCTGAGAAAAGTGAGCGCGAGGATCTATCAAAATTACCATCGCTTACGGTTTATTCTGATCGCACCGGAAAGGATGTTCCTCTTTCTCAAGTCGCAAAATTTAAACCTACTTTTGAATATAGTAAGGTTAAGACCTTTAATTTGCAGAATGCAATTACAATTTATGGAACCAATAAGACAATTGGTACGCAAAGAGTGATTGAACAATTAACTAAATCTTTGGCTATTCCGGCTAAAACAGATAATTATGAAATTCTTTTCACGGGTGAGCAGAAAAAATCGGCAGACGCTGAAAATGAGTTATTTAAGTATGTACCAATAGCCATAATTTTAATTATTATTTTGTTAATTTTGCAGTTCAATTCCCTAATGGATACTGTGATTATTTTGTCCACTATTCCCATGGCATTTATCGGTTCGTTTTTTGCTTTGTGGGTCACGCAGGTTGATTTCGGTTTTATGGCAGTATTGGGGCTTATGAGTTTGGCCGGCATTATTATCAATAATGGTATTATCTTAGTTGATAGCATCAAAGAAGAGTTGACTCATGCTGAGCAAAAATTCGAAGCAGTATTGTATGCTAGTAGTACTAGAGTGAGGCCTATAGTAATGGCAACAATTACTACTATATTGGGTTTGATTCCGCTCTTAATGTTTGGCGGCCCCTTGTGGAGGTCAATGTGTATTGTAATAATTTTTGGTTTGGCAATAGGATCCTTAGTAACGCTTTACGTCGTACCGGTTCTCTATTGCTGGGTGCATAGAATTGCATTTTCAAATCGTTAAAGTTACCCATAATTTTAACACTTTAACTTGTTTTATAAGCAATCAATATACTAGAATGAAGATACTATGCGTAGAAATATTCTAGCAACCTATCAGGATGACTTTGCAAAATACTCAAAGCGACTATCTGCTGAATATTTAGATGAAATCTTCAGAGGCACGCCTTTCATGTTGGGTAACAAATTTAAGTATAGTGCTATAAATAAGCAGATAAGATTTGAGCCGTTAAAAAAAGCTTTAAATCTATTATGCAAAGCTAGAATTTGTCACAAAGTGTGGAGTTGCTCAGCCAATGGCGTTCCGAACAATATTTTTTTAGCTTAAATTTAAATAAGCAGTAATATGCCAGCTAAAACTGTAATGGTTACAGTTGGTAGGCTTGCTATTAGCAGTGGTGATAATTGTAAAGTTGCGGTTATTGGGCCTATAAATTGATTGATCATCCAAAATGCGAGTCCCAAGGATGTGCCAATTAGCATGCGCAGTCCCATGTTGCTACTTCTTAGAGGGCCGAACATAAATGGGATAGCTAACAAGATCATTGCTAATGTTGCGATTGGCTGGAAGATTCTTTGCCAAAAATCGAAAGCATATTTGTTGTAGGCTAATTTGTTTTTCTTTAGGTATTTAATGTAGTTATAAAGCTGTGGAAGAGATTTTTCATCCGAGCTTATGTTTATAAGATGCAATAATTTTGGTTTGAATTTTAGCTGCCAAATTTCCTGTTTATATTTTTTGGTTTGAATTGTTCTGGAGAAATTTGTTTGGTTGATGTTTTTAAATAACCAGTTGCCATTTTGATATATGGCTTCTTCCGCGTGACTTGTTGATATTAATTTATTGTTCTTAAAACGATAGCGATTTATGTTTATAAGATGAGTATTGGATGCGACATTGCCAATGTTTAAGTAACTCTTGCCACTCCTCAGCCAAATTCCATGCGTGGTTTTAATTGCCTGTCCTTGACTTATCGCCTTTGCTTTGTAGATTCTTGCGGTGTGCTGGGCTATAGGGGCTATAATTTCACCTAATATTACTGCAAGAATTACTACCAAAAGCGCCGCTTTTAAGACTATATACATGATTTCTCTGATTGATATACCAGATGAGCGCATTACTACGAGTTCACTTCGACTTGCAAGTAGACTTAGTGCAAGAAGGCTTCCGACCAATCCTGCCACAGGAATAAATTGATATAAATCTCCTGGTAGCAACATAAATGTGACCAGCATAACATGTAGAAAATCATAGTTGCCGAGTCCCATATCACCAAATTCTTGGGAAAAATTAATGAAAAGCTCAACGGCAACTAAGATAAAAATGACTAATACTATAGTTGATATTACTGTTTTAGCTACGTATTTATGGATGATTTTCATATGCTTGTTTTTCGATTGACTATCGGGTGAGCTATGCGTTGCCAGCCTATTTGGTGAATCATTAAAATTAAGGCTATTGCTAGCATTAAACCATGTACCCACCACATTCCAATGAGTGGAGAGAGTTTTCCTGCCTTAATCCAACTGCGACTTAAGAATATGAAGTTGCCGTAAATTATATAAAGCAAAATAGCTGGTGCTAGTTGTAAATAGCGATGAGATCTTGATTTTACGTAACTTAAGGGAATTGCTATTAGAGATAGAACAAGAGCCATAATCGGAATTGAAAAGCGCCACTGTAATTCTGCAGCAGCTTTGCCTCCATGTGCATGCAATAATTTGCTGGTGAAAACAGAGTCTTCACGATAGCCTCTGCTGCCCAATCTTTGTGGTATTCTGATGCCATAAGTATCGAATTTGGTTATTTGGTAATTTTTTGATCCAGCCTCACCAACATAGCGATTCCCACTTTTAAACACTAAAAAAGCATCATGGGTTTTGGGGTCATAATAGGGGGAGGCAGACTTGGCAGAGAGGACCCCAACTTTAGATTTGTCATCATCACTTTTTGGTTCTTCTGCTGCAAATATATTATAAAGCTTATGTTTTTTTTGGTTAGATCTCTCAACATAAAATATCCATCTGCCATCCTTGCTGCTTTGAAAGCTTGCAGGTTGTACCAAAGCAAGTGGTGAGATTGCGCCTTTTTGCATCAATTTTTCAGCGTATTTGTTTATGTGTGGAGTGACCCACATAGATAAAATGGCAAGCAAAATCGAAAGTCCGAAGGCTATTTTTAGAGTTAAAACGATTAGTTTTTTGCGACTAAAACCACAAGCAAACAGGACGGTCATCTCTTGGTCAGCATACATGCGTCCATAGATTACCAGTATTGATATGTATAGAGAAAGGGGAAGAAGGGCTGCTAAAAGTTGTGGGAGTTTTAGCATCAATAACAGCGCTATGATGTGCATGGTGAAGTGGCCTGCTGTTACATCGCGCATGTAATGGATAAATTGATTAGTAATAAACACAACCATTAAGATGATAGATATAACAGCGATCGTTATACCTACTTCGCGACTTATATATCTATTTATAATCATTGATTTGTAGTAACAGTAGGATGAAAAATTTTGCTATCATTCATGCATGCTAACATATTAGTGGGGGGTAATTAAATGTTGATAAAAGTTGTAGGTAATCAGCCGAAGTTATTAAGTGAAAACTGTTTTATAGCTGATACAGCTCGTGTTATGGGGCGTGTTATAATTGGAGGCGGTGTAACCGTTTGGTATGGTGCTGTAGTAAGAGGTGATGATGATCAGATTACTATTGGTGACGATACTAATGTGCAGGATAATGCGGTTTTGCATGTTGATATTGATAAGCCTCTTATAATTGGTAAAGGTGTTACCATTGGTCATGCTGCTGTTTTGCATGGATGTACCATAGGGGATGATTGTTTAATTGGTATGAATGCAGTTGTTTTAGATGATGCTGTGATTGGTGATGGTTCAATTGTTGGTGCGCATGCTTTGATCCCACCTGGTAAAAAAATCCCTCCACGCTCTTTGGTCGTTGGCTCGCCAGGTAAAATTGTAAGAGAAGTTTCCGATGAGGATCTCTCTCGCATCCAATGGAATGCTGGACACTATAAATCTAAAATTGATTCTTATAAAAACATAGAAATAGTGTAATTATGCCTTATTTTTTCCATGATGCTTTTCGATTGATACTATTTGTCTTAAGTTTAATCTTGATTGGCAAGACGTTTTATAATCTTTATGTGGCATATGGTTTCAAAAGAAATGGCCTACAAAGTGGTGGCAAAACTTCCACGCAAAAGCTAGGTTTCTTTACAATTGAATTATTGAGGCCAGTAGCATTTTTTAAGATTTTTGCTAACTATTTAACCTTTATATTTCTCTCGCAGTATTTTTTGCAGATAACCATCCTATCCAAAATGCCTAAGATATATGCATCTTGGCTATATGTTTTTTACATGTTTTTTTTGGTGTTGGCAATGATCCCCAGTGGTTACTTTGTTGAGACTAAAAATTTAAAAAATAACTTTATTTTAGTTACTATTTTAGAATCTTTATTGTATGTTGGATTTGCATTTGCTCATTCTTTTTTGGTGTTAATTTTGTTGCAAATATTCTTTGGTATTCTTAAACCATTTTCATCAGCAATAGAGTATGCTTATATTTTTCGTGTATCATCCGTAAATAGTTACGCGCAAGCCGTTTCTCTTTATACTAATTCTTTGCGTGGGGCCATAATTGCTGGGACTTTTATCGGCGGTATATTGGTTGGTTTTTGCGGGCTTAGAATTACCTTTCTTGTTGCAGCCTTGATATTGTTGGCAACCTCGGTGTACATCTATCTTGTGCTGCCAAAGATTAGGCCTCAAGTTTCTAGAACAAAGCTGGCAAGAAGTGGGGCTGGTATGACCTTTGTGTCTGTATTGAAGGAGCTACCTAACATCTTGAAGAACAAGTCTTTTGCAGTGATGTTGTGTTTTGTAGCTATTCCTCTTGGTGCCTTAGAAGATGGTGTTTTGTTTTTTTGTTTACCATTAGTATTGCAACATGTTGGTGTTTCTAGGTCGATAATTGCGGAGTTATTTGTTTTGTTTTCTTTGGGCTTTCTATTGACAAATAAGTGGATTGCGAAAAAGTCAGATGCCAAAAGAGCGGAACGTAAGTATGTTTTTTATGGTTGTGTTGGTATGGCTGCTTCTATTATTCCGATATCTTTAGTACAGAACTCAGTGTTTGGGTTGCTAATGGTTGCCATTGCGCTTTTTGCCATTGGGGCTTTTCGCGGTTTTGTGATTAGCCCAACAGTTGCTATTGTTTCTAAAGGAGAGGCTGCACGTGCGGTTGGTAAAAATGTAGCTCTATCTGTTTACAACATTGCTAATAGTGTTGGTCGCATTATAGGGCCTATTGTATTGATGCAGTTGTTGCTCTTTATAGATTTTTCCGCAATTAGTTATTTTATTATGGCAATATTCTTTATGATGATACCCCTCGCAAGTGTTTTTGTGTATGATCACCTTTATGGAAAAATTATTTAGCACCGTTTTGTTATGTTGTTTTTGTTTTGTGGCTTTTGCTGCAAATTCTGCTACTGCTTTGCAAAAAGAGTTCACAAGTTTACGCACTATGTCCGCTGATTTTACGCAAGTGACATTAAGCTCCAAGGGGGAAGCTTTACAAAAGCAGTCTGGAAAAATGGCAGTGCAGCGCCCAGGAGATTTTTATTGGCATATTTTAAAGCCAAGAGAAGAGTTGATTGTTGTTTCCAATGATTCGGCGTGGGTTTACGATAAAGATTTAGCGCAAGTCACTCATCGTAAAGTGGATTATAAAAACCCGGTGAATCCCGCGTTTTTGTTAAGTGGTGATTTGTCAAAGGTGCAGGATGCTTTTGATGTTACTTCTCACAGAGTAGGTAAGTTTGATGCCTGGTATGTGCTTGTACCAAAAGATAAGCGAGCTGTTTTTAGCAAGTTGCAGCTGCGTTTTGTGCATGATGCCATTAAGGAAATGTATATTACGGATAAATTAGGTCAGCATAGTATGATAGATTTTTATAATATCAAGATTAATGAGAAGTTGAGCGATAGTTTATTCCACTTTAAGATTCCTAAAGGAGTTGATGTTCTTTAACAACTCAACAAAAATTATAATATTTTTTAATGCCTCTAGGTCCCGGTGGTCACCGGGATGATGGGTAGATGGTTGTGATGTTATGTGGCGCTGAATATTCTGCAAAGAGCTTGTAGGTGGCAGTTGCGGCAAGTTTGTTCTCCTTTTTTTGGTTCCACTTTGGCTATGCCGTTTTCGAATTCTTTAGAGAGGCTTGTTAGTGTTTTGTGCCAGTCAGTTATTAGCTCTTGCCAATTATTTGCGATTTTGACTCCAGGAATTTTGTAATCGTGTGCGGTGAGACCTGAAAATTTTGGGTTGTGAGGGGTGATCTCAGCGAAAAGTATGCCGCTTATTTCTCTTTGACTGTTTAATAGGTAGAGTGGAAGTTGAGGGTCGTCTGGTCTTTCGCCAAACCATGCGCTAGTGCTTACGTTTCCAGTTTTATAGTCTATCAGGATAATAGACCCGTCTTCTAACTGGTCTATTCGGTCGATGCGTAACTTAATTTTCAAGTTTTGTAAAGAGGCTGAAAGATCTTGTTCTTGGCTGAGAACGGTAAAGGGTGGTCTCTCTTTTTCTACATCAAGCCATTTATAGATTAAGTATTGAAGATGTTTTATCTCTAGCGCTAAAAATTCATCATCAAGTGGTTCATATTTGTGATATTTTTTTAAGACAGATATGGCGTTTTTTATACTATCACTAATAACTTTGTTTAGTGTGTCAGAATTGCTTGTTAGTAGTTTGTTTTGCGAGCGAACTGTATTCCAAAAGTATTCTATTGCAGTGTGGATCATGATGCCGCGTTCTTTGGCGCTGATATATTTGTCTGCAATTTCCGTTGCAGTTGCGTGTAATCTACACTCAGCAAATGCGCGAAATGGGCAAGCAGCTTGTAATTTGTAAATTCTGCTGCCGCCTGTGATTTGTTCATTTGGAGATAATTTTGTTGTTTGTTGTGTGACGGTTTCCTTTGTCTCAATATTATTTTTATCATTATGTTTCTTCCCCACGTCATCTCGGCGAAAGCCGGGATCCAAATACAATTCTTCTTTGATGCCATGTATTTGCATTAACAATGGACTCGCTTGATATTCAACATCCCCGTTTTGTTTACTAAAGCTAAAAATAACTTCATTAGAAGTATGTAGCAGACGGTCGGTTAGTTTTTCTGCATATAATAGTTCGCGTGCATAGGTTGCGTGAGGTAAGTTGTGCTTTTTTTGAATATGTAACGGTATTAGAGGATTTGGTTTTGGGCGAGCGGGCCAATTTTGATTGTGCATGTTCATGATCCATAAGTGATCAAATGTTAAGTTGGCAGCCTCTAATACGCCTAAGATTTTAATGGGCTGGGTATTGTTGTTTTTTAAATGTAAGGTTCGTTTTTTTAATATATTATTTAAATTGTAGATTGTTTGTTTTAAGTTTTGTGGTTTATTAAATAAATCAAGGCTGAGTAGCTGTTTTAGCGCTTCACACCAGCTTTGTGTGATTTGTGCGTGTTGCTCATCTTCTCCATCGTTATTTGGCCAAGCAAAAAGGTCAAGAGCTTTGTTTAGTAGCTCTACCCACATTTTGTTACTTTGATATGCGGGAGTTTGTTTAATAAGGAGCTGAGTATCGTCTAATATTTGCGCAAGGATTGGGGTGAACCATTTTGCCTCACTATTTTTACTTAGAGCCAATAGCTCTCTTAAAGTTACCGATGTTGTTTTTATGGAGCGCAGGTGTTTGTGGAGTAGGGCGCGAGCGCTGATTTCTTCTGTTGCGCCTTTAATATTCGGGCTAAGCAGTAGTCTTTTTGCTTCATCTAAAGTTAAGGTTTGAGATAATAGTTTTAGTATATTGAGAGCAGTATCTATTGTTTGATAGTTGTTTAGCTCTTTGCCTATAGTTATATCGAATAGATCACTGCAAATTATTTCAAAACAATAATTGATTTCATTTTTTAGTTCAGCAAGATTAGGTACAACGCAGCCAATATTAGTTGTTCCTCGGTTTTCGTCAATTGTTTTTTTGGCCCATGAGGCCATAGCAGCGATTTCTTTATCTAATGTTGTAAAGTTGTATAGGTGGATGCTATTTGCTTTTGGCCTGTCTAATTTGTGATTAATTAAAGTCGTTCCCAATTGCTGCAATTTGGTAAGCAATTTTTGCAAATCGGGGGGGATATCTTCAAAGCCAATTAACATGATTTCTGGTTTCTTTTGATATAGGTTCTCAGGCGTGTTGTTAGTTAGTTCATAAGCTAATAAAGCTGGATCCAGCCAATTATCTTTAGTGCATATTGTTTGATATTCTTTGATCCAATCTATTAATATTTTGTGGTCATCGTTAAGGTAGGTACTGTCCCAAGTTAATGGGTTTAGATTCCAACTGCAGATTATTTGCCATGCTTGCTCGGCTATTTGAGTTAAATTAGGGTGTTCTCGGGTTATTTCTTTCCATATGAAATGAGCTTGTTCATTGTTCAAAAGGATTTTGTCATGTTCTCCATCAAGATAGCTGTTTTGAAGCCAGGTTTCTGCTGGGAATATGGATGGGGTTTCCCAGGTTTTGTATCCTTGCTCAATTTTGTGTTCGCCATATTTCTTCTCAAGAAATCGAGCGAATCGGCGGTTTGGGGTAAGCGCGATAGCTTTGTTATTGAGTTTGTCGTAGAGGGTGTTTTGCATAAGTTATTGATTTTTTGTTCACAGGTGTGAAAAGTATGATAGCATCATTCGAAAATCTTGCCTAGTCGCCTATAAATACCAATGGCTTACGGTATAACTATATGATATAAAATGATATTTTTTTGCAAGGTCAAAAAGTGTACAATCTGTCCGCACCGTAATATTTACGGGATGTGAATTAGATTGTGTTAAGTTTATTCACAGAGTTATCCACAGAAATTGTGGGTAACTTTTTGGTTTTGATTTTTTGAAAATAGTTACGAATTTTTCCCACAGTTAATTTTACCTTAATGAGATGCTGTTAGCATTGTCATTATTGATTATTGAACTGAGAGGTTTTTACTATGACTACTTTGAATTTTGATTGCGCGGATAAGGAGCAGAGAAGCTTGCTTTCCGATTATGTTTTACCGCTTTTTGATAAGCGTCGTAGTTTTGTTTTTAAATTTGGCGAAGCTGGTGGAGGGTTTAGAGATATAAAACAGGCAGTAAGTAATCAGTCTGAAATTGCTGTTAATCTTTCTGAAGATCAAGCAAGTAGATTATTAGATAAATTACAGAATGATTTTCGTTTTGTTACAAGAGTGATACGGCTTCAATTTGCTATGGATCTGAGACCCGAGCCTAGTAAGTTTTGTAAAAAGGTTGCGGAGACATTGCGGGATGCTAATAAAACATTTAACAGTAGTGATAAAATATCTTCTTCCGTGAGTGACAATGATTTATAGCAAATCATTTGACGTGTGAGTCGTTAGGGTTCTTTGGTTTTGGCTTTACTCTTCGTCGAATTTGTTGTTAATTAAGGTTTCTAGGTCTTGCATGGCGTCTTGTTCATCAGGGCCGTTGATTTCTAGAATTATTTCGGTGCCAAGATTGGCGGCGAGCAGCATTATGCCCATGATGCTTTTACCATTAGCGGTTTTATCATCTACTGTAATATGAATATCGCTAGTATAGCGCATGGCGTGTTTAATTAGTTTGGTAGAAGCACGGGCATGTAGGCCTAATTTATTTTTGATGGTTAAGGTT
This sequence comes from Gammaproteobacteria bacterium, assembly GCA_016936855.1. Taxonomy (GTDB): domain Bacteria; phylum Pseudomonadota; class Gammaproteobacteria; order UBA9339; family UBA9339; genus JAFGXA01. The sequence continues at coordinate 7,984 of JAFGXA010000054.1, read as the reverse complement.
TTTTTTAGCATGTTTGGTCCTTTAATTTCAGATGCTGATAACTCCATCTTTGCCGCCGCTTATAGCTTTTTCAGCCAGCTCATCTAAAGATAAATCTGGATAATTCATAACACGAATTAACATTGGTAGATTTAGGCCTGATACCATTCGCGTATTAGTGCCCTGCAGGGCTTTAGCAATATTGCTAGGAGTCGAGCCATAAAGATCGGTGAGGATCAATACTCCAGCGTCAGTACAGATTTTTTGTAAGAGCATACGAAGTTTATCAATCAAATCCTCGGGGTTATCGTCATTCCCAACATTGACTACAGTTGTAGGCAATGGCAACTCTTCAAACGCCTTGGTGGCTGTTTGAATAAGTGCTGCGCCTATGTCTTCATGGCTTATGATTATAACTGTGACGCTCATATATGATCTGTTTGCCTAAGCATATTTTTAAACTCAGTTGCGGCATTATAGCCTTTTTTTTGCAAAAGGTAATTTTTAATTGCAACTTCAACCATGACGGGGCTGGGTGGGGATGTTATCAATGGCAGGTTGATGTTATTGCTTATTCCTGTGTCAGAATCATCAATATCTAAGTTTATTATAAGATGAATCTCGGTTTTTTCTTGTATGGCATTATCAGAAAACAGTTTTGCTATATCAAGCATACCTAAATCTCGGGAATGCAAAAACCCAAAGCCAGCTTTGGGTGCATAACCAAATAGCGCCGATTTTTTTTTATCCAATAATACCAGGTCATCAGCAACAAGCTTATGGCCTCGATCTAATAAAGAAAGGGCAAGTGAACTTTTACCTGAGCTTGGTTTTCCTGTGAGTAAAACTCCAACACCAAACACGGCCAATAGCGTGCCGTGAATGCTGCCTTGTTGATTTATCATGATGAAAAGTTATTGCAACTATTTATCTATGATCTGTTGCTTTGCCTTTGTGTTTGCTAAGTTGTCTTACTAATTTGTCGACTAAAACATCAATGGTTTTGTACATGTCTTCGGATTCTGCTTTGGCATAAATTTCTGAACCAGGCACATGTAGCTTTGCTTCAGCTATTTGTCTTGCTGGGCTATCAACGTTTAGAATAACGTGAGTGCTGGTTATATCTTCAGCATAACGTTTTAATTTTTTAAATTTATTAGAAATAAAGTCCCTCAAAATTGGAGTGATTTCTATATTTTGTCCAGTAAACTGTATTTGTTGCATTATTTTTACTCCTTATATTTAAACACGCTATTGTCAGTCATTATAATTCAAATTCATCCCCAAGGTACACATCTCTTACCTTTTTATTTTGCAGGATCTCTTTGGGACTGCCGTTAGCAATAATTTCACCAGTACCTACGATGTAGGCGCGAGAACAAATATCCAACGTTTCTTTAACGTTGTGATCGGTAATTAAGACACCAATGCCAAGTTTTTGTAATTGCTTGATTATACGCTTAATATCAACAACTGAAATGGGGTCAATGCCGGCGAATGGTTCATCAAGCAGAATAAATTTTGGTTCCATAGCGAGCGCTCTTGCGATTTCAACTCTGCGCCTTTCCCCGCCAGATAGGCTGATTCCTAGACTGTTACGCAGGTGTGAGACGTGGAACTCTTCCATTAAGTTTTCCAGTTTGTTTTTACGCTGTTTTTTATCGAGTTCTTTGCGTAGTTGGAGCACCGACATAATGTTATCTGCAACCGATAATTTACGAAAAATCGAAGCTTCTTGAGGCAGATAACCAATGCCCAAATGAGCTCTCTCGTGCATGGCGTGGTGGGTTATATTATTGCGATCTAAGAATATTTTACCCTGATCTGGAGCGACTAGTCCTACAATCATATAGAAACTGGTGGTTTTGCCGGCACCATTAGGACCTAGCAGTCCTACAATCTCTTTACTATTAATTTCTACTGAGATTCCATTTACTACTTTGCGGCCATGATAACTTTTAATTAAGCGCCAGGTTTGCAATTTGCTCATGGTGGAATGGTACCTAATCGTCGATATAAGCACAAGTGATGGGGTAACGGCGCTCGCGGCCAAAGGCGCAAGTGGTTATTTTTACGCCTGGTGGTGCTTGACGTCTTTTGTACTCATTGCGATGCACTAATTTAATCACTTTGTTGACTTCTTCCTTATCAAAATTTTCTATAGTAATAATTTCGCTGATAGATTTATTTTGTTCAACGTATAGTTCTAAGATTCTATCTAGAATGTCATAAACTGGAAGCGAATGCTGATCAAGTTGATCTTCAGCAAGTTCTGCCGAAGGCGCTCTCGCTATTACTCGTTCAGGAATAACCGCACTTATTTGATTGCGGTAGCTAGCGAGTTTATAAACCCAAGTTTTAGGGAGATCTTTTAAAGCGGCAAAACCACCGACCATATCACCATACAATGTGGTGTAACCAACTGCGGTTTCGCTCTTGTTGCTGGTAGATATAACAAGAGCGTTTTTCTCATTAGCAAGCGCCATGAGTAACAATCCACGACATCTTGCTTGGATGTTTTGTTGGGTTAGTTCAGATAGGTTGTTGATAGCACAGTCATCCTCCGGCTCGCGAAGCGAAGACGGATCATCCTCGGGCATTTTCGCGTCATTCCCGCGAAGGCGGGAATCCAAGCAAGGGCGACCACATAGGGTCGCCCCTACAATCTTGAATATGGGTTCAATGCTAATACACGAAAATTTTACACCAAATGCTCTAGCCTCAATCTCAGCATCCTCAATACTCATGTTTTTTGTATAGCGTGAAGGCATGCTGATTGCTTCAACTCTATTAGCGCCCAGTGCGTCAACGATTAGTGCTAGAGTTAGCGCTGAATCGATACCTCCAGATAAACCTATTAATACTTTATTAAAACCATTTTTATTTACATAATCTTGGATACCCAAAGTTAGCGCATCATAAATTTGTTTTTCAATGGTTGGTGCAGTGAATGGCTCTGTTTTGGCAATTAATTTTTGCGGATTTATGGAAAAATTAATTGTTTTTAATTCTTCTTTGAAAAAGTTTAAATGACTTATTAGCTCCCCGTTTTCGTTTATAACCATAGATCCGCCATCAAAAACCAGCTCATCTTGGCCCCCGATACAGTTGGCATAAACTATTGTTAGATTATGTGATTTCGCTTTTGTTTCTAACAGGCTTTTTCGGGATTCTCCCTTGCGCATATCAAAAGGCGACGCGTTTAAACTGAGTACAAGTTTGACGTCGTTTTCTTGCGCTTGCTCTAGTACTTTTTGATACCACAGGTCTTCACAAATTGCTATTGCTGTTTTCACTCCATTTATCTCAACAATAGTGGGAGTGTCGCCTTCTACAAAATAACGATGTTCATCAAATACTCCGTAATTTGGTAAATGTTGCTTGCGATAATTGGTGATAATTTTACCGTTATAAATCAATAAGGCAGAGTTATAAAGTTTGTCTTCTACTTTTTCTGGATATCCGAAAAGAATATAAATACCCGTTACGGAATTTAAAATTTTTTCTATTTCTTGCTGTATGTTTTTATGAAAATTATTGCGTAATAAAAGATCTTCTGGTGGGTAACCTGTTAGCGCCAATTCTGGGAAAATGATTAAATTAGCCTGTTCATTATCACGCGCTTTTTTAGCATAATTAATTATTTTTTTGCTATTTCCAGCAATATCTCCAACTAGAAAATTAAGTTGGGCTATAGTTATAGATAAATTTTTACTCAATTTTATCTCCTTTGCCGTCATTCCAGCGGACGCTGGAATCCAGAGGCTTTTAAAAATAAGAATTTTGGATCCCGGATCAAGTCCGGGATGACGTTTATAAAATAAGGTCTAGCATTTTAGCATAAAATATGTAAAGATCGTTACAAATGTCAGGAATCAAAGGAGCTGTTATGAAAAAAATTGTGATGCGGAAATCAGATGGAGAATGGCAAGGAGGAGATCTTGATCCCTTATTAAAGAAAATTTATTTAGGTAGGGGTATTAATTCTTGTGATGAGATTGATTATCAGCTAAAAAATCTATTTCCTTTTGACCAACTAAAAGGTATTGATGATGCAACAGAGCTTTTGTGGAGTGTTTTGCAAGATCAAGGACAGATTTTAATTGTTGGGGATTTTGATGTCGATGGTGCTACTAGTACTGTTGTTGCTCTGAAGGCTTTGCGTGCTTTTGGTTTTGAAAATGTTGATTATTTGGTTCCCAATAGATTTGAATATGGTTATGGTTTAAGCTCCGACTTGGTCCCAGTAGCCGCGCGTTATAACCCAGATTTAATTATTACTGTTGATAATGGTATTAGCAGTATTGATGGAGTTGAAACGGCGAGAAAATTAGGTATTAAAGTTTTAGTTACCGACCATCATTTGCCAGGCGCCGAATTGCCAAATGCTGGAGCTATTGTTAACCCAAATCAAAAGGGTGATTTATTTCCCAGTAAAAACCTTGCCGGAGTCGGAGTGGTTTTTTATTTGATGTTGGCTTTCAGGAAATTGTTACGAGATAAAGGTTGGTTTGGTGAGAATAGATTGGAGCCAAATTTAGCGGATTTTCTGGACCTAGTGGCTTTAGGCACTATTGCTGATATTGTAACGCTTGATCGAAATAATAGAATTTTTGTTAAACACGGTGTTGAGCGAATTAGGTATGGAAAATGCTCAGCTGGTATAAGGGCTCTATTTCATGTGACTGGTCGTGATATATCTGCTATTTCTACTGGAGACTTAAGTTATGTTTTGGCGCCAAGGCTAAATGCAGCTGGTCGTCTAGATGATATGTCTCTTGGGGTTGAGTGTTTGTTAACAGACGACTATAAAAAGGCCATAGATATGGCTCAGCAACTTGATATTCTAAATGATGAGCGTAAAGCTATTGAACATGATATGCGGATTCAGGCGGAAAAAGAGTTAAACGAATTACAGCTTGATAGTGATTTGCCACTTGGAATTTGTTTATTTGATCAAAATTGGCATCAAGGCGTGGTTGGAATCTTGGCTTCTCGAGTTAAAAGCAAACTTAATAGACCGGTTGTTGCTTTTGCTAAAGTAGATGATAATGAGATTAAAGGTTCTGCTCGTTCGATCGAGGGGCTGCATATTAAGGAAGTTATTGAAGCGGTAGATGCTAAGCATCCAGAATTGATCAATAAATACGGTGGCCATGCGATGGCTGCTGGCATTCAACTAGGCATTGATAAATACGAGGATTTTTGTAAAGCTTTTTTAGATGAATTGGATCAGCATATTACCGAAGATCATTTGTATGAAAAAATCTGGTCTGATGGAGAGCTAGAGTCTGAACATTTTTCCTTAGAAACGGCAAACATGCTAAACAACTCTGGCCCCTGGGGTTGTGGTTTTGATGAGCCAGTTTTTTCCGGGCGTTTCTCCGTATTAGATCAGAAGTTAATCGGTAACAAGCATTTAAAGCTAACGTTAGCATTGCCTGGTCACGAGCAAAAAATAGAAGCTATCATGTTTTTTGCCGATACTGAAAAATGGCCAAATTATCAATGTAAAAGCGTTAGCGCAGCTTTCAAGTTGGATATCAACAAATACCGCGGCCGGCACAATTTACAGCTAGTATTGGCTCACTTAGAACCGTATTTATAATCAATAATCCAAATCAGCGCTGAAGCCAAACCCCTGGGTGCAATCTAAAAAGCGACCGCGCTTAGGTATTATTTTGATAATAACCATATCATCACCGGCTGGTATATCAGCAAATTCTGGAAATTTTTCTGCCAATAATTGCTTGGCTTTGCCAATTTCATTTTCATCATTCAAGATTTCAGCACGAGCCTCCATCTGCAAGCCTGTTAGTTCATCCCAATCTTTTTCTTCTTCGGCATCAATGGTGTAAGAAACATTTGGGTTGTTTTTAATATGTTCTACCTTTTTGGTTTTTTTACTAGTTGCCATATAGACGGTGGCTCCATCACTTGCAAAACCCATGGTTGCAGCCCAAGGCTTGAGTTTCTGATCACAGGTTGCTAAGGTTAAATAGCGATGATCTTGCATATATTTTTCAACAGTTTCTTTATAGTTAAACATTATTTTCTCCTCGTTATTGGCAAATCCTTTGCGCAACATAATTAACAGTTCCAGCATAATACGATGAATAGTTCCAGCGCATCAATACTCTGAAGTTTTCAAATATCATTATTGTTGGTCCACCGTATGGTTGAATAATAGAAGCTTCGCGATTTGGATTTACTCGAATATTTTCAGCAAATCTCACGCCTAAATGGTGCCACTCTCTAACTGTTTTTGTAACTTTTAGTGATAATAAATCATTATCAAAGTTGTTTGGCAGTACAACTTTGGTTAGTACCGATGGATATTGGTTTTTCTCCCAACCATTTTGTCTTAAATAATTGGCGATAGATGCAAAGATATCCGCCTTGGTTTTCCAGATATCCTTTTTCCCATCACCATTGTAGTCAACAGCATAATTGTACCAACTGGATGGCATAAACTGGGTTTGTCCTGAAGCACCAGCCCATTCGCCTTTGAAATCTTTGCGATCAATGACGCCGTTTTGCAACATGCGCAAAGCAAACACTAATTGTTTTTCAAAGAATAAACGACGATGTCCCATGTAACTTAAGGTTGCGAGGGAACGAATTACATCAAAGTTGCCCATGAAGTGGCCATAGCTTGATTCCAGCCCCCAAAGTGCCACAATAAAGCATGGATTAACTCCATACTCATGTCCAATTTGATTCAGCATGGTTTTGTTTTGTCGATAGTATTTTTTACCTAGCTGAATTCTATAATTATCACCTCGACTATTGCGATATTTGTAATAGGTTAGGCGATGTTCTGGTTGTTTTTTAGCTAAAGACATATGGCTGCGACTAGGGGTAAGTCCTTGAAATATTGGGTCAAATATCTGGGCGTGAATTCCTCCCTTCATAGCTATTGGTTTAAAGCTTCGCACCCATCCACGCCAAGCGTTATGGTTATAAGCAAAACAGTTTATGGTGAAAAACAAGGATATAACAACAGTTATTTTGCGCATAATATTCTTCCTTTGATTAGCATCAAAAGCCCATGCTAACATTTGCAGCATGAGTAATCGAGTGGAACTGCAGAAAGCGTTTTTGTTACATATGCGTGCTTTTCGCGATAGCAGTGTATTGATTGATTTTTTTACACATGATTATGGGCGTATTACTTTGATTGCACGCGGAGCTAGAAGTGCCAAATCAAAATTACGCGGTTTATTGCAGCCATTTTTGCCATTATTAATTTCCTGGTCAGCTAAAAGTGAGCTTGGCAATTTAAATAAAGTAGAATTAGATGGGGTAGGCTATAATTTTTTTGGTAGAAATCTTATTGTTGGACTTTATATAAACGAATTATTAACAAAATTATTGCACAAGCATGATGCGCATCCCAATTTATTTCAAGCATACAAAACGGCCTTAAAAATTTTATCTAGTAAGACTAATGGTGATTTATTAATTGAACAATCTATTAGGATTTTTGAAAAAAAATTATTAGCAGATCTTGGTTATGGTTTGGATCTTGAGTATGATATTAATGGCAATAACATAAATTCAAACTTAAATTATAAATTTAATTTCGAGCAAGGCTTTGTTGTGTCAAATGAAAAAGATCGCTCTTTTTCTGGTAAAACTCTTTTATCTTTAGCTAGCGAGGATTTATCAGATCAAGTTTCATTACGTGAGAGTAAGATATTAATGCGCGCCTTAATTAAAAATTTATTGGGGGACAAAAAAATCCTAAGCCGTGAGCTTTTGTCATCCGTCATTCCGGCGGACGCCGGAATCCAGAGGCATTAAAAAACTATTTAAAAACAATAAAAACACCATTTGTGATTAATATTTAAACAAACGCAGGTGCGGTGTTGTGGAGGTCCCGCATCAAGGCCTGCCCCGGGCTTGATCCGGGGCGCGGGATTGTATAGGTTCGCCAAATCGGTTCCAAAAAAATGTTATTGTAGCATCTCGATTGGTTTTTTTAAGTTAATACCCTGATGCA
>JAFGXA010000053.1 GCA_016936855.1 Gammaproteobacteria bacterium | reverse complement strand
TGCATCAGGGTATTAACTTAAAAAAACCAATCGAGATGCTACAATAACATTTTTTTGGAACCGATTTGGCGAACCTATACAATCCCGGACTTGATCCGGGATCCAGACATGAGCGTAAATTACGATGAACCAAAAGCAAGTTGTTACATTATTTAAATTATTACAAAAAAGCATCCCCAACCCAAAAAGTGAATTGAATTTTTCATCACCTTTTGAATTGCTGGTTGCAGTTATGTTATCTCAACAAGCAACAGATATTAGCGTCAATAAAGTTACAGATAAATTATTTAAAGTCGCAAATACTCCAAAAAAAATAATTGAACTTGGCGTTGATGGTTTGCGTGAACTAATTAAAACAATTGGATTACACAACCAAAAAGCCAAAAATATTCATCAAAGTTCCATAATAATCTTACAAAAACACGAAGGAAAAATTCCAAATACGAGAGACTCATTGGAAACACTGCCAGGTGTTGGACGCAAAACAGCTAACATTATTTTAAACACCATCTTTCACCAACCTACTATCGCAGTAGATACCCATATTTTCCGCTTTGCTAATAGAGTTGGCTTGGTCTCAGCGAAAACCCCTTTAGCAACTGAAAAAACGTTGATGCAAATTGTTCCAAAAGAATTCATGCAAGATGCACACCATTTATTACTTTTGCATGGCCGCTACGTTTGCAAAGCCCGCAAGCCTAAGTGTGATGAATGTGTGCTGCGGGATTTGTGTGAGTTTTATCATGGTGGAGGTGGCGGGAATTGAACCCGCGTCCGAGAATCCTCTGCCTTTGGCTCTACATACTTAGTTCGATCTTTATTTTCGTCATATAGCATCCGATCGACAGGAAAACCATATGCTTAGCCTCTTAAGTTTAACAGCAAGAATCAAGACTATTCCGCTGCGGTTCTGTGTATATTACCATCTTGACTCAACCCACAGACAAACTGAGGAGATGGGATGCTTTTATAAGCTACTGCAGCTTAGGCTGCAACAGCAACATCAAAGTTGTCGTTATTGGCAACTATAAATTTATAGCCGAATTTTTACGAGTTAGGTTATCTGCTCGGTATGCACCATAAGGTTTTGCGATCCGCGTCGAAGCCTAATCACCCCCTACGAAAAGAAGTGTAGCACAAAAATAATAGAATTTTTCAAAAATTTTTAAGCCGCTGTTTTTGTCGTTCCCAATCGCGGTCCTTGATAGTTTGGCGTTTATCGTGTTCCTTTTTACCTTTTGCTAAAGCAATTTGTAATTTAGCGCGCCCCTTATACCAATGCATATTTAAAGGAACTATTGTGTAGCCTTTGCGTTCACGCGCTCCAATTAACTTATCTAACTCTTTTTTATTTAATAGCAACTTACGACTACGAGTAGGATCTGTTTTGATATGCGTTGACGCACTGGTTAATGGAGAAATATGAGCACCAACCAACCAAGCCTCCCCTCCTTTGATGACGACGTAACTTTCCTTTAATTGAGCCCGTCCGCTACGCAGACTTTTTACCTCCCAACCCTCTAAAACCAAACCGGCCTCCAATTGCTCTTCAATAAAATAATCATGCCGAGCCTTACGATTGTCGGCAATTAACTTTTCTGGCGCTTTTTTAGTAGCCATGACTATCGATTTCACTAAGCCTATTATTAGAAAAATATAGCGTTAACTTTTTCTCCTTAATAAGCCCACCATCTATCTGGTTGGTATGTATATAATTCCAAACATTGTCATTTAAAGAATCATTCAATATGGAATTACCCAAAATTGATCTTACTTGAGTTTTGGTCATGCCAACATGCAGCCGTTGCATCTGTTGCTTATTTATAATATTACCCTGCTGCACATCAACTACGTGCGGCTTTAGAAAACATCCACCCAAAAAAAGTGTTGTAAATAGCAATGTTAACGTGGAAAATGATTTCATGGTACAAACTCCAGAGATGACAAAACTGGCATATTAACCCATTTTAAAACGCTTTTTAACCACAATTTTATTAATTTTATGACAACCTTCATTTACAAAGCACTAGACAGTAATGGCAAAAAACTAAAAAGCACCATCAATGCTGACTCTACAAAGCAAGCCACTAGCTTGCTACGTGATAAAGGGCTGATCCCGATTGACGTAAAAATTTACTATGCATCTGACAAAAACTTTCTTGGTAATTTATTTTCAACAAACAACCATTTGAAGCTCAAAGATTTAAGCGCTATCTCAAGACAATTAGCAGTTTTAATAAAAGCCAGAGTACCACTTACAGATGTACTAGCAACCCTTATTGAACAATTAGATAAAGCCGCTCATAAAGAAATATTAACCAACATACGCAATCTCGTTCTAGAAGGACAGTCCCTAGCCCACGCTATGGGAAATTACCCAAAATCTTTCCCTAAAATTTATGTGGCAACTATCGCATCCGGTGAAAAATCTGGAAACCTGGGAGAGGTTTTAACAAAATTGGCAGATTTTACTGAAGCTGAATATTATAATCGACAAAAAACACAGCAAGCGTTGATATATCCGGCAATAATGACGATTTTTTCTATAGCAATCGTGAGCTTCTTATTGGTCTATGTGGTTCCGAAACTAGTGGCTGTTTTTAAACAAACGAATCAAATACTACCGCTTGCAACCCGCATTTTGTTACAACTAAGTTATTATCTGCAACACTTTGGCTTGTACTTTCTTTTACTACTGCTGCTAGGATTAATCATTTTTCGCAAAATGTTACAAAAAGATTCTTTTAGATATTCTTATCATACATTCCTATTGAAGATACCAGCGCTAAAACTGGTGCTTAGGATTTCAAATATTGCCAGTTTCTCAAGAGCCTTTAGTATTATGGTGGCAGCATCAGTACCAGTAGTTGAAGCAATGGTAAGTGCAAACAAACTGCTTACGCTTTTACCAATTAGCCGCGCACTCCAATTAGCCGTAGAGCAGGTCAGGTCTGGTAGAGCCCTCTCTTTGGCACTAAAAGAAAGCGCTCAATTTGACCCCATTGCTATAAGCTTGATTGCAGCAGGAGAAAGCAGTGGCGAATTAGCTAATATGTTAGAGCGCGCTGCCAATAATGAGGAGCGCAATCTTAATTTATTTCTTGATAAAGCCTTACGTCTTTTTGAACCAATTTTAATTATGACGATGGGTCTGGTTGTATTATTTATTGTGCTAGCAATTCTATTGCCAATTTTTTCACTTGATCAGCTGGCCGGGTAATCATAAAATTTGTCGCATTGAAAAACAGGAATAAATTATGAGTAACAAAAATCAGGGGTTCACTTTATTAGAAATAATGGTGGTAGTTGTTATCTTAGGTATTCTAGCTGCTATCGTAGTTCCAAAAATAATGGGCAGACCAGATCAGGCAAAAATTCTAAAGGTAAAAGCTGATATTGAAAATATTGGTTCTGCCCTTGATCTTTACAATTTGGACAATGGCTTTTACCCCAGCACAGCACAAGGATTAGAAGCGTTAGTCAATGAACCAAAAGCTGACCCAACTCCAACTAACTGGCACGGTTATTTGCAATCTATTCCAGTTGACCCCTGGGGACATGAATATCATTACGCATGCCCAGGACAACACAACACCAGCTACGACCTATATTCCCTTGGTGCTGATAATACAGAAGGCGGCAACGGCATCAATCGCGATATCGGCAACTGGAACAATAATTAAGAGATAAACACCAAGCCTTGATCATTAACATCAACCTTAATCTCTTTATTGCCAGAAAACTTACCAGCCAGTAAATCCTGTGCTAACGGATTTTCCAAGTAGTGCTGAATGGCTCTTTTTAAAGGTCTTGCGCCATAAACCGGATCAAACCCTTTATCAGATAGAAAATCTAGCGCTTTATCAGTAATGGTGAAGCTTACTTCTTGAGATTCAAGTCGAGTCTTAAGACGTGCAATTTGAATATTGGCAATCGAGCGAATCATATCAAGAGTTAAAGCATGAAAGACCACAGTCTCATCAATACGATTGATGAATTCTGGGCGAAAATGAGTACTTACGACTTCCATAACACCATCTTTAACGACATTATAATCTTGTCCCGCTAAATCGCGGATCAAATCTGAACCCAAGTTCGAGGTCATAATTACCACGGTGTTGCGAAAATCAACAGTGCGTCCCTGACCATCAGTCAATCTTCCATCATCTAAAACTTGTAGCAAAATATTAAACACATCATTGTGAGCTTTTTCGATTTCATCCAATAAAATTACCGAATAAGGCCTACGCCTGATAGCTTCGGTAAGATAACCACCCTCCTCATAACCAACATAACCCGGAGGTGCGCCAATTAAACGTGCAACTGAATGCTTCTCCATGAACTCAGACATATCAATGCGAATCATGGCGTCACTGGTATCAAACATAAATTCTGCCAATGCTTTACATAGCTCAGTTTTACCAACACCAGTTGGACCCAAAAACAAAAAAGAACCAATTGGCTTGGCAGGGTCTGATAAACCAGCACGCGCACGACGAATCGCATTAGCTACTGCTTTAATTGCTTCATCTTGACCTACAACACGCTGATGCAAACTCTCTTCCATACGCAACAACTTATCTTTTTCACCTTCAAGCATTTTGCTAACTGGAATATGCGTCCACTTGGCCACCACTTCAGCAATCTCTTCGGGAGTAACCTTGTTGCGCAGCAATATGCTTTCCTTTTTTTCTGCTTTAGCCGCTTCCTGCAATTTTTTCTCTATCTCTGGGATTTTGCCATATTGCAATTCTGCCATTTTAGTCAAATCACCACCACGTTGCGCCGCCTCCATCTCCAAACGCAATTGATCTAACTGTTCTTTTAGCTGCTGCGAACCCTGCAGCTCCGCTTTCTCAGCCTTCCATATTTCTTCTAAATCTGCGTATTTTTTCGCTTGTTTTGTAATCTCATCATCTAAAGTTTTTAGGCGTTCTTTTGATGCTACATCCTTCTCTTTTTTCAAAGCCTCTCGTTCGATTTTTAACTGAATAAGGCGTCTATCTAATTTGTCCATCTCTTCCGGCTTTGAGTCCATCTCCATACGAATTTGACTTGCCGCTTCATCAATTAGATCGATAGCTTTATCCGGTAATTGCCGATCAGTGATATAACGTTGCGATAATGTTGCAGCTGCAACCAGTGCTGGATCGGTAATATCCACGCCGTGATGTACTTCATATTTTTCTTTTAGACCACGCAAAATAGCGATGGTATCTTCAACATCTGGCTCTAAGACTAAAACCTTTTGAAACCTGCGCTCTAAAGCTGCGTCTTTTTCTAAATATTTGCGGTATTCATCTAGAGTCGTTGCGCCAATACAATGCAATTCTCCACGCGCTAAAGCTGGTTTTAACATATTGCCTGCATCAATCGCACCCTCGGCTTTACCAGCACCGACCATGGTATGCAATTCGTCAATAAATAAAATTACTTTGCCTTCCCTCTTGCTTAATTCTTTAAGAACCCCCTTTAATCTTTCTTCAAATTCCCCGCGGAATTTAGCACCAGCCAATAAAGAACCCATATCCAATGCTAAAATACGCTTATCTTTTAGACCTTCCGGCACTTCTTTATTCACAATGCGTTGCGCTAAACCTTCAACGATTGCAGTTTTACCAACCCCAGGCTCACCAATCAAAACAGGATTATTTTTAGTGCGACGCTGTAATACTTGAATAGTACGTCTAATTTCATCATCGCGACCTATTACTGGATCCAATTTACCTTGCTCAGCACGCTCGGTAACATCAATTGTATATTTACTCAAAGCACCACGCTGCTCTTCTTGACCTGCACTATTGACCTGTTCACCCTCGCGCAAATCAGCAACTGCCTGCCTTAGATTTTCTTCTCTTGCGCCTGCCTTTATTAAGACCTTAGCAACATTACTCTTAGCTTCCATAACTGCCAACACAAAAAGTTCGCTAGAGATAAATTGATCCCCGCGTTCTTGTGCCAATTTATCAGTAATATTTAGGACACGCGCCAATTCATTTGAAATACGAACGTCCCCTGCCACACCACTTACTTGCGGCAACTGATCCAACAGTCCAGCTAACTCTTGACGCAATACTTCGAGATTAACATTGGCTTTACCTAAAAGCGGCGAAACAGCACCACCAGCTTGGTTTAATAGGGCTAGCAGCACATGCACGGGTTCAATAAATTGATTATCGCGCCCAACAGCAATAGATTGCGCATCCGCCAAAGCATTTTGAAAATTAGTAGTTAGTTTATCCATACGCATATTCTGTTTCCTCCACAAATTTATGGGAACTATAGAATATATGTATGGCGTATTTTGCTAAAATTCAAGCCTACAAATCCTGTAACAAATCCGAATCTATGCCTCGACGAGCCAAAATGAGACGCAAGCGACGCAAAGCCACGACCTGCAATTGTCTGATACGTTCCCTGGTGAAACCTAAAACACTACCAACTTCATCTAGCGTTTGGCGTTTGTGACCAAATAAACCGAAGCGACGAATCAAAATGCTTTTGAATTTGACATCCAATTCATCAATACATTCTTCCAAAGTTTTCCGCATATCTCCGCTGATAAGAGTACCAAGAGGATCAGAGCCATTATCATCAACTACTTCATCCAGCATTGAACGATCACTATCATCAAAGACCTTCTGATCTAAAGATACGACATCCTTACCAAAATCAATTAATTTTTTAATATCCTCGACCGGTCGCTTTAACTCTTTTGCCACTTCTTCAACTGTTGGCACATGTTTTAGTTTTTCTTGCAACTTATTAAATGTGCTGTAATAAGTTGATAATTCTTTAACAAGATAAACCGGCAATCGTATCGTACGCCCCTTATTCATAATGGCGCGCTCAACACTCTGCCTAATCCACCAAGTTGCATAAGTAGAAAATCTGAACCCTAAATCTGGGTCATACTTCTCAACTGCATGCATCAATCCTAAATTACCCTCTTCTATCAAATCACTTAAATCCAAACCGCGATTCATATAGCGCCTGGCAATACTAACCACCAAACGCAAATTGCGCTCAATTAATTCATTGCGCGCCATCGTATCTCCACCCTGAAACCTATGAGCTAAATCCACCTCTTCTTCAGCAGTTAGTAGCGGCGTATAACCAATTTGATTTAGGTAAATCCTAGTAGGATCAGTTATTAGATCTTTTTCACTCATTAAGCGATTTTTCCTTTAATAAATAAAGCAAAGGATTGATTGGCACTCCATTGCGTCTTATTTCAAAATGAAGCATAACAACTCCATTATGCCGTCCCATTCTACCAATTTGTTCCCCAGCGTACACCACTTGATGATTACGCACCAAAATAGACTGGTTATATGCGTACGCACTGAGATAGTTAGCATTATGTTTAATGATAATCAATTTTCCGAGGCCAGGCAATCCAGAACCGCAGTAAACCACTCGCCCAGATGCGGTAGCCAAAATTGACTCGCCAAATTTTCCTTTTATGTCAATACCCTTATTGGCAACAATCCCTTTACCAAAACGCCTAACAACATGACCTCTGGCTGGCCATCGCCACTTACTAACTTTAGCAAAGTGCTCACGATCTACATAATGCTTGGATGAAATAGTTAGTTTTTGACCAACTCTTAAATGGTATGGTGCACTCAACCCATTGGCATAAGCTAGGTCTCTATAATCAAGACCATAGCTCCAAGCTATAGAATAAAGAGTATCTCCGGGAACCACTGTATAATGGGCACGCACTCCTGATATTAACTGCCAACCTTCGTAGACAGGAGCCTCTGCAATGTTGCCAGTGCAAGATGCCAACATCATAGCAGACAAAAAAACTAAAACTATCTGATTAAGTCTTCGCCCCATTTAGAGATATCATCAAAAGCTGCGTAATTAGTCAAGTCCAATTGTAAAGGTGTAATAGCAACTTTGTTGTGTTCTAACGCATAAAAGTCAGTACCAACACCAGCATCCTTGCCATCAGTAGCTGGACCCGTCCAATAAATCAATTGGCCACGCCCATCTTTGCCATGCACAACGTTATTCGCCGTATGTCTTCTGCCTAAACGCACAACTTCAATACCCTGAAGCTTCGCAAACGGGACATTTGGTACATTAACGTTCAGCAGTGAAGTTGGATTTAGAGCATTTTTACTAAAACGCTCAACCAGTTGCCTTGCAACTTTGGCTGCCGTATCAAAATGACCATCGCCATGACAATCCAACGACATAGCAATAGACGGTATGCCAAAAAAGTAAGCTTCGATTGCAGCGGCAACTGTACCTGAATAAATCGTGTCTTCGCCCAAATTGGGACCACTATTAATGCCAGACACAATCAGGTCGGGTTTATGTTGTAAATAACCGGACAGAGCCAAATGTACGCAATCTGTTGGAGTTCCATCCAAACAGATAAAACCATTTCGCAAAATTTGGGGGCGTAAAGGATAGCCTAAGGTCAGAGAACTACTAGCGCCACTTTTATTTCGATCTGGCACTAATACATCTAATTCAGCAACTTTGCTCAACTCATCAACTAAGGCAAGCAGCCCGGGAGCATGCACTCCATCATCATTACTTATTAAAATACGCATAGGTGCTGCACTATACTTGAATAGATTAAACAAGTAAATCCGGCCAAACGTATAATAAAGCAGGTGCGGCACGCCGTGCCCCTACATTTGCCAAACAAAATATATTGCTAATCGAAGGTACCGTCATCACCCGCGCCATTTGAACATTAATCAAAATTAGCACAGTACCAATTTAGCACGGGCGGCCACATGGGGCCGCCCCTACGGTTGTCATTTAGCACTGCTTTGCTAAACTGCACCAATGAAACAAAATAACATTCTAACCATTACCACCCTAATTACCTTAACCATAATTAGCATAACTTGGCAGATGCTACATTTTACCCAACAGTTCAGCGAGAATATAGGAAATCACAATCCTTATGTTGTTCAGTACATCGCCCATTTGCTGTTTTCTGGAAAATTAAGCTTCATGCCACTTGTCCACTTTATATTTTCCCAAGTTTTAATTTATGCAATTCTTCTTTTAGCGATTTATCAAGCGGGAAAAAACTGCGCGGAATTATTTAAGTTAAGCTCTAATAGAACATATTTATTAACAATTCTTGTCTGGTTTATTGCTGCAATATTTATTCTAAGCGCCAACAGCACTTATTATCCGCACTCTATTTTTCATCTAAAATTATCTACAAAGCATACGATTATACTATGTCATTTAAGCGCGGGATTGTTGATTTTGGCATTAACCTTTAGCTTAATTAATATGATTATAAGAAAAAAATTACCGTTGCTCATGATATTAATTGTTATTAGTATTTCTTCAATAATTTTTTGCTTATATTATTATTTCCCAAAGCCAAGTAATTTTATCAGCAGCAAGAAAAACCCAAATA
Organism: Gammaproteobacteria bacterium; assembly: GCA_016936855.1. Classification (GTDB taxonomy): domain Bacteria; phylum Pseudomonadota; class Gammaproteobacteria; order UBA9339; family UBA9339; genus JAFGXA01. The sequence continues at coordinate 99,160 of JAFGXA010000053.1, read as the reverse complement.
TAATAATAATTGGCTTAGATTCCATCAGACCAGACCACATCAACAATCCAAAATATAAAATCAAAACCCCAGCCATCGATAGGCTCTTGTCCCACAGCGCCAACTTCACTCAGGCTCATTCGCCGCTAGCACGCACTTATGTCGCCTGGAATACCATTTTAACTGGGCTTTATCCAGAGCACAGCAAAGCCGTTGATAATTTAATTGCAGAAAAACAATTAAATCTGAAATCAATCATCACAAAACCACTGCACAATATTGGCTATACAACCATTTTTGCATCGGACAATAGACAATTTAATCCTATAGACCCAAGCTTTGGCTTCGATAAAATAATCGGCCCCAAAACCGGAATTTATGATTTCATATTTAGTTTGATCAATGATTTTCCCTTATCAAACATAATAATGAACACTCCATTTGCCAGATTATTATTTCCATACAATTATGCTAACCGCATCACCTATGCAACCTATCTACCTAGCACCTTCGATAAACTTTTAAACTATCAATTGGCCAAACGCCCAAATAAACCGTTATTCTTAGGCATTCATTTAATATTAACTCATTGGCCATACGTGTGGGCACATGATCATCATAAACCTGATAATTGGGCCATAGAATATGATGACACCATTCATAGCATTGATCGTCAATTATCACAAATCCTCAAAATTCTTCACCATAATAACTTATTAAAACATGCTGTAGTAATTTTATTATCAGATCATGGCGTAAGTTTAGGGTTGCCGAACGATCGCTCTATTAGCTTTAAAAAATATCTAGGAAATAAAAAAGATTTAAAAAAAATAACCAAGTATCCATATAACAACACTGTTAAAACTGGAGATTCTAGCAAGTTGCATTTTAACACTTCATCAGGGGAAGGAATTGATATGCTGAGCTTTAATACCAGCAATCATATAATATTTGGCATAAAAACCTATGGCCTACCTTATGGCTTAATACACAGCAATAGTTACCCTATTTCTCTAATCGACATCAACCCAACAATATTAGACTTACTTAACATCAAATCTGATCAAAAAACTGATGGCATATCACTCAAAAGATTTCTTATCAAAAAAGTCTCCAACCAAAACAAACCACGTATGTTGTTTTTTGAAACTGGCATCTGGATGCCAATGTTTTCGATAAAACAATTAAAAAACGGGACTACCCAAAAATTTCTCTTAAAAAAGTTAACGACTCTTTATACAATTAATCCAAAAAGCGAATATCTACTATTCAAAAAATCTGCAATAAAAAATTTACTTAAGAAAAAACAATTCGGCGTTCTTTTTGGCAATTGGTTTCTTGCCAAATACCCAAAGGGACTAAACATAACCAGCACCGTTATCAAAAACAAACAACCAAACGATTGCGACTTTATCAGTAAAAATGTCTGCTACCATTTTAACAAGATCAAAAAACCATACTACGTTTTAGTAAACCGCAAAACTCATTACTGGAGCATGGATTTGAATTCAGACTTTGCCAAAAACTCCCCAGCAAAAACCATGATGAAATCCTTGCAAAATTACATAAAAAGCAATCAAAAATATAATTGATACGGAATCTAATTTCCACCCAACAATCGCGAGGTTAAACTATCACCTTCACTACCCGATGACGATTCATCATATAGCAAGTTATAATTAAGAAAGTATTAAATGTTACAATCTCGCCACCAAACCAATTGTAGCTAAATAAGCAATCATAAAGGAGCTAATAGATGGTAATAAAGACAGATGCAAATAGTGAATAAAAGCAACTAACAATATAGCGCTTGAAATTAACTTGATGATTTCTGCTAAAAGAAAACGCACTAGAAGTGCGCGTGGTGAAGCAACTTTTTTATAAAAAACCTGCCAAATAAAATAGCTTGTTGGCAAGATTACTGCAACACCACCTAAAATCGTTGAAATAAAATTTGTGGTTGAGTTATCACTAAATAGCAGCCACAAAAAGGCAATCAACATGATTAACACAAACTGCCAAATAATCAACTGCCAAGCGGCTTTACGATAAGGTTGCAACATATCCATACGGTAATTTTGCCTGATCCCTTCACCAAATGAAAGATATGCGCTAAAATCATCTTATGCAAACGATACCACTAACTAAACAGGGCGCAGAAAAACTGCGCGAAGAACTGAATAAGCTTAAAAAACAACGGCCAATTATCAGTCAGACCATCGCTGAAGCACGTGCTCTTGGCGATTTAAAGGAAAACGCCGAGTATCACGCAGCGCGTGAACAACAAGGTTTAACTGAAGCCAGGATCAGGGACCTTGAATATAAAATAGCTAATGCACAAATAATAGATGTTGCCAGTATTAAAGAGCAAGATCGTGTAGTCTTTGGAGCCACGGTGCACCTGATCAATATTGAAACCGATGAAGAGTTACATTATCAAATAGTTGGTGAAGAAGAAGCCGACATAAAGGAAGCCAAAATATCGGTAACATCCCCAATTGCTCGCGGCTTAATTGGCAAAGAAATAGATGATATTGCCGAAATAATAACTCCCGGCGGGGTTGTCGAATACGAAATTGTGAAGGTTGAGTATATTTAAATCTTACTTAATTTATCTAGCGCCACTTTAACTCTAGAAACATTATCTGAGCTGACCTCATAATCATCTCGCTCTATTTTACTAATATAGGCTTGTGAAACTCCAAGTTCTTCAGCCAAAGCAGACTGCGTTACTCTACAACGCATGCGCATTAAAGCTAATTCATTTTTCACAAAATCTTCCGGTTTGAAATCCACATATTCACTTTCTTGGTCCTTATTTTGCAACTCTTGATCTATAAGATCATGTAATTTTTTATAAACAAAAACAGGCAGCAATATGTACTCTGGCTTACCGTTAATGCCTTTTATTGTTTGCAACTTCTGTCTCATTTGTAAACACCCCCTCTAGAACCTACGCGCTCAATAGCTATAATTTTCAAGATATCATCTCTATCATATATTATCCGCCAAGTACCAACCCTCATTCTCCAACAAGAATTGCCAACTAATTTTTTAACATCCAGAACTTCACTGTCTGGATCTCGAGAAAGCTCAACTACCTTATCGGTAATACGCAATCTATCCTTAGCAGATAAAGTTTGTAACTTCTTTTTAGCCTGCTTATGTATTTTTACTGCATACATTGGTTATAATTATAACCCAGAATGGTTATAATTCAAATATTTTTGTAATTCAGCAAGCAAACGTATTTGTTCTGAGGTTAAGGGCGAGCGGTCGCCATCCCTCACTGTTAATTCTTGAATTCTGTTTAACGCATTTGATCTGGTTAAATGAAGGTTTCCACGGTAATCGATGATTTTGTTCCCTGCTTCGATATCAGATAGATATTCCCGGTAAAAATCCAAGTATTGAGACGGCACTTTTTCTGGATAATTACGCGCTAAAAGCCGTAACATTTGTTGTTGCAAATAACCAGATGCACGATCTAAAATTTGAATTTTACCATCTATATCAGATGCATGAAATTCACCACAAATGAGTTTGTCCCGCTCAGACATGAAACCATTTTGATACAAAGCACCATCCAAATCTAAATTAGGAATATACGGGTATTGATAATTCAAATGATGTTTTTTTAACTTATTTAAAAACTCTGGATTATTGGATAGATACTGTTTGTTACTGTTAATTAAATTCCAACGGTCTTGATTAATATATTTAGTAAAACGTTCATGAGGCGGTAATAAAAATTTAGCTTCAGCATCTTTTTTATTAATCACAAATGGCTCTTGCAAATCCCAATCCAAGCGCAACCAAACAGTTTGATTCTTATAAAAATTATGACGACCTAAAAATAGCACATAAGATTGATAGGAATTGTCAACACCAAACGAACCGTCTAACATCAACGCCTCTAATAGGTCTTTATTGCGAAGTCTTTCAGCGCTTTTATCGAAATATCCAGACAGATAATCCCACATTTTTTGATCAGCTTTAAATTTACGCGCTAAAGCCACAGTTGCTTCAACATCTACCAAAGCATCGTGCGCATCCCCGGTTGCTAATTTGTTTAATTCACTCAAGCTTTCCAATTTTAAGCTGGATTTTCCATTTATAGTTGGCCAATTTAAAACTTTTGGTTTATATAAAAAGTAAGCCACCGCCATCGGATAAAGATCCATGCGCCTACAATTGTCCGCATATTGATGCGTATATGGGGTTAACAAATTACGATAAAAAGTAAAACGCAAAAACTCATCATCAAAACCCAGCGTATTATATCCAAGACTAATTGTCCCAGGCTTATTTAAAAGATCATGAATTTTCTTTGCAGCTTCATATTCGCACAAACCATTATTGATTTTCTCAAAAGAAATATGATGCGTTATTAATGCCTCTGGCGCTGGTACAACATCAAGATTTAATTTTACAAAAAAGTTATACCGCTCTATTTCATTTAACCATAAATCCGTTCTAATTGCGGCAAATTGCAACACTTGATCAAAGCATTTACTAAGACCTGTCGTTTCAATATCATAAAATAAATATGTTTGTCGCATAATTACCGAATAAAACCAATTAAATTATAAACCTTTTCCAACATGGGTCTTGCTTTGACGCGTGCTTTTTCTGCATTCTTACCTAAAACCTCATGTAAATAATTTTTATCATTACGTAGTTTATAAAATTCTTCTTGAATTGGAGTGATAAAAGCCACGACAGCATCAGCTAATTCTTGCTTAAATTTACCGTAACCCGCACCAATATACTCTTGCTCCAAATCTTTAATAGCTTTACCAGTAACAGCAGAATATATTGTTAACAGATTGGACACTCCGGGTTTATACTCTGCATATTTCACTTCTGTTTCCGAATCAGTAACCGCTCGTTTTACCTTCTTAATTATTTGCTTAGGATCATCTAACAAACAAATAGTGTTATTTTCATTTTCATCTGATTTCGACATCTTTTTCGTAGGATCTTGCAGAGCCATAATTCGCGCACCACCCTCCGCCTTTGGAATAAACGGCTCGGGGATTTTAAAAACATCGCCATAAATATTATTGAACCGCAAAGCAATATCACGCGCTAATTCTAAATGCTGCTTTTGATCTGCTCCAACAGGTACAACATCAGAGCTATATAATAAAATGTCAGCAGCCTGCAATATCGGATAAGCAAACAAACCAACATTGATATTCTTACCTGCTCGCTGCGATTTATCTTTAAACTGGGTCATACGATTTAATTCACCCATATAGGCAAAGCAATTCAAAATCCAGGCAAGCTCTGCATGCTCAGTAACATGCGATTGACAAAAAATAGTGTTTTTATCGGGATCTAAACCACAGGCCAAATACAGCGCCAATACATCATAAAGCTGCTCGCGAAAGTGATCTGGATGTTGCTTCACCGTAATAGTGTGCATATCTGCCAAAAAGAAAAAACTCTCATATTCATCTTGCAGATTTACCCAGTTTTTAATCGCGCCGATATAATTTCCAATATTCAGCTTGCCCGATGGCTGAATCCCGCTTAATAATACTTTCTTGTGATGTAACATGATGCGTATTGTAGACCATTGAAAAAAAATATCTACTGCCGGATAACTGGATTTTTAAAAACTCTCTGCCATGAAATCAGAAGCCGACTCAACTTCTTCAATTTTACTCTTTTTGGTAAATAAAACATTAATCCCACCGTAACCGTGCAGAGCGCCAACACTAGGCGCATCAAGCACATCAGTCGGCTGCAAATCACGAGATCTCCTTTTTATTCTCCCAATTTGTTCTAAAATATCATCCCGATTATTGGGCCGAAAAATCTCATACGAAGCATACACGACAGCACCTAAAAATATAGCACCAAGAACTGCAAATATTACAATTGGATGAGCGAAGAAAATAGCGCCAAGAGAAACGGTTGCCCCTTTGACAAAAGAGACACCAAGCGCCACATCCTTGGTCAAAATCAATTCAAGTGGCTTCAATTCATGCAAAGCTTTTATAGCAAAAATAATTGTAGATAAACCCAATCCCAAATAGGCAACGGTGCCTAACTTGTGATACTTATAAGCATATCTCCTAATTAAATACTCCGGATACATAAACACAAACATCATCAAGCTGGCAAGTTTTACCCTCAAACTTGTTAATGGTCCCTTATTAAATACAAACTCGACATTCGCACTATTGTACAAGACTCGAAACCACCGAGCCTTAGCAAGATCACCCATATAATCATCAAGAATGGATTCTCCCTGTAATGTGTCTTTTGGAGAAAGATAGCCCATGAATTCTGAAAAGTTATCTGACGCAAAACGAACATTTCTTTTTACACTCTTTTCATCAAGAGCTCGCATACGCACCGCGCGACGCACTCTTAATGCTATGTAACCACACAGAACTGCTGCACTAATTGATATAAGCATATAGAAAACCTCATGGAATTAAGACTCCCACTGTGTTCAATTATAGATTCATACAACGAATAACTCAAAAAAAACTATAATCTTGTCATCATACACACACTTGCGGTATTCTTGCGCCCTATGAAGAAAATCTACGATTTCGAGCAGATTGAAACCAGCCTTCAAAAGAAATGGCATAAAAATCAATCATTTGAAGCTTCAGCCGACCTCAGTCGCGAAAAATTTTATTGTTTATCGATGCTACCCTATCCAAGCGGCAACATCCACATGGGGCATGTGCGCAACTATGCAATCGGCGATGTAATAACTCGCTACCAACGCATGTTAGGCAAAAATGTATTACAACCACTTGGCTGGGATGCTTTTGGACTACCCGCAGAAAATGCTGCCCTAGAAAAAGGCTTGTCCCCTTCCGGATGGACACGCGACAACATTAAACAAATGCGCAGCGAGATTAAACGCTTAGGATTTGCTATAGACTGGAGCCGAGAACTAGCTACTTGTGATCCAGATTATTATAAATGGGAGCAATGGCTTTTCTTACAAATGTATGAAAAGGGGCTAGTTTATCGCAAAAAATCCCTGGTCAACTGGGATCCAGTTGATCAAACCGTACTCGCAAACGAACAAGTAGTAAACGGTTGCGGCTGGCGCTCTGGCGCCAAAATTGAAAGACGAGAAATCAGTCAATGGTTCCTTAAAATCACTGATTATGCAGAAGAATTGCTACAAGATTTAGACACTCTTCCAGAGTGGCCTGAGCAAGTAAAAACCATGCAGCGTAATTGGATCGGAAAATCTAGAGGCGTTGAACTAAAGTTCGCCGTAGATAACAGCAACGAAGAATTAGCTGTCTTTACAACAAGACCCGATACATTAATGGGTGTAACCTATCTTGCCATTGCAGCTGAACACCCGCTAGCACAAAAAGCCGCTGTGCAAGATGCGAACATTGCAACATTCATCAAAGAACACTCTAACATCAAAATGGCAGAGGCTGATTTAGCTACTGCTGAAAAAGTTGGAATAGCCACACCATTTAGCGCAATTCACCCATTAACGGGCAAGAAACTTCCAATCTGGATTGCCAACTTCGTTTTAATGGATTATGGACAAGGTGCCGTCATGTCCGTACCAGCCCATGACGAGCGCGATTTTGAATTCGCACAAAAATATAATTTACCAATTTCACAAGTCATTGCGCCAAAAGATGGCTCCAAATGGGATCTTAATAAAAGTGCATTTACCGAACATGGTGTGCTGATCAATTCTGGAAAGTTCAACAAGCTAGAGTCACAAAGCGCCTTTGATGCTATTGCTCGGGAACTACAAGCACAGCATAAAGGTGAAATAAAAACAAACTATCGCTTACGCGATTGGGGCGTATCAAGACAACGCTACTGGGGCACACCAATCCCAATGATTCACTGTGAAAAATGCGGAACTGTCCCAGTTCCTGAAGACAAGCTTCCAGTAAAACTCCCCGAAGACGTAAACATTGACAAACCAGGTTCCCCTTTAGCTGATATACCAAAATTTGTCGACGTTAAATGCCCGACATGTGGAGGAAAAGCCAAACGAGAAATTGATACTTTTGATACATTCATGGAGTCTTCTTGGTATTATGCTCGCTACTGCTGTAATGACCAAAAAGATAGCATGCTTGATGACAGAGCAAAATATTGGACTCCTGTTGATCAATATATCGGCGGCATTGAACATGCTATCATGCATCTTCTCTACGCTCGCTTTATCCACAAGGTAATACGCGATCTTGGCCTACTAAACTCCGATGAACCATTCTCAAGATTGTTGACTCAAGGCATGGTGTTAAAAGATGGGGCCAAGATGTCAAAATCTAAAGGCAACACTGTATCCCCAACCGAAATTGTTGAACGATATGGCGCGGATACAGCCAGACTATTCATCATCTTCACAGCACCACCAGAACAATCGCTAGAATGGTCAGATGCTGGCATTGACGGCTCGCATCGATTTTTAAAGAAAATATGGGCCTTTGGTTATGAAAATCGCAAGATGCTAAGCAGCATAAATGATGCAAATGCGTTTATAAAACATAGCAAACTAACTAAAGAGCAACAAAAAATAAGATTTGAGATCCATTTAATACTCAAACAGGCCAACTATGATATGGAGCGCATGCAGTTCAATACTGTAGTTTCAGCCACAATGAAGCTTTTAAATATTCTGCAAAAAATCGACACGGAAGCCGAAGGTGGCAAATATTTAGTGCATGAGGGATATCGAATACTGTTGTTATTACTTTCCCCCATAACTCCACATATAACTGAAAGCATTTGGGAAGAACTAAATTTTACCGGCAACCTGCCTACAACTAGTTGGCCAAAAATTGATGCGGAAGCTTTAAAAACAGATGATATAGAGTTAATAGTACAAGTAAACGGAAAGCTACGAGATAAAATTATAGTTGCTGTTGATGCAACGCAAGAAGAAATCAAAGAAATAACACTTGCAACCCCCAAGGTACAAGCCTATGTCGCCGGCAAAAAAATTCGCAAAACAATCGTAGTCCCGAAAAAATTAATAAATATTGTTATTTGATACAAAAAAATGAAAACAACAAAATATCTTATCTTAGCAAGCTCTATTCTGCTTGGCGGTTGTGGATTCACCATGCAAAATGGGACATCCCTACCAAAACAATTACAAACGTTAACAGTACAAGCTGATAATCCCTATTCAGGACTTGCAATAGATTTGCGCCAAAATTTACTAGACTCCGGGATAACACTGACACCAAATGCACCGGTAATACTGAAAATCACCGATCAGTCATTCACTCACGACAACCCAAACATGGTTTCAAGCGCTCAAGCAACCATATATACTTTTACCTATCAAGCAAACTTTGTTCTATATGATAAAAATTATACGCCGATTATAGCGCCACAAACCGTAAGCACCAATCACACTATCACGCTAAATCCAAACGAAATATTAGACAGCAACAATAAAACATTAACACTTAGAAAAGAGATGCGCCGGGAGATTATTTTTAAGATATTTGACATTTTAAGCGCGAGAAATTGTCGTGAAGCTCTATCAACAAAATTTAGCAAAACACCTAAAACAAGAACTTAAACCAATATACCTGGTAGCAAGTGATGAACCATTACTTCTACAAGAGAGCTGTGATTTGATTCGTGCTAAAGCGATAAAACAAGGTTTTTCAGAACGCATAAATTGGCAAGCAGATAATAACTTCAACTGGGAAGAGTTGATAAGCGCTCAAAAAAATAATTCCCTTTTCGATGATAAAACCATAATTGAAATTAATCTTTTACAAAAGCCAAGTAACTCTGGACGTAAAACACTCGAGATTTATTGCGATAATATTACAGATGACAAACTACTTTTAATAAAAAGCCCAAAATTAGATAGTAGCACCCAAAAAACCAAATGGTATCAAAACATAGATAAAGTCGGCGTGACTATACAAATTTGGCCACCAGATGCATCTAATTTTATAAATTGGTTGCGCGAAAAACTTAAACAAAACGAATTAAGCTGCGATAACGATTCGCTAAAACTACTAGCGTCCTGTACAGAAAACAATCCTAGCGCTGCAGGGCAAGAGATAGAAAAGCTACAATTACTCTATGGCAAAGGCTATTTATCTATTAAACAAATAAAGGCAGCCATTAGGAATAATACAAAATTCACAATATTTGATCTAGCCGACCATATAATTACAGGCCGAATCAAACGTTCCATACAAATAATTTACAAACTTAAACAAACAAAAGTAGAACCTATTCTAATCTCTTGGGCTATAACCAAACAACTGCAAGAATTAATAGAAATCAAACATGCTATAAATAAAGGCGAGAACCTAAGCTCACTTTATCAAAAATTTAGAATCTGGGATAAACGCAAACTAATAATAAAATATGCAATTGAATCGTTTGATATAAAACTGTTGGAAAAAGCTTTATTATATTGCATAGAATTAGACAAAATAATCAAGGGCGTAAAACATAAGAATCCTTGGTTACAAATAGAACTAATAGCAAGACTCTTTAGCAAATAATGACAAAAAAAACACAAAAAATTGGCATCTTCGGCGGCAGTTTTGATCCGATTCATCTTGGGCACTTAAATCTAGCTGAAACCATATTAAAACAATTTGAACTTGATCGAATAATATTCATACCATGCTCACAAACACCTGGCAAAGATTCTCCTAAAGCATCAAACCAAGATCGCATCAATATGCTAAAACTTACCACGCAAAGTAATGATAAATTTTCAATAAACTTATGCGAAATAGAACGTAGTGGTGTGTCATATACCATCGACACATTAAATGAACTAAAAGCAGTTTATCCAAATGCAGAATTTTATTTAATAATGTCGCAAGATCAATTTAACGACTTCACAACCACTTGGTTTGAATGGCAAGAAATTTTAGAAACAGCGAAATTAATTGTTGCTAATCGACCAGGCAGCACACTATACATAGCTCCAATTCTAAAAAAATATATAAGTTTTGGAATTATTCAATTAATTCAAATAGACCCATATGATATTTCATCTACAAAGATCCGTGATTTAATTCGACACAAAAAAGAATTCAAACACCTAGTGCCACAATTAATCGCCGACTATATAAAAAAACACCATCTTTATTTATAAACCAACAACAAGAGCATGCTCTTTTTATTGACCACGCTATTAAAATCGCACATATTAGGGATTTTGGATGAAATCCAGAAAAGAAATAAATAATTATTTTATAAATCTAAATCTTTGACCAAAAATAAAACGTATAGCGATAAAACCAATAACTGTGCTGCAAAATAACGCAATAACTATACCAACAAAAAAGTATTCATAATGCATTGATGCTTGCTGCAATTTTGCTAATGAATCTAAAGCAAACTCAATTTTGCCAAATTTAGCAATTCCTCCCATAAAATAAGCCGCAATTGCTTGAGAAAGCATGAATAAACCAACAACCATCCCCCCCAACCCTTCTGGTGAACGAGCGGTTATAGCTGATAATACAGTAGGAAATAATAACAATTCAGATAGCGGAAAAAACAAATACGCCAACACTATATAAAAGGCAGAAGCTTGTCCACTATGAGTGGCACGCATTGCCGCAATAAAGAAAATACCAAAACCAAGACTGAGTAACAATAATGAACTGAGGGACTTTTCAAAAACCAAAGATGTGTTGCATTTTTTCGTGATGCGAATCAATACCATTAAAAACAAAGGACCTACCGTTAACATAAAAATCGGATCTAAAGCATAAAAAACTGCCGTTGGAATGGTGATATTAAAAACCACTCTATGCACAATACGATCAATAAAAAGATTTAGGGTTGTACCACCCTGACCCAAAAACATTGAAAATACAACGACCACACCCAAAAGCAGTAAAATATAATTTATATTTTTTCTCTCGACAGAATTGCGATTACGCAACAAAAATACAAGATAAACCCCAACCACACCGCATATAGCCAAAAGCACGGAGCCATCAATCTCCAATTTAAGCAAAATAAAAATTAGCGGGATAACCGCAACCAAACAAAGATATATAAAGGCGACATTTCGTTTGTTACACTGCACATCATCTTCAACATGAATTAAGCTCCTTTTACCTAAAATGAAAACAGCAACACCACTGAACATCGCTGCTGAGCTAAATAAAAAAGCAAGTCCATAACTATATTCAGCGCTTATAAATCCACAAATAATTGGCGCTAACAATGCTCCCAAGTTTTTTGCCAGATAGTATGCGCTAAAACCATTTTCACGATTTTGAAAATCACTACCTTGATAAATCCTGCCAAAAAGAGCGGTAATATTTGGTAAAAATAGACCACTACCTATAACAATAAGAGCCAGGCCAAAGATACACCTGTTTAAGCTCTTGGGTAGCAAGCAATAAATTACCAAAACCCATAATTGTAGCACCTAAAACTATAGAGTGTATTTTCCCTAAATAACGATCGCTTAATAATCCACCAACTATAGGCGTTACAAAAAGCAATGATATAAATGAACCAAAAACAGCAAAAGCATACACATCGGAGAAATGAAAATACTTCGTTAAATATAAAACCAATAGCGCAGTTATACCAAAACGCCCAAATAGTTCGCATATTTCAGTATAAAATAAAACATAGAATCCAGTTGGAACGTTTCTGGCTTTAGATACTGTCTGAATAATCTTTTTCATCTTTTTCTCTCTATAATTTACTTTTAAGAAAGTTCTTTAGTTTCACATCAGCATCCTTTAGCTGATTAGAGCCACGGGTAATTTTGGCTATGCTAACTCCTGTTGAAGCTGCTATCTCACGTTGAGTCTTTTCCTCGAGAAGCAATTCCTTCACAATCCTAATACGGTGAGCTATATCCTCCCTCTCACCGTGTGTCAAAATAAAGCGAAAAAATCCCTCTAATTCATTAGCAGTTTTCAATTCAACACATATCTTTAAAAAAAACTTCCAACTATCCACATTTTTATCACTCACAATCATCCACCCAATTATCGGTAATTTTGTAATGATACATCATTACAAATGGTTTTACAACCACATTTTAGCTTTTTTCTTTTATCTTGATACCAAAATGACTAGTAATCAGTTACGAAATTCAATACCCAAATATATTACCCAAAGAACCCAGCGCAAAAAACACATTCAAAATCACAAAAATCATAGCTAATTTGTCTTTATTCTTTAAAAAAACAATAATGGAGTAAGTAGATAGAACAAGGCTACCAAAGAAGTAAACGATTGATTCGGATGTAGCGAAACCGGCAGCTAGAAGTAACAAACCAATACACCCCAGAATGCCAAGCAAATTTTTAATTTCTTCCATGTGCCACAGATACAAAATTGCCAATAATGTTAAAGCAGCTGGAACACCAGCTTTAATTAGTGCGCTTAGCGGGAAAAAGGCAATAAATGTACCAACAACAACAACCACTTCTAACACGGTAAAAAAAATGTTCTTATCAAGCGCTGCAGAACTTGTTAATAACAAAGCACCAACAAGATAAAGCACCTTTTGCAAAAAAGACGGGGGATAAAAAGTTCCAATAACAAAAGCTGTCAAACCTATAACACCAAGCAATAAAACCACGCTACCACGACTAAATTTTCCTGACAAAGACATCATAGTTCCCCTAACAAATTCGGTGAAAAAACCCTTCCCTGAACATCGACACAAGCTCCTGCTATAGTCAAAGCGGCAGCATAATCAACATCTATAGACAAATCAAGCATCTGCCAATTATGCCAATCAATCACTGGCTCACGAACATCTTTCAATAAGTTCTCAGAACCATCAGCCACATTGACATCAAAATTTTTTAAATTATGCGCCAACCCTACTCCCAAAGCCTTCAGAAAGGATTCTTTGCGACTCCAGCAACGATAAAAAGCCCGACACAAATCTTCGCCAACAAACCCTTCAAGCTGATTGATCTCATACAGAGAAAAATAACGCTTTGCAATCCCAACAAAATCAATACCAGATTTCATATATTCAACATCTATACCTAAATCACACCGCGCACTAAAAGAAATTAGAATCAAATCATTAGAATGAGATAAATTAAAGAACAAACCATCGTCACAAAGCCTAGGTTTACCATAAGAGTTATGGCAAAATTCAATATCATTAACATTTCTTTTTAAATATACTGATAACAAATAACGCAAAATTCCTCTAGATAGCACAAACATTGCTCGCCCCTGAGGAAAAACAAACCGATCTGCCCTTTTAATCTCATCCGCCAACAACAACTTCTCTAGCCTATTGTAGCATTGATCAAGACTACGAATATCGATACGCCATATATGAACCACATCATCATATAAATTCGGTATCTTTTTTACACTTTGCCAGTACATCTAACGTAATATCTTGCGTGAAAAAATAACCACAAAAAAAGCGATAAATATAGCCCCAATCCAAGCTTCACTCGTTGCTAAAAGACGCATAAATACATGAGCCTCATCATAAACCAAATCACCATAACCCAATGTTGAAAATGTTGTGAGTGAAAAGTAAAGTGCGCTTAAAAAATCAGATTGTTTGCTATAAAGCTCCGTAGGCACACCAGCTACAGTATAAATAATTGCATAAACCAAGCTGATCATAAACCCATACCAAAAAGTACGAACAGGAGACGTGCCATAACCAGATAAAACAAAACCAATCAAATCTCTCAGCCAATATAAAAACGCCGAAACGCTTTTGTTTTTCGCAATTGCCGGCCATAAAACATGCTGTCTATACGCTATTCTTTCTTGAACTAAATAAAAATCAGCATTATTACGCAATGCTGCATTTTCATATCCCAAACGCACTGCGCGATATAAATCCGCAAGTTGCTTCAAATTTTTACTGTCTTTACTCCACTTCAAATGCAACTCTCTATCAAAATGGGTTAAATAGTTAACCGTTATCTCTTCCAACAAGGTATCTTCAAAATGCACCTCTCGCAAATCAGCTCCAGAAAAATTGGGCTGGACAAACTCAACACCAACGAAACTAGCACCATGCAGATTTGATGCTAAAAAATCGGAATTAATCCCCCCGGATTCAGCAAAAACAGCCTCTTGCAGATCACAATCATTGAATTTAATGAAAGACAAATCAGTCTTTCTGAAACTAACTTTAGAAAGATTACATTTAATGAACTTGGCATAACTCAAATTCTGTTTAATCAAAGATTCGGAATCAGCAAAGTTTTTATTCTCAAAAACAATGCCTTGCAAATCATGGGTAGTTAAAACCCAGAACTCCTCCTCTTCCATAGCATCTGGCGGATAATAAGGATAATTATATGGATCAATATTAGCAGCATGCTCCAATACATATGGCTCTAAAACTTTCCGAACATCCTGAGAATTTTCTATTGCATCAATAATCTTCTGCCTTACTTCTTTACCAACAGGAGTCGCCCACCTTTTTACGATAAAACGCTGTGTTAACAGATCAAATTGTAAATATTTCTTATCCATAGTATCCTCTACTGGAACTTACAAATCGCAGGATATGGTAACACAAAAAATGTGGGAACATGGAAAAAACGTAACAATAATTGGTCTTGCAATTTTATCACTTTCGACCTTACCCTTAATGAGTTGCTCAACTATAAATCAAAATGCTGCGCCTAAAGCAAGACGCAAACCAACCATCCAAAAAGATTCAGCACCTAAAAAATATATAAACCCAAACAAAGTTAAAAATGCCAAGCCAATATCAGTCAAGCAAAGCAAATATGGCAATAAACCAACCTACTGTGTGAATGATAAATGTTACAAAGTGTTATCCTCGGCAAAGGGATATAGCAAAGTGGGAGTAGCATCCTGGTACGGCACTAAATTTCAAGGCAAATTAACTTCAGATAGAGAAATTTACGACCCATTTAAAATGACGGCAGCTAGTACAACACTACCAATTCCAACTTTTGTTCAAGTCACAAATCTCACCAATAGTAGAAAAATAATTGTTAAGGTAAATGACCGCGGACCATTTGATAAAAACCGCATTATAGATTTATCTTACATTGCTGCGGAGAAACTAGGGTTTATTAAAGACGGAACAGCACGCGTTAGAGTAACCGCAATAGATCCAAAACTATGGCAATTGAAGCACGGCGTACCAATACGCGTTGCTATTGGTTAATATTGTTATACATGATACACAATGCTAAAATGCGACGAATTTTATATGGAGGAAGCAATACAATGAAATTACTCAACAAGTGTATAATGTCAATGTTTGGCATATTAATGAGCGTTGCAGTTTGCGCAGCAACTCAGCCAACCGCACCAGCTTTACCATCAATGGTAAACAATGCAAACTCTCAAAGCACAGCTGCAACAACTACAACTGAGGCGACTCCATCAAGCGATATAACCACAACTACCGCTGCGCCGATTGCTGCACCGGCCCCAACTCCAGCGTTAATTCCCAATCCTCCAACATTATCAGCTAAAGGCTACGTTCTGATGGACGCTAATAGCGGCAATATAATTGCCCAAAAAAACGCTAATGAACGCATGGCACCTGCCAGCCTAACCAAGCTAATGACTCTCTATATTATTGCTGATGAGCTGCAACAAGGCCGCATTCAACTTGACGACCAAGTTCGCATAAGCAAAAAAGCCTGGCAAATGGGTGGATCTCGCATGTTTGTTAAAGTTGGCACAAAGGTTCCAGTAAAGCTTCTAATCCAAGGCATCATTGTGGCTTCAGGCAATGACGCAACTTATGCTATGGCCGAATATATTGGTGGCACCGAGCAAGCTTTTGTAGATTTGATGAATCAAACCGCCAAAGCACTTGGCATGACCAATACTCACTTCAGCGATTGCAATGGATTACCAAAACCTGATCATTACTCAACACCGATGGATTTGGCAAAATTAACTCGCGCAATAATTCAAAACTACCCTGAATACTATCACTGGTTTAGCCAAAAATGGATCAACTACAACAACATAAAACAACCAAACCGCAACCGTTTATTATGGCGCGACCCTTCTGTTGACGGACTAAAAACTGGCCACACCGAGGAGGCTGGATATTGCTTGATATCTTCAGCAATGCGCAATGGCATGCGTTTAATTTCTGTTGTCATGGGCACGCCAACTGACAGCGCCAGAGCCAATGAAAGTGAAGCGCTATTAACCTATGGTTTCCGTTTTTTCGAGACGCATAAACTCTATGATCCAAACACAGCCGTCATGACACCAAGAGTATGGTTCGGACAACACAAAAAAGTTGGCCTCGGCTTAATTAATGGTTTGTATGTAACCATACCAATCGGTCAATACAAAAACATAAACGTAAACACAACTTTGGATGGCAAGCTAACCGCTCCAATTACTAAAGGACAACAATATGGCACTGTTACGGTTACCCTAAATGGCAAACCGATAAATACGCAGCCATTAGTTGCTCTAAGTGATGACCAAAAGGGCGGCATAGTGTCACGCTTAATCGATCATATTGCTAAATTATTTTAAAAAATATGTATAAAATAATTTATCTGAATGGGCGCTACATGCCTATAAAAGAAGCCTCGATCTCTCCACTTGATCGAGGCTTCTTATTTGCAGACGGTGTTTATGAGCATATTCAAATATACGAAAATAAGCTTTTCTATCCAGAAAAACATTTAGCCAGACTAAAACGCAATTTAAATGCTATAAATATACCAGCACTACACTCTAATGCAGAATGGTTGACCATATTTAACACCCTAATAGAAAAAAATCATATCGATAGTGGTAGCAACCATATTTATCTCCAGGTGACTCGCGGGGCCGATGATCATAGAGCCCACGTTATACCAGAAAAACTAACCCCAACCATTTTTGCTTTAACCGATATATCTTATTTAACAAAATCCATTGAGGGCCTAGCTAAGGGGTCACGGGCCGTAACAATAGAGGATGCGAGACGTCGTGACTGTTGTGTAAAAGCCATTTCATTGCTACCAAATATTTTGGCTCGAACCTATGCTGTTGAACATAATGCAACCGAAACCATTATGTTACGCGATAATCTAGTAACTGAATGCGCTTCATGCAATGTCTTCATAGTGAAAAATGGGATAATAATGACTCCACCATTATCCTCCAACATATTACCGGGCATAACTCGCGAATTAACTCTAGAACTGGCTGCCAAAAATTCCATGCCATATAAAGAACAACCAATCACTAAAGATGAATTGCAAAATGCTAATGAAGTTTGGATCACCAGCAGCAGCCGTGAAATAGAGCCAATAACAACATTAGATAACAAGCCTGTTGCTGATGGTAAAGCAGGCCCTATTTGGTATAAAATGATTACGCTATATAAAGACTTGTACTAATGATTTGTTTGGCACATGTAAGGGCGGCCCCCTGTGTCCGCCCATGTTAAACCCGCACGGCACGCTCAAAAAAACATCGTGCCGAACCAAGAAGATCCCGGATCAAGTCCGGGATGACGGTGCTTTCTACAAAATGACGAAGCTTTCTGAGATAAACAACTATGCAAGGTATTAAAATAAAAAAACTACCGATATCAAACTACCAAGTAATTTGGCAGCAAATGCGTGATTTCACACTAAACCGCACTCCGGAAACACCAGATGAAATATGGAGCTTACAACATCATCCAGTCTTTACCCAAGGTCAAGCTGGCAAGAAAGAACACATCCTAAATCCTGGGGATATCCCCATAGTTCAAACCGATCGCGGAGGACAAGTTACTTATCATGGTCCAGGACAACTTATCATTTACCCTTTAATCGACATACGTCGTCGTAAAATTGGAGTTAAACAATTTGTTAATCTACTAGAACAAGGTGTTATCAACACTCTTAAGGAGTATAAAATTGAAGCTTACGCTCGCGAAGATGCTCCGGGGGTATATGTTGATCAGGCTAAAATTTGCTCTATAGGTTTAAAAATTACCCGCGGCGCAACGTATCATGGTATTGCCTTAAATATTGATATGGATTTAGAGCCATTTTCGCGCATAAATCCATGCGGATTTAAAAACTTAAAACTAACTCAAGTTAAAAGTTGCGCCCCTAACTTAAGCCTCACTGAAATTGAAGACAAAACCATCAATAACACCATGCAACTATTGCTTGAATATTCCGCATAACTACTGTATCATGCGGTCCTTTTCGGTATTTAGAGAGAAACAGTAATGACGACTTATAGCGCAAAAGCCAAAGATATAAAACACGACTGGTACCTAGTTGACGCTGCCGACAAGACTTTAGGTCGCTTGGCAAGTGAAGTGGCTTTTAGATTAAGAGGCAAACATAAAGCCACCTATACTCCTCACATGGATACTGGGGACTATATGGTGATTATTAATGCGGACAAAATCAAAGTAACCGGCAACAAGACTACTGATAAGCTTTATCATCATCATACTGGCTACCCTGGCGGTATCAAATCCATAACATTTGATAAATTGTTAGCGAAAGATTCTCGTCGCATAATTGAAAAAGCTGTCAAAGGCATGCTCCCTAAGGGGCCATTAGGCAGACAAATGTTACGCAAACTAAAGGTATATAAAGATGATCAGCATCCACACGCTGCTCAACAACCAAAAATTTTAGATATTAACGAGGATTAAGAACTATGGCAGTTGCGAAGCAAAAGATTACTCAACACTATGGCACTGGTCGACGCAAAACATCGACCGCCCGTGTTTTTATACGACCAGGAACTGGCAAGATAAATATAAACAATCTTCCACTTGAAGAGTATTTCGGTCGTAAAACCGCACACATGATCATTCGTCAACCACTCATAACTGTTGATATGTTGGACAAATTCGACATTCATGCAACAGTCAGAGGTGGTGGAGACAGCGGACAAGCTGGAGCCATAAGACATGGATTGACTCGCGCGCTGATCGACTTCGACTCTGAGTTGAAGCAAGTTTTACGTCAAGAAGGGTTCGTTACTCGCGACTCTCGTAAGGTTGAACGTAAGAAAACTGGCTTACTCAAGGCACGCAAGAGAACCCAATACTCAAAACGTTAACATCACGTTTCTTGAGTGGGGAATAGTCTAATGGCAAGACAGCGGACTCTGACTCCGTTAATCTAGGTTCGAATCCTAGTTCCCCAGCCATTAACTTAAGCAGGATAGCCCGCATGAACACAGTAAAAAGATCGGCCATGACCCTCTATTCAGATGCCACCGGCATCAACAGTCACAAAGTTCGCATTGTACTAGCGGAAAAAGGGGTTGCGGTTGATATTTTACACGTCGACTCCAACAATCCGCCGGTTGATTTGTTAGAACTTAATCCATACGGCAATACTCCGACGCTATTAGATCGTGAACTTGTTCTCTATGAACCACAAATTATTATGGAATACTTGGATGAACGCTTTCCGCACCCCCCACTTCTTCCTGTCTATCCAATTGCTAGAGCCAAATGCCGTTTAATGATGCATAGAATCGAACAAGATTGGATGCAACAAGCCTATATTCTAGAAAACGATAAAAGCAAAAAAGCGGCTCAAGATAAGGCTAGAGAAAGCTTACAAGAGCAGCTCATTTCTGTTAGTCCACTATTTGCAGAAATGCCATTTTTCTTAAGCGAAGAGTTTTCATTGGTAGATTGCTATTTGGCACCATTATTATGGCGCCTACCAAAATATGGAATCGAACTGCCAACAAAAGCCAAAGCAATAACAAATTATGCGAAGAATCTATTTGCTAGAGAATCATTTCAATCCAGTCTTTCTGAATTAGAAAGAGAAATTAGAGAAGATCTCTAATGACTCCAACTCGCCCTTACTTACTTCGCGCATTTTATGAATGGATCTTGGATAATGGTATGACGCCTCATATTTTAATAAATGCCGAGGCCGAAAACGTCGTTGTCCCACAAGAACAGGTGCAAGATGGTCGAATAGTTTTTAACATTGCTCCGCGCGCCACTAAAGATCTACGTATGGGAAATGATGCAACAGAATTCTTAGGCAGATTTGGCGGTGAGGTAGTGTCCATTTATCTGCCAACTCCATCTATTCTTGCAATCTATGCGCGTGAAAATCCAGAACAAACTAACTTTATGTTTTCACCAGAAGATATCGAAAACTATCAAGAAGCAACAGATCAACAAGAACCTACAACCCCTATAAAAAAGCCATCTCCGCTAAAATTGGTAAAAAGATCGAAATAGACCTATTACGCCTAATAAAAACGACAAAAAACCGTTATACACAATAACAAAAATTTGCGGAAATCATTTACAGTGCTAAAATTTACCTTCTTTATGGAGTTAAATTGATGTCAGTCAACCAGGATTCAATTACATCTAGACATCCAAGTCTTTATTATGCCGATAAAATCGAGGAAATCTGTGCACCATTACGAAGATTCGATATTACCTATTTTCGCTACATAAAAAATTATTCAGATAATAAACACATAACACTGTGCGACAATAAAGAGTGGACAAAAAATTTCTACGCTAAAGGCTATCACCATATTAGCATCCTACTAAAAGACCCGGAACTACATAAATCCGGCTTTATTTTGTGGTCAGCATTGCAGGACGCTAAAACATTTCTAGAAGATGCTGAATTTGGTTTTAATATAGGGAACGGCATAACTTTAGTAGAAAAAAGAGACAATTATTGCGAATTTTATAATTTTGGTAGTAGTGCTCACAATAAACAAATAATAAATTTCTATCTAAATAATCTTGATGTTCTAAAAAGATTTACCATGTACTTTAAGGAAAAGGCACGACCATATATAGAACACGCCGAAAAAATACCAATCAAAATATCGGCCCATATAGGTCAAACACAAACAAACAAAACCTTCGATAGATATCATTTAGAAAGATTACACAAGCAAACCTACAACATTAAGCAGAAGTATTTAAAAGAAACTAAAATAAATAACTATAAATTTACGGCAGGAGAATTAAAAGGCATAGTTTTGTCCGGGCGAGAACTAGACTGTGTGCTGCATATTTTGCAAGGACATAACACTAAAGAAACGGCTGATCAACTCAATATTTCACCTCGTACAGTAGAAACGCACCTTAGTAACATACGCGAAAAATTAAATTGCAGCAGCAAAACCGCAATCAAGCAAAAATTACTCAACTGCGGCTTTGAAATATATAAACATTAATCAAGGGTAAGAGATACTGACACCCGAGAAGTAATGTCAGTATCACTCAACTCCGAGCGTGCCAGAAAAAAGCGGGAAGAATGTCTCATAAAATCTCTAGACAAAGACGGCTTCGGCGAACCTGGATATTTTTCACTCATAGGAACACCTTCCAACAACTCAGAGTCACTATACGAAACATCAGACCCCATTGCCAACAGTGAAGATTCATGAATAAGCTCTGCTACTACAGAATCAACAGATCTAACTTTCGTTAAAGAGGCCATCTGCAACCGCTCGTCATATAAGGCAAATTCCTTGCAATATGGAAAACTAAATTTATCACCTTTTTGAAATATTTTGCCTGATTGATTATCTTCCCCGTTTGCCACTATATCAAGCAACTTAGCAATAAGCGCGTTTGCTCGCACAACAACATCATTCCATCTTGCAACATCTTTTGTTGCACTAGAAAAGCTCAATGTGTACAACAAATGCAAAACGCCCTCGCAAGTTGCCAATCTACTATGCTTATCATCATGATATACAGCACAAAATAATAGTGAATAACGAGCATAGATAATGTCCTTTATAACATCTAACACGTTGTCCACGAAACTCACATCATTAGATCTAGATAAACGCCTCTCCAATTCTATAATATATGGATAGGCCACACGCCAATCAAACCTTATTTTCTTCCTTTTTTTATTAGCATATAACTTATTAACCTCCCTCCTTTCTCTGCGACCATAAGCACGATACATATGAAAAATATTGATAAAGCGCTCACGTAAAAAATCCATATCAGATAAAGATCTATCACGTAGCATCGTAGCGTTTGCGTATAAACACCATTGAGATACATCATTTTTGAATATCCTTTTTATTATTTCTAGATGTTTATAACGAATACCGGATCCATGTGATTTAAATATATCGAGAAAATCCATTACCTCGTCAAAAGCCTGTCCTTTGCGTTTAATAAGCTTTACTCTGCCCTCATAATATTCAATCAAACACCGTGCCTCATACATTAAAAAATAATCCGCAACCCTAGCACCATCTCGATCCGCGATTTCATGCAGAACATTAAGACTCTTTTTTATTTCATCCGACTCGTCAACAGTTAGTGAATACGGTTTCTTAAGATACCATTTCAAACGGTGCATAAGAAAAAATCTAAGCGTCATCAATAAATAACAATGTTCTGTACGCAACGCATCATTACTAACCTGAGCATCGACAACTGCTCCTTCAAGGCTTTTTACAATCGCAGTTAATAACTTTTTATTCTTTAAAATGAAGTGATTATACTTACGCAATTGTGTAACAACATATATCATTTTGGGTGGATCTAACTCACCAAAACGACGAATCTGCCTTAATATTTGCTCCAAATGCTTCCAAACTTTTTTTTCACGTTTGCTAAATTTGTTGCGTTTTTTGGCGAAAATTCGTGAAAATGAGTCAATATGAAGTGTCAATGGTTGATCGAAAATAGTATATTCGTACCGTAAAGATTCTAGGTCTTCCAAATATTCAAAACCAAATTCAGACATAATTTCTCTCAATTTTTCAATACGAACTTCATTAGTTAAAATTTTATCTGTGTCTTCATCCAAGAAACGCAATCTCACCGTATCAGCCCAGGCAAATTCGCCATCAAATTGATCTGCAGCAGCATATGCTCCACGCACACAAAATATAATGCCAATTTCTTGGGCCCTCCGCGCCGCTTCATGTAATTTTTCTGCCGCTTCTCTTTCTAAGATTGGCGGAACTGGAACCCGCCCTGGAGCATAACCATCAATATCACGTTCCTCGTATTTAACACGAATCAATCCTTGAGATAAAACAACAACATCAACAAAATCCTCTCTCATCAGACGCCTCCTATAATTAGTCTTAATAAAATAATTGTAGTTATTCACCGTTATTCCAGCGGACACGAGAACCCAGAGTCCTTAAAAAAATATTTAGAATTTTCTTTTTATCTACCTCCGGATCCTGACGTCCGTCAGGATGACGTTTTGTTTGTTGAGCAATAGCTCGAGGATTATCTTAGTGAAAAAGAAATAAAAACTGATCGCCAAAAATTTGGTATTTCGAACGCTAAACTAAGTAATTTTTACTGACTTATAAGATTAAATTAAATCACAAGACAACGATGTCTTCGATTTGCTACCTACCAAAGCATAATAAGTAACGGGAATTACCAAAAGCGAAAATGCAGTAGAAGCACACAGACCGAAAATTAACGCCCAAGCGAGACCTGAAAAAATTGGATCCAATGTTATCGGCCAAGCACCAAGTGCTGCCGTGACTGCCGTTAAAAATATGGGGCGCAACCGCACCGCACCACTCATTAACACAGCCTCCTTAAACGACATGCCTTGCTTGACACTATTATCAATAAAGCTAATTAAGATTAGTGAATTGCGAATCACTATACCACCCAAAGCAATCATACCTATCATGCTGGTTGCAGTAAAAAATATCGGCGTTGGAAAACCACCGATTGGATGATTAGCAATGACATTAAGCAACCAAAATCCTGGCACAATACCAATAATTGTCAAAGGAATTGCCAACATCATAATCAAAGGAATAATAAAAGAATCTGTTTGCAGAAATAACAACACATAAATCGCCAACAAGGCTGCCGCAAAACCCAAACCCATATCACGGAACACCCTTACAGTAATATGAATCGAACCCTCATCCGTCCAATCAACCCTCAAATTATTTGGCAAAGGATGATTCTCCAAATAACGATGCATTTGCAGCACTACATCAGCCGGCGGACGACCAGCTACATTAGCATAGACATAAACCAAATTGTGCAAATTCTTCTGATAAATAGGCTGATCCTGTAGGTTTTTTTCAAAATGCCCAAGCTCTACCAATGGCACTAAACCTCCACTTTGATTGCGCACATTTATTTGCGACAAATCTTCACTGGAAGAGCGATATTTAAGTGGCGTCATTATTTGAATGACCAAAGCATTACGCTCACCAACTTTATGCAACAGCATTGGCGTATTCTCACCTAACACCAATTTTAAAGTACTAGCAACCTCAGCAGCGCTTACCCCGTTTAAAGCAGCCTTCTCTTTATCCAATACAAAATTTAATTTATCTCTCACTTTTTCACTTGAATCACTAACATCTACTACATACTTCTCTTTTTTAAGCAGCGACTCAACGGCCTTAGCTCCCTGAATCAACTGAGCATAACTACTTGATGGCGTACCGCGTATTTCCGCAACAATAGTAGAAAGCACTGGGGGTCCTGGTGGCATTTCAATAATTGCAAGTTTAGCTTTATTGGCGCTAGCAATTTCTTCCAGCCTTTTACGCATTTTTAGAGCTAACTCGTGACTACTTAAACTCCGCTCACCCTTATCTACCAAATTAACACGAATATCAGCTAAATTGTCCGATTGCCTTAAATAATAATGGCGCACCATACCGTTAAAATCCATAGGAGACGGGGAACCCACATATGTCACAAAATTCTTTACATCTTTTATACCATGTAAATACTGTCCCATCTCATTAACTACTCTATTAGTCCCTTCCAAAGTTGTGCCTTCCGGCATGTTGATTACAAGCTGTAATTCATTTTTATTATCAAATGGCAATAACTGTAACGGCACTTTCTGCATCAATATCAAAATCACACACACCAATAAAGCAGCAATAATTCCAATCAATAATAGCCAGCGCCTTTTACTTGATTCCAAAAAAGGTTCAACAATTTTGCGATAACCGCGTTTTACCCATTCCGGTGTTACATCATGGTGATGGTTATCTTCAAGAGAAATCCCCTCATGATGACACGCTTTGGATCGCAACATCATATAACTCATCCATGGTACTACAGTTAATGAGCAAACCGTCGAGAATATAATTGTAAGTGGTACGGTTGACGCCATAGGTGACATATATGGCCCCATCATCCCAGTAATAAAAAACAGAGGCAGAAATGACACAATAATAGTCAAAGACGACATGATAACTGGTGGAAGCACTTCATTCACTGCAATCAAAATAGAATCAGATATATTCCTAGCACTCTGCAAAATATGACGCTGAATATTTTCAACATTAGTTATTGGATCATCCACCACCAAACCCAAAGACAAAATTAACGCAAATAAAGTAACCCTATTGATAGAGTAACCAAATAAATAATCCACAAATAAAGCCAGCGCAAAACTAATAGGGACAGAAACAGCCACAATAAGCGCTTCACGCCATCCTAAAAACCACATCAAAACCGCAACTACTGTTAAAATTGCAAGCCCCAATGAATAAAGCAATGTATTTACTTTATCATGCGCAGTTTTACCGTAATTTCTAATGATTTTTGTCTTGATGTCACTTGGAATAACAGTTTTTTTGAGTTCTTTTAATTTCGCAACTATATTATTTGCAACAGTTACCGCGTTAGAACCACTCTTCTTCGCCAAACCAACGGTAGTTGCAGGATAAAAAGAATTATCACCGGCAAAATCAATAAAACTATAATTAGTTGCCAAACTTGGTCCAACTAAAACTTTCGCAATATCTTTCAAATAAACGATGCGTCCTGCATAAACTCCAACCACAACATTTGATAAATCACTTTTATTAACTAAAAAAGAATCACTAGTAACATTAAATTGCAAATTTTCACGATTAAGTTTACCAGCAATAACCGCAAGATCATCATTTTGAATGGCTTGATACACTTGCAATGGAGTTATTTTATAGGCCGCTAACTTATACGGCGTTAACTCAACACGAGCTACTAATTTTCGCCCACCCACAATACAAGTTTTAGAAATATTTTCTACTTTACTAAGTTCGTTCAAGACCTCTTCAGCAACACGCCGCACCGTAAAATCACTTTCTTTAGCGGAATAAAGTGCAACATTCACTATTGGCACATCATCTATGCTAACAGGTTTTACCAACCAGCTTTTCACAATAGAGGGCATAACATCAGCATTCATATCGATCTTGGTCAAAAGCCGAACTAACGCATCTTCCTGATTTTGCCCTACGAAAAATCTTGCTGTAACTAACGCTTCCCCATCGCGCGATACACTATAAACATCTTCTATACCCTTAACTTGCCATATTAACCTTTCCAAAGGTGTTGCAACTAACCGGTTCACTTCAGCAGCCTTTACACCAGGCACCTGAACTACGACATCAGCCATTGGCACCACAATCTGTGGATCTTCTTCTTTTGGGGTCACAATAACAGCGGCAATACCAAGTAACATTGATACAATAATTAAAACAATAGCCAATTTAGACCGCAAAAACAGCGATACAATTTTGGTAATTAATCCTTGTTTATTTTTTTCTGACATAAAAATACCGTGCATGTTTAATCAAGGGCGGACACAGGGGTCCGCCCCTACATCTGCCAAACAAACCTCATCCGCTAATCGACAGCACCGTCATCCCAACTTGATGCGCCCCCAACCCTTTAAACCAAAACCTTCTCACCACCCTCCAAGCCAGACAAAACCTCAATCTTATCACCATCAACGGCCTGACCTGTGGTAATAAAGGTCCGGATAATGTCACCATTATGTATAATTTTGACCAATTCCAACTGACCAACTGTTACAACTGCCTTTGTAGGAATAACCACAGCCTGCCTCTCGCCAATTGGCAAATCCGCATAACCATAACTTCCAGAAAATAAATCACCCTCTTTCGCTCGGATTGCGATCTTCATCAAGAAAGTTCTGCTATCAGAGTCAATATTAGGTGCTATTTCCGAAACTTTTCCTAATAGGTTTTTACCATTAACTTCTAAATTAATTACATCACCCAACTTTAACTTATGCATAAACATAGCCGGCACATTAACCGCCATATGTAACAACGTACTAGTCTGAATAGTTAACAATATCTTACCAGGAGATGCCTGATCGCTTGGATCAACATTTCTTGATAAAATAACGCCATTAGCAGGAGCCGTTATTTTACAATAGCTCAGAGCAACTTTAGCCTGATCATACACCTTTTCTGCACCCAACAAATTAGCTTTACTCTGTAAAAAAGCCGCCAATGATTGATCATACAAACTATGACTTATATAAGATTTTTTAAGCATATTTTGCATACGCTTTATATTGTTTTTCTGTTCCGCAAACAGTGCTTTAGCAGCCTCTACCGCTTGCTTCGCAGCCGCTAATTTTGCCACATAATCGCGGCTATCGATCTTAATTAACAATTCGCCTTTTTTAACATTATCGCCATTTTTAACAAAAACGTTATCTATTTTGCCAACAATTTGCGCGGCTAATTTACCAGTAGTATTTGGTTCTACAGTACCACTCACTCTGTAATAATTTGGTATTAACTCTTTTTTAGCGATAATAAAACTTTGCTTTGCAACAGAAGATTTAATTAGTCCTTGCTTATGCTTAGAATCTTTTAATAAAAAAATTGCGCTAAATATCGCGGCACATAACAAAATGATTACAATAAATAATTTACGTCTCATAAATAAACATCGTTAAAAAAACACTATATTAGCATGTTCTAATATAATAAGACAATCGTTCAAAAACCAACAATAAGCATAACCAAACGAAATAGGATATTAACCAATGGCATTAAAATTAAGCCAAGGGTTTTGGTTGCTAGCAACAACAAAAGAATAAAGAAACCATACGGAGCAATACGTTCGTAATGAAAGGCCCACTTTTTGGGCAATAGCATTTCTACAATTTTGCTACCATCAAGCGGTGGAATTGGTAATAAATTTAGCGCCATCAAAATCAAGTTAATCAAGATTCCAGCCTGCCCCATAAAAACCAGCGCTATTGGCCACTGCATCCCGTGATGTAATAAAAAAACCCCAAAACGACCAACACCGCCCCAAAGACATGCCATAATAAAATTAGCCATACAACCCGCTGCTGCAACTAAAATCACATCACGTCGTTTATGCTTTAAGTTTTCATAATTAACCGGCACGGGTTTTGCCCAACCAAAAACAAAACCACCAAGCAACAGCAACAAACCAGGAATAATAATCGTGCCCAACAAATCAATATGCTTTAACGGATTTAAAGTCAACCGCCCCATCATCTGCGCGGTTCTATCTCCAAGTTTATAAGCCACCCAGCCATGCGCAACTTCATGCCCAGTAATAGCGAAAAGCACCGGCAATATCCATACAATAATTTTTTGAATTAAGGTTAGATCCCCCATTTATACACCTAAAATTCTTCTAATTTAATTACGCCATAAGCCACAGATTCGTACGGATGAGCAGCTTTTAACGCAGCTACCACAGCCTCTAACTTAGATTCCTCATAAACAGTTTCGACCTTCACCTCATCAACTTTACTTAACTTACCCTTCATACCTAAATGAGGGTGGCTACCTTCCAAAGGACGAAATTGACCAACGCCTGACGTTTGCCAAGCACATTTATCATAATTTTCTATTTGACCTGCACCTGCCTCAAATATCGCTTTTTTCACTTCTTCTGCATGTAATTCTGGTACGTGAAAATATATCTGATAGTAACTCATAAATTGTCCTTGCGTCCGTTTAAAAAACAGATTTTACCACATATACTAATTAATGGCACCGTCATCACACGGGCCTGCATAGCGAGGGCCAGCGAGTTAACAGGAATCGGGTGACCTCCATGATTAAGCATAGTGCATGCAAATCACATTGCTAACAAACAACAAAGCTATTATCATGCTTTTCCTATGAAAGATTCAATTTATCAAAAATTAAAAGCACTACAACAACGCTTCCAAAAATTAAATGAACTGCTAAGCAAAACCGAAATCATATCTGATCAAAATAAATTTCGTGATTTGTCTAAGGAATTCTCCCAATTGGAACCTGTTATCAATTGCTTCAACGAATACACAAACAATCAAGAACAAATAACAGAAGCAGAAAAAATGCTGGGATCTGACGACAAGGAATTACAAGAACTGGCAGAAGAAGAAATAAACAACTTACGTGAGGCACAAAAAGAACTCGAGCTTAATCTAAAAACCCTATTATTACCCAAAGATCCTGATGATGAGCGTAACATATTTTTGGAAGTAAGAGCCGGAACTGGAGGTCAAGAAGCAGCGCTTTTTGCAGCAGATCTATTTCGAATGTATGCAAAATTCGCCGAAAACAAAAAGTGGCAAGTGGAAATCATAAACAGCCACGACGCCGAACAAGGCGGTTATAAAGAATTAATCGCCAAAATATCCGGTAAAGACGTTTACTCACAACTCAAATTCGAATCTGGCGCGCACCGCGTACAAAGAGTTCCTGTTACAGAATCACAGGGACGCATTCACACTTCAGCCTGTACTGTTGCTGTATTTCCAGAAATGACTGCTGTTGATTCCATCGACATAAACCCTGCCGACCTTAGAATCGACACTTACCGATCATCAGGTGCTGGTGGCCAACACGTTAACACTACCGACTCTGCTGTTAGAATAACACACGTTCCGACCGGTACGGTGGTAGAATGTCAAGATGAAAGATCTCAGCACAAAAACAAAGCCAAAGCTATGTCTTTGTTGCAAGCAAAAATTTTAGAGCACGAACGCACCAAACAGCGCCAACAAGTTGCCGAAACTAGACGCAACCTAGTTGGATCAGGTGATAGATCTGAGCGAATTCGCACTTATAATTTCCCACAAGGACGCATTACCGACCACCGCATCAATTTAACCTTATATAAACTCACAGAGATATTAGAAGGTTACATGCAAGAATTAATTGATGCACTAATTCGCGAACACCAAGCTGATCAGCTTGCAGCACTAAATGACTAAAAAGCTAGACCTTGAATTGTTACGCGCAGCAGCCCTAAACAAACCGCGCTCTTATTTATACTCTCACCCAAAGCAAGAATTTAATGCAATTCAACAAAAAAAATTTGATGCTATGCTGAGCCGATATAATCAAGGAGAACCAATTGCTTATATCTTAGGAAAAAAAGAATTTTGGTCCCTCGATTTTTTCGTTGATCACAATGTGCTAATTCCAAGGCCAGAGACAGAACTACTTCTTGAAATCACTCTAGAGCATTTTTCATCAAATAGCTCACTAAAAGTTGCCGACTTGGGAACAGGATGCGGTGCCATCGCAATCGCTCTTGCGTCGGAAAAACCAAACTGGCAAATAACTGCTCTAGACAATTCGCCCGAAGCTTTAAAAATTGCCCAACAAAATGCCAAAAATCACAATGCAACCAACATTAATTTTATACACAGCAACTGGCTTAAAAACATATCACAAAACACAACATTTGACCTTATTATAAGCAACCCACCATATATTGATCAAAATGATCCACACCTGCATCCTAGCACCAAATTCGAACCTCAACATGCCCTAATCTCCGCTGAAAATGGCCTGCTAGATCTGAAAAAAATCATAAACTCCGCCAAACAACACCTAAAACCAAACGGTATGTTATTACTAGAACACGGTTTCCAACAAGGCGAAGCAGTGCGAAAAATCCTACAAAGCAATAACTACCAACAGATCAGAACCTACCGCGACCTGGCAAATCTAGAGCGAGCGACATCAGCACTCACCCCTTGCCAAACATCACACAATATTTTCTAATTAAGCAATGAAACAACAAATAACCAAATTGGTTCTTGCAAGTACCAATCAGCATAAATTAATTGAATTAAATGCGATGTTTAGCCAGTATGAAAATGATGCGAATGCAACACATCATCACCAAATATTTTCCCAAAGCGAATACTCCATTCCACCTATAGCTGAGACAGGTACCACATTTATTGAAAATGCTATCATTAAAGCACGCCACAGTGCACATCATACCAAACTACCAACTATTGCTGATGACTCAGGACTCACCATTGCAGCACTTAACAATCAACCAGGAGTTTATTCATCTCGTTTTGCAGGAAATAGCGCAACTGATCGAGATAACCTAGAAAAAGTCTTAGATCTCATGCAGAAAATTCCTAATGAAAAACGCCAGGCAACCTTCCACTGCGTATTGGTATTAATGCTCAACGAAAACGACCCAACACCATTAATTGCTCATGGCTTTTGGCACGGCTATATTTTAACAAAACCACAAGGTAAAAATGGCTTTGGTTATGATCCGATATTTTTTGTGCCAACTCACAATTGCTCAGCCGCTGAATTACCGACAAATTTAAAAAATCAAATTAGCCATCGCGGACAAGCTCTACAAAAACTTCGGGATATGCTCTAATTAATAAATTAAAACTGCATATCCTGCGGAGTAAAAGTGGGAGAAAAACTAATTGGTTTTTCTGGTTTATAATGCCGACGTGGTCGCTTATGGCTTCTGGGCTTTATACGATGCTTACGACGAATCACCCTGGACTTTTTCTCCTTCTCTATCGCTTGCTTAACTTTTTCATTAGTCAAATACGGAACTACGGTTTTTTCTTGTTGCATAGATTTGCTAACTTCTTCATGTAACCCAGATTTACTCGGATTCAACACAGCGTGTTTAATAGCTAAATTTTGTTGCTTAACTGGCGCTGGCTTTTTCTTAACAATCAACAAAGGCTCTTGCTTGAGATTCGTAACTTTCGTTTTTGCAGGTTTCACTGCTGCGGGTTTTAATATAGTTTTTGGCTTTGCTTGCTCTGCAGTTTGTTTCTTTACCATTTTTACAGATTTTATTGGAACCTTTGGCAAATGATGCGCTGCTGTAACGAGCTTCTTTTGCTTATGGGTAGTAATGAACTTATGTACATGCCAAGCAAAAAAACCTAACAACACAAGGATAATCAAAACTAAAATTTTCTTAATTACGCTTGATGCACTCATATGCTACTTAACCTCCACTCTGACGGAAGCATAAGTGCGGAGCCACGGCCTAATTTTTTGCAAATATGCTGGCAACTTTGATTTAGCAGCAGATGCCGCATTCCTAGACACAAAATCCCCTGCAATTAATTTATACACATAACCGTGAGTCGTCTTCACCCTATAGCTAAACGCCGGTTTCGGAAATCCTTTTTGATTGGCAAATTTAATCAAATGTGCAGGATCAGCCGTTACCAAAAACTGCATAGTATAGTGAGCGGGATTAACTTCTAATATTTGTTGTTTAATTGTTGGAATATTTTTTTTGATCAATTTTACTTTTGAATGCAAATTTCCCTTATGTAATTCAGTTAAAGCACGAGCTTTTACAGGTGACTTTATATTTTTTTTAGCTGCTAATTGCTTTGCTTTTTTAGCATACTTATGTTCTGCAACATGCCTATTCTCTTTCTGCAACCATCGATTTATTATTTGTAGGTCATTAACACCCAACGTACCAGCCGCTTGCTTAAGAGCCAAAGTCTTTAACAGATAAGCATATTGATCCGACGCCAAGACTTTTTGCGCATTATATAAATCAGCCTGTACTGACAACACATCAACCATTGTACTAGTACCAACTACATAAGCAGCTTCAGTCGACTTCAATGAACTTTCATTTGACTTAACAGCCTGCCTATCCGCACGAACTTTGCTAATAGCATCCATGACCCCATTGTAGGCTTGCCGTGCATCGCTAATGGTAGAGCGATCAGTAAGCTCCCAATTAGCAATGGCTTGTTGATATTCGTACTTAGCCTGATTCAATTTAGCCGTAACACCGCCACCTTGAATCACTGGGAAGTTCACGCTTACGCCCAGAGAAGCCAGATTAGTTTCGTAATTACCACCGTTCATAGTTGCTCGATTACTGTGTCTGTAGCTATAACCACCGCTAGCCGTCACAGTCGGCATGCGTGCCGCCCCTTGCTCAGCAATATTTTCACGTGCTGCATACATGGCGTATCTAGATGCTAACAGCGTGTAATTTTGATCACGAGCAACCTTTACCCATTGATTAATATCCCTAGGATCCGGCGTCAAAAGAGGCAAACTTTTTACTAAGGAAGCAAGTGACTTATAGTAATTCCCAGTGATCTCTCGCAAAGACTCCTTAGCATTTAGAACGGCATTTCTGGCTTGAATCACCGAAGCTCTCGCAGAATCATAGCTAGCCTGCGCTTGATAAACTGGAGTAATCGCAATCAAGCCCACCTTAAACTGTTCACGCGCTTGATCTAATTGCCGACCAATTGCTTCTTTCTCAGCAGTGGCATAACGCAAAGTATCCTGTGCATTCAACACATCAAAATAAGCCTTAGCTGTTCGATAAATTAATTCTTCAGCTGCACTAGAGAAAGTGGCTGCAGCACTTTTAACCGATGCTTTAGCTTGTTTGAGTGTCTGCCATAACTCGTAGTTAAAAATCGCTTCTGTCACTGACAAAGAATAAGTACGCTCGTTGTATTTAAAATTATCACTGCCTGCATCACTATTCGTATAAGACCAATCATGGCTTAACCCACCGCCTAACGTTAGTTGCGGCAACAAACCAGCGCGAGAAATTGCAATATTCTCTCGTGCAGCCAACCAAGTAGCACGAGCGTTTTTAAATGTTGGGTCGCTGCTTTGCGCTTGTTTATATACACCCAACAAATTAATCGCTAAGCAAGCCGGCATATAGCAAGCAGCGCCTAACGTCATTAAAAAAGCAATTGTCGATTTTTTCATAGCGATTCGATTCCCTGTCAATCTTATGGCAGAACCTATATCCTACCAAGATGCAAGGGGTCAAGTCTATAGTTTCGATTGATTCTCAACTCATACGTGGCGAATAATCTGGCTACACTCTTCATGCAACATTGGCCTCACCCTGATTTCGGTCATACCAGGATAATTACATACTTGTAAGATTACTTGATTCTCAAATTTACCCTTAGAAAAATGAGCGGCAATACTAGCTATAGTTTGTAAAACCGAAGCATCAACTTCACCGTCAATTAAAACCAACGGACCGGGATGACTTAAGGTTATAAGATACACATGATCCTTGCCATATTTTTCTAGCTCTAAATTGTCTTCGTGATTGCGCCCCACAATAATTTTACACTTATCATTAATGCGTAAATGGCGACCAATCCTCAAAAGCGCGAGATCATCACGAGAATAATTTACCTCTTTGCGATGTCGCCACAAATCTTGCATACGCCTAGAAAAAACCTCTTCCGTTAGCAAACAGCCTCCAGCAGGCGATGGATGCTCTGTAAATCCAAATTTTTTTGCCAAAGCCAACTGCTCTTTGCGTGAACGACCACTAATTGCCAATAGTTTAGTGCGATCGACCCAACCCTCCCGCTCGGGCTTAGTTGGTGGTAATAATTTAGCGCATAACGGCCTTAATAATAGATCATAAGCTCCAGATTCTTGCGCCACTATTGGTAACGTTTCGGCACGCTGAGATTTTGGTCTTTGACCAACAACTTCTCCTGTCGCCACAAAATCAAAACCATGCTCTTGCGCCCACTTCAGCGCAACTTTGACCATAAATATCTTACAATCTAAACAAGGATTAATGTGCGCACCAAAACCATGCTTAGGTTTTTGCATAACCTGCTTGAATTCGTCTACCACATCAACTATATGTAACTTAATACCTAAAATTGCCGCAACTTTTTCGGCGCCATAAGTACCGTTTTGGTTAAACCCAATATCAAAATGTACACCTTCAAGTTGCAATCCTTGCTCCATAAGCACCTTAGCTGCAAGCAATGAATCGAGCCCACCTGAAATTAGCGATAACGCTTTATGTTTATTCATAATTTACCGTTTTGATCTTAACAAAATTGACAATATACCTTCTAACACTAAATTATTTCTTATCACTGCAAATAATCCAGAGTCTAAAAACAAATGTGCAAAACCACCTGTTGCCACAACTGTAGCTGGAGAATTATTAAAAGATGTTTTTTGTAAATTAGCGACAATCTCCTTGATTGCGGCTAATTGGCTAAAATAGATACCAGCCTGAATACTTTCAGTAACTGTATCACCAATTATTTTGTCTGGCTTTACAATGGTAATGGCCGGCAACTTCGCCGTATTGTTTTGCAGCGCTTCAGCACTTAAACGTAAACCAGGCATAATCAAACCACCTAAAAATTCTTTCTCATTAGTAATTGCACAAAATGTAGTAGCCGTACCAAAATCGATAACAATCAAATTGTCACCGGGATACAATTCACAAGCAGCGACACTCCCTGCTATTAAATCCGCACCAACTTCTGTCGGATTTTTATATTTAATTTTGAGCCCGGTTTTCACTCCAGGCTGCAACATAAAAGGGGTAACAGCAAAATACTTTTTACAAGCTGCAATAAGCGAATAATTAAGTCCCGGCACTACCGATGCAATGGCAATCTCATTAACATCTTGATAACTAATATCATTCTCGCGCAATACCGAACGTAAAAACACACCCAATTGATCTGAGGTTCCACCATGCTGTGTCTCATAACGAAAACAACACAAACATTCACGTTCAGCAAAAACTCCAGCAACTATATTCGAGTTACCCACATCCAAACAAAGAGTTAAATTTTTCATGGCATTATCTTAACAGATTGATTTACACTAACAAGCATGTTGAAAAGAACCTTTTTCTTGCTTGCCATACTGTCCATAACAGGCTGTACAACAATACAACAGCAAAAAATAAGCTACAAAAAAGCAGCGCATACTCCATGGCCAAAACGTCTACAACACATAGGCAAAATTAATACTTGGCATGTGGCGGGTTCAGCTCTAATCAAACAAAACAAAAAAGCCAACATCGCCCAATTCAATTGGCAACAACATAAAGAGAAATATCATCTTAATATAAATGGCCCCTTAGGCGTCGGCATCGCCACTATCACTGGCTCCAACCGATATGCCAAAATCATCCTGGCAAATGGCAGACAAGCAATTGCGAGTAACGGCGAAGAACTTATGCAAAAAGAACTTGGATGGTCATTACCAATTGACAACTTCCCCAAATGGATTCTCGGCATTCCCAATACAAAATTAGTTTATAACAAAAACCTACAAAATAATTCAGTTTTGTTATCGCTCAAACAACAAGGTTGGAAAATTTATTATTTGCAATATCAATTAACAAATAATCTTCTTCTACCCAAAAAAATAGTCTTAGTAAATGAAAATATTACTATTAAGTTATCATTAACCAACTGGAAAATTAACAAATAACAACTATGCTTAGATCAATTTACAGTCTTGCTATCTATCTTGCTATGCCATTCATTGTACTGCGCTTACTACTCAAAAGCCTTAAAAATCCCGCTTATAGGCAACGCATGAAAGAACGATTTGCCTGCATTACACACAAAATCAATACAAATAAAAACATTTGGATTCACGCTGTATCCCTTGGGGAATCTATTGCAGCAATACCCTTAATTAAAGAAATAAAAAAGCACTTCCCACAGTGCGCAATAACTGTAACCTGCATGACTCCAACCGGCTCACAAAAAATCAAACAAGTCTTTGGCAATAATGTGCACCACTACTACGCACCATACGATGCGCCTATACTCATAAAAAAATTCTTAAAAAAAATAAGACCACAACTTTTAATCATTATGGAAACCGAATTATGGCCAAATATTTTACACTACAGCAAAAAATATGGGACAAAGATAATTCTAGCCAACGCAAGGCTCTCACCAAAATCGACAGGTGGTTATGCAAAAATTAGTAGTTTTACCAAAGAAATGCTAAACAACATCGACCTTATAGCCGCTCAAACCAAAGAAGACCAACTTCGCTTTATTCAACTTGGTGCTAAAGAAAATAACACACAAAATATGGGAAATATTAAGTTTGATTTAACTATACCAGAAAATTTGGCCACAAAATCCCAAGCATTAAGACAAAAATGGGGAGAAAAACGTAAAGTATTCATCGCCGGTAGCACTCATCAAGGAGAAGACGAGCAAATCATTGCAGCTTACAAAATCGTCAAACAACAAATACCAAACCTATTATTGCTCTTAGTCCCGCGCCATCCAGAAAGATTCTCTACCACAAAAGAGCTCTGTAATAACAACGACTTAAAAATAATTAGCTATGCAAACAAAGAAGCATGCAACGTAGATACCGACGTTATATTAGGAGATATCGTTGGAGAATTGCTGCTTTTATATGGAGCATCAGATATTGCTTTTGTAGGAGGAAGCTTAGTTCCAACAGGCGGCCACAATCTTCTAGAACCAGCGGCTATTGGCATACCAGTTATCTCCGGTCCTAATTTGTTTAATTTCACTGAAATAAAAAATTTGCTGCTAAAGAACCAAGCGCTTAGCTTAGTAAATAATCCACATGAATTAGCCAATGTTGTTATTAATTTATTTAATGATCAAGAATTATATGACCTACGCATAAGACAAGCACAAAAAGTACTTAAGCAAAATCGCGGCGCAATTAAAAAATTAATTACTATCATTAAAAACATAATTTAAAACCCACAAAAATCCTACCAAAACAATAAGAAAATATGTTAGAGTTTCAACTGCTAATTTACAATAAGGTCTGATTCATGCAAATTACTAAACTGTTTGTGCTTGCTCTGCTTGCCACTTTTTCTTCTCTTTCTTTTGCTGCAACTCATCAAATATATCAAACAAATAATTTTAACGATGTGGTGAAAACAGCAAAAATCTTAGGCAACAAATATGGCAATCAAAATGTTTTACTGATCTTCGATATGGATAATACCCTGGTGGTCGGCAATCACCGACTGGGAAGCGTTCCATGGTGGAATTGGCAAAGTCGTCTTTTAACAACACACCCAAACTCTAAGTTGTTAGCCGCTCACACTTTTAAAGGACTATTAAAAGTACAAGGCATACTTTTTAATCTATATGGCATGCACTTGGTTGACCCAAAAATAGCGCCTGACATCACCAACTTACAAAGAGAAGGTTACAAAGCAATAGTATTATCTCTTCGTGGCGACAGTTTCCGCTCTATCAGCGAACAAACCCTAGAACAAAATCATTTAAATTTTATCAAAAGCGCTATTGGCCCCTATCGCGGCTACCCAGGCACCTATTACCCTTACCGATTAAATAATCTTGCCCGCTATGGAATAAGTAAAAACTTGGCAAAAGAAGAGCACCTTGGCAAAGCCAGACCAATCAGCTATATGAATGGAATTCTAATGGCTGAAGGACTGAATAAAGGCGCAATGTTACTTGCTTTGCTCAAAAAAACTCAATACCAACCTAAAGCTATAATTTTTGTAGACGATCTAAATAAAAATGTCATAAACATAACCGACGCCTTTCAAAAGGTTAACATTGAAACAGTAGCATTTCGTTATGGAAAAGAAGATAAGTTTGTAGCAAACTTTAATAAAAACGCACAAGCTAAAGCTGCAATGACCTGGAATAAAATTAAAAGAATTATGGCGTAGTATGCTTAAGGTCTTTTTCGATCTGCGAAATTAATTCATCCTTTGAATTAAATTTTATTTCGTCACGAATTTTACGGCTAAATTCTATATAGATCTTTTGACCATATAAGTTTTGATTGAAATTTAAAATATGAATTTCCAACAAAGGTTTATCAACAGCAAAGGTCGGCCTATATCCTATATTAGCAATTCCAGAATGTTCTCTCTCATTTTCAAGAATAACTTTTCCGAAATAAACCCCACTTAAGGGAGAAACCTTGTATCGCAGTACAATATTCGCTGTAGGATAACCAAGCTGCCGTCCTCTTTCATCTCCATGACTAACCTTACCCCCCAACCGATAAGGCATACCCAACATTTTTTGCGCTAATACAAAATCGCCCTGTTTCAAAACCTGCTTGATTCGACTGCTGCTTACTTTTACCCCATCAATAGAAACTGCATCTACAACATCAGTTACTAAAGAGCCTTTCCTCTCATATTCTCTTAACAGCGCAATATTACCTGTACCTTTATACCCAAAAGCGCAATCACTACCAACCACAAGGTGCTCAACATGCAATGTGCGCAATAAAACATTTTCAACGAATTCTCTAGCGCTGAGGGCTGCCAACTTCGCATTGAATCGTAAACAAACAACCATATCAACATCAAACTTTTTGAATATTTCAATTTTTTGCCTAAGTGACATTAAACGCTCACTTGTGGTATCCAAAAAGTATTCCCTTGGCTGTGGTTCAAATAGGATAACCGCCGAATTTAGCCTTTTCCGTTTCTTCACCTCTTGCAACGCATGTAGAATTTCTCGGTGCCCCAAGTGCACACCATCAAAATTGCCCAGAGTTGCAACAATTGGTCCAGACGTTTTATCGGAAAGATCTCTAAGTAACAACATAGAATGCCTCAACAAAATTCATGTGCATGATACCTAAATCCAAGAAACTATGCTATTATCAAGCCCGCTTAGAAGGAGACATAGATAATGCTTAAAAAAATCTTAGTAACACTGATTTCACTCACTACTCTAGCCGGCTGCGCTAATAAACCAGACAATCAGTTAGACCCATACGAAGGATATAATCGTGCTATGTTCAAATTCAATCATGACATAGATTATATAACCCTGAGACCAGTAGCATCAGTTTACGATGCAATTGTGCCAAACCCAGTTAAAGAAGGCGTCACAAATTTCTTCGATAACCTAGACATGATTCCAACAGTTGCAAATGATATTCTGCAAACAAAATTCCAATATGCAATAGCAGACACTTGTCGCTTCTTGGTTAACTCAACCATCGGTCTCTTCGGCTTATTTGACATGGCAAAACACATTAATTTGCCACCACACCATGAAACTCTAGGTTTAACGTTTGCCCACTGGGGAGCTAAAAACTCACCCTACTTTGTTATACCTCTATTGGGACCAAGCACTATACGCGATACTGTAGCTTATCCAATAAACTACAGATTCCTAACAGTGTACCCACGAATACACAGCCAAACTTTAGCGTATGGATTACTTGCTACTCGCTACGTTGATCTGAGAGCGCAGCTACTACCAGCCGATAAATTAGTAGATGAAGCATTTGATCCTTATATTTTTGTAAGAGATGCCTATTTGCAAAGACAGCAAAAACTAATTAAACAAAGCGATAAAGAAGAAGCTCTAGATACCTACGTAGAAGAATTAATTGAACATGATAAAGCTGACAATAAGGCAGAGACAAAAGCAGAAGACAAAAATATAGATAAACATGCTAAACATAGTACTGTACGAGCCGGAAATACCACCGAACACCGGTAATATAATTAGATTATGCGCAAATAGCGGCGCTAAACTTCATCTAATAAAGCCGCTCGGCTTTGAGCTTGATGATAAAAATTTGCGCCGCGCGGGCCTTGATTACCGCGATTTAACGCAAGTTATTGTGCATAAAAACTTTGATGCGTTTATATCCAACGCAAAGCCGAAAAGAGTCATTGCCTGCTCAACCAAAGGCACAACATCCTACACAAATATTAGTTATAAATCTGATGATTTTTTATTATTTGGCCCTGAAACAAGAGGCTTGCCAAAAGAAATCCTTGATAAAACCCCAAAAGAATTAATAGCCAGAATCCCCATGCGCAAGAATATTCGTAGCCTAAACTTATCCAATGCCGTTGCCATAATTCTCTACGAGGCTTGGCGCCAACTAAAATTTACCTGACACATAAGAACCCACTTATTTTTTTCGATAAATCAGTAGAAAAATTCCTAGAACAATCATTGGAAAAGAAAGTAACTGCCCCATAGTCAACCAACCAAAAGCGATAAACCCAAGCTGCGGATCAGGCTGTCTAAAAAATTCGGCAGAAAATCTAAATAACCCATAAAACAGCAAAAACATACCAGAGACTTTAGCGCTTTTTCTCGGTTTAGATGAATAAAACCAAAGAATAAGAAACAACAAAATACCTTCTAATAAAAACTCATAAATCTCTGATGGATGTCGAGGCTTGAACCCTGCCTGCGGATAAATCATTGCCCACGGAACATTAGTCACTCTACCCCATAGTTCACCATTTATAAAATTACCAACGCGCCCAGCCCCTAAACCCAACGGAACCAGAGGCGCCACAAAATCAGCAATAGCAAAAAATGAATTTTTTGTTTTTCGCGCAAAAAACCACATTGCAATTACCACGCCTAAGCAGCCGCCATGAAAAGACATACCGCCATCCCACGTTTTTAAAATAATCCACGGCTGATGCAAAAAATTCGGCAAATCATAAAATAGCATGTATCCCAAGCGCCCACCGATAATGACCCCGATGGCACAATAAAACAACAAATCAGAAATTTGTTCCTTAGTAAAAAGCCTACTTTTTTTATTGCGATAAAGAGCCAAACTCCAAGCCATAACAAACGCCACAAGATACATAACGCCGTACCAATAAATTTTTAAAGGACCTATACGCAATGCTATGCGATTTATGTGTGGATATACAAACATTAAACTATATTAACATTTTTATTGCCATTAATAATAAAATTCCGCCAAAAACTCTTTTTAGCATTTCAACAGGTAGTTTATGTGAAAAATGAGCGCCGATTTGTGCAAAAATTAGTGCTGCAATTCCAGCACCAAATACAGCAGGCAAATAAATATATCCCAAGCTAAGCTTTGGCAAGTGAACAGCATGCATGCCCGTCATAAATACCGTTATGCTGCCAATAATAGCAATAGTTAAACTACAGGCCGCTGATGTAATCACAGCATCACGCAAAGGCACATTGCAATAAGTCAGAAATGGAATAGTGATAGCTCCCCCACCAATACCCAACATGCCAGACTTCAAACCAATAACACTTGCAATAGAAAAAATTCCGGCCCTACCAGGCAATGAGCGATGAGGATTATTTTGTACAGCAAAAAGCATACGCACACTCATTAACAACATAAAAATAGCAAAAATAATTTTCAATATTTCACTGCTTAGAAAATGGGCAAAAACACCACCCATTATTGTGCCAAATATAATTCCAATACCAAGCTGCTTGTAAATATACCAAAATTTAGCGCCTTTTTTGATATGCGCAAAAAGAGATGATGATGCCGTTAAAACCATAATTACCAACGCTGTGGCTGTCGCCATATGCATAATATAAGCGGCTGGCAATCCAATATATTTAAAAAGCCAGGCCAGCATTGGCACAACAATCACACCACCACCAACTCCTAAAAGACCAGCAAATGAACCTGCAAATGCACCTATAATAAAACAATACAAAATCACCAACATAATCAACGTCTACCTTCCAGCTCTTATTAACCCAGCAAGACCTACTTCCTCAAGAACCGACTCCATGCGATACCTTATTTCTAACGCATCATCCATCTGCGTAACCTCTTCAAGTAATTCTTTGGCATGTGAAATATTTATATTTCTAATTAACCATTTTGCTCTTAAAATTTGATTGGCATTCATACTCAAAGCATCAAAGCCCATTGCTAATAACAACATAATCGCAACAGGATCACTTGCCATTTCCCCACAAATACTCACTTCGACTTTTTCTTTATGAGCCGCATGCACAGTTTGCATTAAAGCCCTCAACACAGCTGGATGTAAACTATTATAAAGCCCAGCAACTTGCGTATTATTACGATCAACCGCCAAAAGATATTGAGTTAGATCATTGCTACCAACTGACACAAAATCAACACGCTTTGCTAGATCTTGCGCTTGATAAACGGCAGCTGGCACTTCTATCATAACGCCAATTTGCGGCATAACAATATCAGGATATTTTTCAGCAAGCTCATCACGAGCCTGCCTAATTAACTGCAAAGCCACTTCTACTTCATTTAAAGCGCTGATCATGGGCAGCATAATACGCAAATTATTAAAACCAATATTAGCGCGCAACATAGCACGAATTTGGACTAAGAATATTTCAGGATGATCCAAACTAATTCTAACCCCACGCCAACCCA
This sequence comes from Gammaproteobacteria bacterium, assembly GCA_016936855.1. Taxonomy (GTDB): domain Bacteria; phylum Pseudomonadota; class Gammaproteobacteria; order UBA9339; family UBA9339; genus JAFGXA01. The sequence continues at coordinate 55,243 of JAFGXA010000053.1, read as the reverse complement.
AAAATGGGTTGGTCTCCTGGATAGTAAAATACGGTAAAGACTTATCCCCTCCAATATCCAAAGTGCGCATCACGACTGGACGCGGCGCAAAAATCTTCAACAATTGCCTATATAAAACAAACTGCTCTTCTTCAGTTGGAAATCTCTCACGCAACATAAATGGCATTTCGGTACGATATAAACCAACGCCATCGCTATCAATTTTAAGCGCATTATTTATATCTATTGGCAAACCAGTATTAACCAACAATTTTACTGTCTGCCCGTCTTTAGTAACAGCAGGCAATTTCCGTATCGATTCAAGCTCTTTAGTTAACTCCTTTTCCTGCTTGGTTAATAATAAAAACTCTTGTTTTAGGGCTTTTTTCGGAGATAAATATACTTCTCCCTGATAACCATCAATGATGGCTTCTTTTCCATCCAAACTACCTATGCCAACCTCACCACCAAGTCCCATTACGGTTGGAATACCCAAAGAACGAGCTAAAATTGCTGTGTGTGAATTATTAGAACCTTTAAAAGAAATAATGCCAACCATTCTATCTTTTGGCACCGCAATAATATCGGCGGGCGCAATATCCTCTCCAACTAAAATGGTTTTTTTATGATAAGAAACACCACCTCTATTTCTACTTTGCAAATGACTTAATATACGCTGACCCAAATCACAAACATCGCCCGCTCTCTCGCGCAAATAACTATCTTCCATAGCTTCAAAGCGTCCTGCTAAAGTTTGCACCGCTAGCCTCAAAGCACCCTCAGCCCAATTACCATTTCTGATCTCTTGGTAAACTTCCGTTTTTAAAGTATCTCCTTCCAACATTTGCAAATAAGCTTCAAAAAGCAAAACCTGGTCTTTAGCTAAAGACTCCTTAATGTTATCAATAAGTGTACTTATTTCTTTGTACGCATCTTTTAGCGCCGAATTAAATTGTTCGATCTGGGTTTTAGGGTTATCAACTTTTTTATCTGGAACATTATCAAGCTGCGCCGGAGGATAAATGACAGCAATCTTGCCAATCGCCACACCAGAAACAGCGGGAATTCCCTGCAAAATCATACCATCTTTTAAAACTGATTTTTGCTGTCTACCACTACTTACTGAACCACGAACTTCAACAATAATCGCTGATATTTGTGAGATTAAGGTTAATAAAAAGGCTTCCGTATCATCCGAAAAACCATGAACTTTTTCACTTTCAACCATCAAAATCCCAACTAACTCTCGACGATTAATTATGGGAACACACACTAAAGAACGAGTATTTTTATCTAAGAAATTATTTGCTTTATCAGTTAAAATCTCTCTAGTTATTTCAGGTAAGTTAATCAGCTCCATACGGGAAGCAACCGACCATAAAACACCAAAGCCATATTTTGCGCGCAATTCCTTATCTACTAAAAAATACTCTCCATTATTATCATCAGTAAAAAATATGGAACAACTATCAGCATCCGTTATCGACAAAATTTCTTCAGATAAAAGAGTAACTAGAGCGGCCAAGTCTTGTGCACCTGTAATTTTTTCAATAATGCGCTGCAGTCTATTTGTCATTTCTTGTATGTTTCCTTACCAAGGGATACAACTCTTTTAAGGCCCTTTTGTATACCATTCTCTTAAAACTAATAACCATATCTATAGGCAACCAATAAGAAACCCACTTCCAACCTGAAAACTCAGGCTTTTCTGTTACATCAAATCGAATACGAGATTCATCTGCAATTAGTTTTAATAAAAACCATTTTTGTTTTTGACCAATGCACAGTGGCTTCTGGTTACGACGCAGAAAACGTCTAGGAAGTCTATAATAAAGCCATTTTTTAGTAACACCCAGCAACTCAACGTCTTCCGCATCTAGACCAACCTCTTCTTTAAGCTCACGATACATGGTTTCTTCTAAGGTTTCAAAATCAGCGACGCCTCCTTGCGGAAATTGCCAAGCATCATATTTTCCAGGACGCCTTCCTATAAAAACTTCGCCCTTATCATTGATAATGATAACACCTATATTTAACCTAAACCCTCGTTTATCTAGCATCGTACTCTCAGTAACAATTTATTATTCAATCACTACTACTGGTTATACAATACTTCTAATTTCAACGCAACTCACCAGCGCTTTGTTTGCTATCGTTTTGCGTGTTAATATGCAAAAATTATGGCAATCAACATACCAAAGTTCAGCGATGCTAAAGTATTAGTAGTTGGTGATGTTATGCTCGACCGATATTGGCACGGGACAACATCACGCATCTCTCCGGAAGCCCCAGTTCCAGTAGTCCATATTAACGAACAAGAAAACAAGCCAGGCGGTGCCAGCAATGTTGCTCTTAATACTGCGGATCTAGGAGCAAAAACTATTATCTTAGGAACCATTGGCAAAGATACAGCGGGAGCAGAACTCAGCGCCGCACTGACACAAGATAACATCGAGAAATGCTTACAAATAAACGAAGAAATTCCAACCATTACTAAGTTACGCGTTATTAGCCAACACCAACAACTACTGAGATTAGACTTCGAAGAGCAAACACAAAATATAGACGGTATGATAATGTCTGCCTATAAAGAGCAGCTACTAAATTGTAATTTAGTTATTTTGTCTGATTACGGAAAAGGCATTGCAACTCACGCCAATGAATTAATAAAACTCGCAAACAAACAAAATATTCCTATTATCATCGATCCTAAGGGCACAGATTTTTCCATCTATAAAGGCGCAACCATGCTAACACCAAACATGAAAGAGTTTGAGGCAGTAGTTGGACCTTGCAATGATGACAATGATGTTGAAAAAAATGGCTTGCAACTACTTAAGAAGTGCAAACTAAAAGCACTGTTAGTAACCCGCGGACCAAAAGGCATGAGTTTAATTCAGGAGAAGCAACCGGCGCTCCACATCCCAACCCACGCGCGTGAAGTATTTGATGTAACCGGTGCTGGAGACACAGTAATTGCAACTTTGGGAGCTGCGCTTGGCGCAAACTGCTCTCTTGAAAATGCAGTAAAACTGGCAAACATAGCCGCCGGTAGAGTAGTCAGAAAACTTGGAGCCGCTACCGTAACAGAAGCCGAATTAAGACATGCCGTACAAATCGAGCAAGATTCATGGCAAGGCATTGTCTCAGAAGATTTACTCGCAAAAGAAATTGCCGAACTCAAAAAAACCGGCAAAAAAGTTGTTATGACCAATGGCTGTTTTGATATCATACACGCCGGCCACGTTGCATATTTGGAGGAAGCAAAAGCTCTGGGGGATCGACTAATTATAGCGGTGAACAGTGATGAATCAGTTGCCAGATTGAAAGGTGAAAATCGCCCTGTCAACAAATTAGAACAACGCATGGCAGTACTCGCTGGATTACGCGCTGTAGATTGGGTTGTATCCTTCACTGAAGATACTCCAGAACGTATAATAACGAATATATCTCCGGACATATTGGTAAAAGGAGGTGATTACAAAGTCGAAGAAATAGCTGGCGCCAAACACGTATTAGAAAATGGCGGGGAAGTGAAAATTTTAACTTTCGTTGAAGATAATTCAACAACGGGAATTATAAACAAAATTAGAGAGCAGTAACGGGCGTACCCACTCATCCGCCCGTTATGAAACACGCACAGTACTTTTAGGAGAAAAAACATGTTAGTAGTAACAGGGGCAGCAGGCTTTATTGGCAGCAACTTAATCGTTGGTTTAAACAAAAAAGGTCGAGAAGATATCTTAGCGGTCGATGACATGACCGATGGCACTAAATTTGCCAATCTCGTTGATTGCAAACTATATGACTATCAGGACAAAGATGCCTTTTTGAAAAAAATATTAAATAACGAGAAATTTCCAGAAAAAATCGAAGCAATCTTCCATCAAGGGGCATGCTCTGCCACCACTGAATGGAATGGGAAATATATGCTAGAAAACAATTTCGAATATAGTAAGATTTTACTCCACTATTGCATAAAACATAAAATTCCGTTTATTTATGCATCGAGTGCTGCAACTTATGGCAACAGCACAACATTTGCAGAAAGTCCTGAAAATGAAAAACCATTAAATGTGTATGGCTATTCAAAATTACTCTTCGATCAATATGTACGACGCTTTCTATCTTATGGATACTGTCAAATTGTAGGGCTACGTTACTTTAACGTTTACGGCCCACACGAGTCTCATAAAGGCAGCATGGCCAGCGTTGCCTTTCACTTTAATAATCAAATTAAAGAAAAAGGCGTATTAAACTTATTTAAAGGCACAGATGGTTATAACGATGGAGAACAGCGTCGAGACTTTGTTTATGTTGATGACATTACTGCCATTAACCTCTGGTTCTGGCAAAATTCATGTAGTAGTGGCATTTATAATGCTGGCACAGGTAACAGCCAAACTTTCAATGATGTAGCTAACGCTGTAATAGCATGGCACGGTAAAGGTAAGATTCATTACATTGATTTTCCAGAACAACTTAAGGGTCGCTACCAAAGTTTTACCGAAGCAGATATTACACAGCTGAGAAGAGAAGGTTTTGATCACGAATTTAATTCGGTAGAACAAGGTGTAAAACAGTATTTGGATTGGCTAAATGCTGAAAGCTCTATTTAACATTACGCATAAAGTTTATCGATATGACTTTAACGCTGATCAGCGGTTAACTACTAACCCAAAACCGCTGATTAGTTTATTAATGAACAACAAAAATCGCTATTTAAAGAAAAACTTATACAAAACTAAATTTAATAGATCCATACAACTAAACGAGACTTTATTATCTGTCGAAAAAAACAATAAAACATGGTGCGTATTAGACGCCGAAATGTTCTCGCAGAAAAAAGCCACCATCTACAACATCCCTCTATTAATAAAAATAAATGGAGCAAGCATTGAAATCGAAAAGACACATCTTGTGGCAAAAGCTCGTCTTAACCGAACCAACCTCGAACATCTAACAAAATCATCAAGCAAAGAACACTCATTTATTCAAATAATAAATGGCATAAAACTACCAGAATTAATAATCACTAAAAACGTTGGAAGCACCCATTCATCATTTATAATCATGCCGAAATTGCCAGGCATTAGCCTTTTAACCTACCTAAACGAGAATAAAATTAAATTTCAACAAAGGATCAATATTATTGTTTTATGTCTACAACAATTAAAAAGAATACATGCATTAAATTATATCCATGGAGACTTAAAACTTGGCAATTTTTTATATGATAAGGAGAGCAATAGTATTGCTCTAATTGATTTTGAGGGAGTACAAAAAATTGGAGAAACTATGCAGGGTGGCACAATAACCTGGGAATATGCCACACCAGAATATTTGGATTTTCGCATTAACAATAACAAGCAAATAATATCTGCAAGCTTTGATGTCTACTGCCTAGCTCCATTGTTAGGAAAAATATTAGACTTAAAGTTAGCCGATATACTAGGAGAGAGAAAGCATTTAGCGCAAAAATTGTTAAAATTAAAATATACGAAAAGATCGCAAATAAGTGATAAAAAACGCGCTGAGATGCGCAAAGATCTAATGCTGCAACTTAATAAAACTAATATAGATTTTTCTGGGATATTAAACAGCAAAGTAATTCCAGAAGAATATCGTCAATTCACCCATGAATTGCTCAATAAAATGATTTCTCCTGACCCAAAAAACAGGCCAGATATCGATCAATTATTAAAGTTTTTCGCGCAATTTATAGCAACCTAACCCACCGAAATATCATTCTGACATGATGTATGGTTACATTACTTTCAAAAGTGCCTGTTCTATTCTATCAATAGAACGCTTTTGACCAATTAACTCTAACGTTATATCAATTGGGGGAGACACAACATCTCCAGTTATTGCCGCTCGAATTGGTTGGGCCACTTTACCTAATTTCATATCAAGCTCTTCTGCCACTTGAACAATAACCGCATGAATTGACTCTTTTTCCCAATTGGTTAAACTCTTCAATCTTTCTTTAACAGCTGCTAATGGTTCAACATTTTTTGCAACCAATTGCTTTTTGGCTTTGTCGCTATACTCTGTAATATCTTTATAAAAACAACTACTTTTCTCAGCCAATTCCTTTAGAGTATGACTACGCTCGGCTAGCACTGCAATCACCTTGGTTATATCTGGTCCATTTTTTACATCAATAGCTAATTCCTCCAAATGTGGCAATAACGCTTCAGCAACATAATACGGATCAAGCGTCTTCATATAATGCTGATTCAACCAATTTAACTTATCTGGATTCAACGATGCTGCCGCCCTATTCACTCTACTTATCTCAAAATATTCAACAATCTCATCCATGCTAAAAATTTCTTGATCACCATGAGACCAACCAAGACGAACCAAATAGTTAATAACAGCTTCAGGCAAATAGCCTTCGTCTTTATACTCAAGAACGCTAGCAGCTCCATGTCTTTTAGATAATTTTCGACCATCAACATCTAAGATCATCGGCACGTGTGCGTATACCGGCGGCTCATATCCCAAGGCCCTCAACAAGTTGATTTGGCGCGGAGTATTATTTATATGATCAGCACCACGTATCACATGAGTCATGCGCATATCCATATCATCCACCACCACTGTAAAATTGTAAGTTGGCGTACCATCGCTACGAGCAATAATTAAGTCATCAAGTTCAGAGTTTTTAATACGAATTTCACCCTGTACCGCATCCTGAAATACAACTTCTCCTTCTTGTGGATTTTTAAACCTAATGACATAGGGCCGATTCGGGTCTTTTGGATCTTTTGTGCGACACAAACCATCATATTTCGGTTTTATTTTTTGCTCCATCTGTTTTTCACGCAAATCTTGCAAACGATCTTTAGAACAATAACATTTGTAGGCTTTATCTTCATCAAGCAACTGTTGTATTACTTGCTTATAACGCTCCATGCGCTCCATTTGATAAAATGGTCCCTCATCCCAATCCAAATTTAGCCATTTCATACCACCCAAAATAGTCTGCACTGACTCTGCATTAGATCGCTCTAAATCGGTATCCTCTATCCTTAAAATAAACTTGCCACCATACCTTTTAGCATAGGCCCAAGAAAAAAGAGCAGTACGCACACCACCGATGTGTAAATAGCCAGTAGGGCTAGGAGCAAAGCGAGTTCTTACTTGCATGGACGTTCTCCGATAATAACAAATTTAAGAGGTTCATATTAAAGCATCAATCCTGGTATTTTCAACCGTATGTTACCACATTGCGCACCGACTTATAATAAACGTTTCAAATGAACATCATAAAAAAACTATCATTCCACTTATTTCCTGGTTACTGCATTCTGTGCGGACAAAGAACTAAACGCGATTTTGATTTATGTAAAAAATGTGAGCATGAGTTGCCATACAAAGAAAATATATTTATTCACAATGTAAGTATAAATAAGTTTGTTGCTCTTTTTGCTTACCAAGAGCCAATAGACCACCTAATTACCAAACTCAAATTTAATAAAAAACTTATTTATGCTGAAATATTGGGGACCCTTTTAATGAAAAAAATCAGAGCATCTTACACAAAAGACGCTTATCCAAATTTAATAATCCCTGTACCACTGCACAAAAAGCGCCTGAAAGAACGAGGGTACAACCAAGCCCTAGAAATCTCATGCCCAATTGCAAAACAATTAAATATAAAAATAGACACTATAAGTTGCAAAAGAAACAAAAACACCTTGGCGCAGTCATCGCTCTCCGCCACAAAGAGATCAGGAAATATTAAAAATGCGTTTATTGTCAAAAAACCGATTCATGGTAAACACATTGCTATTGTTGACGATGTTGTGACAACAGGCTCGACTGTAAGCGAACTTGCTAAAGCCATTGCCAAAACAGGAGATTACAAGATTGATATTTGGTGCATTGCAAAAACATAAGAACTCAATCGATAACCTTTAAAACACTATCGATGTTATTTTTCACAAGGTTTTCTTTATCGGCGAGTGCTGCTGATTTAGTTGAATAGGGACCAACACTAACCCTACTCCAAAGCTCACCCCCCTCTGTTATCTGTTCTATATTCGCATCAAAACCCAACAACGCTAATTCAGCTTTTAATCGATCCGCCTCAGCATTGCTTTTAAAAGAGGCAACCTGTAAAAAATATCTATTATTACTAATAGGTGCTGTATTAACCGGCACCTTCTCATCTTTTAAAATAGTATAGAAATCAAAATGAACAGCCTTGTGTTTGTGCAAAACAGGCTTCTTTATTTTAACTACTGGCTTAAGCTTAACCTCATGGTGTCTGCTTAATAAATGCAACAGAAAAGCGAAACAAGTAATTGCAATAAGAGTTACAAGCCACATCTTCCAACGAATTTTAATTTTGACACGTCGTTTCCCAGCGGACTTTTTCCGGTTATTTTTCTTTTTACTGTTTACTCTTTTTGCATAATCCCTAGGCATGGAATTGCGCTCCAACTTTAAATAAATCGGCTTTTGAATTTAGCAAATCCAAAGCACTCGTCACTCGCTTACCTGGCAGCTGTAATTCAAAAATAGTTAATATACCACTTCCAGTTGCAACATCAATACTATCTTTACTTTGTGCAACAATAACCCCGGGCTTACAATCACTTCTTCCTAATTTTGCTTCAGCTTTCCAAATACGCACAAGATATTCACCAAGCTTACTAAAAGCCACTGGCCACGAATTAAATGCGCGCACTTTCCTGGCGATCAATTCTGCATCTTCGCTCCAATTAATGTTAGCATCTTCCTTGGTTATTTTATTTGCATACGTGGCACCCTCTTCAGCTTGAGGAATTACTCTGATTTCATCATTTTCAAGTTTATTCATAACTTCGAGTACCATTTCAGCACCTAAATGCGCCAACTTATCGTGCATACTTGCCGCCGTGTCGCTTGCCCCAATTTTCACTTCTTGTTGTTTCAAAATAGGACCTGTATCCCAACCCTCATCAACCTGCATAATAGTCATGCCTGTTGTTTTATCACCAGCAATAATTGCTTGCTGTATAGGAGAAGCCCCACGCCATCTCGGCAAAAGAGAAGGGTGAATGTTGATGCAGCCATAATGAAAACTATCAAATACTTCTTTTGGCAAAAAAAGCCCATAAGCAACATCAACCATAATATCAGCTTGCCAGCTCTTCATTTCTTTTTGTACAGATTCTGTTTTCAAAGAAGCTGGCTGCTTAACGATAAGACTATGCTCTAGTGCTAATTTTTTTACAGGAGAATACAATAATCTGAGACCTCGACCCGCAGGTCGATCTGGTTGGGTATAAACCGCTAAAACCTTATGTTCAGAATCTAATAGTTTCTGCAGCGCAGGTAGTGCAAAATCTGGAGTTCCGGCAAAAATAACTTTTAAGCTCATAAAAAAACCTCGATAGATTCTAGCAAATCCAATTATTGGTGTACATTATCTGCACCATTTTGTAAAATGATTGGAGTTTTAGAAACAAGGATCATGGAGAAATGGGTTATGCTGATACTAACCAGAAGAATAGGAGAGAGCATAGTTATCAACGATAACGTCAAGATCAAAATCCTAGAAATAAGGAATAGCCAAATAAAATTAGGCGTGGAAGCTCCTAAAGACGTAAGCGTACATAGAGAAGAAATCTATCAACGCATTTCGAAAGATCAAAAACAAAAAAAAGATGATGAAACAATCTCAAACTAAACCCTAAAAAACATTGTTTTATTAGGAGGTATATCATGGATGAAGGAACGCGCCAATTAATACTACACTACCATTTCGATACAATAGCCACTGGACAACCAAGATTTGACAACTATATCGATGTATGTAACATCGTAAGAGAAAAATTAGGACTAGACGATAATTCTGCGGAAGATAACGAAGCTCAATTCGATAAAGACAAAAATCGCTTCCAAACAACATGCTTTTTTTTAGCCCATATAGAAACGACTGATCAAAGAAATATTAAATCAATACAGCTAGAAAACGAACAATTAACAACTTCGATGATTGGTGAAAACTTTATCCAAAACTATATTCACCAATCTCAATATACTGTAGGCCCTTTAAGCCTGATTATCCCAATGAATGCTGAGCAATCGTGCAGCATATTTATCAATGAAGATAACAAAGACTTAATAGTCAGTATAATACACAACCCAACTCTTTTGATACCAAGACTAGGCACTGACTTGCCACTAAAAATAGTTATCACTGGCGAAATATATTTACTGTGGGATTTGTCAAAAAGTAATGAAGAAATGTTAACTACAGTTTTATGCAAGCCTTTTTTAGCAAGACTAGTTGAGCAAGATGACATACTGACCGTATGCGATTATTTTAATTTCATATTACGACCACCGCAAAGTGAAAGTGATGTTATTACAATAACCCCTGATAAAGAAGAAGAATATGAAAATATTTTTGAAATATACTTAAAAAATCTCGAATTTATTAAGCAATATGACGACAACACACTAAAAAAGTCAAAATCAACACCGATTCGCTCCACTGCAAAAAAAGATGAGGGCGATAATAAATATAGACCATAAAGAAGGATCGTCAAAACTCAATTCAGAATATTTTGTATATATGTGTGAATTTCGCCGAATTTAGCGGATGTTGGCTTTACTAGGGCTTCTTTTGTTTCGAAAATAATTCCACATTTTTTCTCAGCTATTTTGCAATTTTCTGCATAATTTAGCATGGTAGATTTTAGCGCAGCTTCTAGCAAATAAAGACCAGAGGCGACATCTGCTATAATGCTATTGTGAATTTTCTGGTAAAACTCATCTAGAAGATCAACTACAGCACAAATTTCTGTTGCTATTAAAATAGTATCATTTACCAAAGCAGTAGCCGCCTCTATTAGATTTTTGGAATCAGTTGCTGATTTATTGATTCTGTAAATTTGCATAAAAGCGTCAAAGCTATGCATATCCTTTTCGGGAAGTAGCTTTAGTTTTTCTGATAATTTTTCTAGTTTGCTTAAATAATTTGCTAGATCACTGGATTCTGAACCGGATTTTTGCATGGTTACTTTTAAAGCCATAATAATTAATGCCAAACCAAAGTTAGCAACCATGGCAGCAATAGCACCGCCACCAGGCACTGAATTTGCGCTTTTAGTTTTTGTTAACAACTCAGACAAAGTCATAGACCAGAAATCATTTTTTTGCATCAATACAATTCTTCTCAATAAGTTTCAATAAATTTAAAAATAAGATATGCGTTGTTAATTTTCCAACTTCATTTCTACCTGTTGCGTAATAGCTGGCAGCTTCTCGTATTTCCTCAGAAAAATCACCAACTATTTCGCCATTATTATCGACACCCATACCAACATCGATAACAATCTTATTTGCTACGATAGTCTCATCTTGCATCACATCATTAACACAACCCGCAGCTGACACAATTATATTAGCATCTTTAGCTAGCATATCTACATTACTTGAAAATTTATCACAACAAATAACCGTAGCACCAAGATTTAACAGCAAAGCTAAAAGTGGCCTACCAACAACTCTACCAACACCAATGATTACAACCGTCTTCCCTTTAACTTCGGTTATAGATTCTATAAGATTTATACAAGCATAAGCTGTAGTTGGCCGAACGACAAATTGCCGGGAATTAGCAAACAACATCCCCAAATTAAAGACCCCAATTCCTTCAACATCTTTTTCGAACGGAATAGTACTCAAAACTTTTTCTGTATTTATATGGCTAGGAAATGGAAGTTCAGTAAAAATACCGTGAATCTTTTCATCATTTTTTAATTCATTTAGAATTTTAATTAAAGAACTATCTGAAACATTATTCGCCAAATCAATAATGTCTAATTTTATGTCGAATTCTTTAGCAACTTTTTCTTTGGCTTTTGCATAGTGCTGAATGGCAGGCGTTGCCAGTGCACCAACAATTGCCATACGAGGAGTAATATTTCGCCGAGATAAAAGCTCACGCTTTAGTAAAATCTCACCAATCAATTCCTGCTTAATTTTATCTATTTGAATTCTTTTAGCCATCTATATCGCTTGCAGTATTTTTTCGTTTTCTGCGAATCCGCCTAACTTTAAGTTTTTTATGTCGCTCCCACAAAGTCATAATTGGCCCTGAAAAAGCATAAACCGCAAATAAGGCAAAGAGTATTTTTGAAGGATCTAATGATAAAAAAAACAGAATTAATACCACCAAAAGCATAGTCAAAAAAGAAACATTATTCCGCAAATCAAAATCTTTAAAGCTTCTGTAACGAACATTACTAACCATACAGACAGCTAAAAACAAGGTCAACATTGCAGCAAGGGCACAAATTAACCAACCATTGAAACTAAAATCGCTAGCGACCCAAACTAAACCCGCGATCACACCAGCTGGAGCTGGACAAGGTAAACCTTGAAAATAACGTTTACCAACTTTGGCTAGTTGCGTATTAAAACGAGCTAAACGCAAAACAACAGCAGCAACGTAAAGAAAAGCCAACAACCACCCTAGCTTACCCAAACGAAACAACTGCCAATGATAAACCAACAGTGCTGGAGCAACCCCAAAAGAAACCGCATCAGACAAACTATCAAACTCTGCACCAAAGGCGGTTTGTGTATTAGTAAGGCGTGCTACTCTACCATCTAAACTATCTAACAGCATAGCAATAAAAATAGCCATCGCCGCTTGCTCAAACATACCGCTAATATTAGCAATAATTGCATAAAAGCCAGCAAACATGGCGCTCAAGGTAAAAAAATTAGGCAATAAATATATGCCTCGCGCCTTAAATTTTTCTTTAACAATTGAATTCATAACTTAACTTATAAATGTTTGAAGTTTGGATTTTCTGAGTATTTGGTCAAAATATCATAAACCAACTGATTTATTGCACTCAACTTAATCTCTTCGTTTATATAACCCTCTTCTTCTTTAAGCGCAACAAGCTTTTCAGCTAAATAAGAGTTTGCAGATCCAGAACTAAAGAGAGTAGCCAGAACACGTCTTGCCTCTTTCGGGCCAATTCTATGATATAACTGGTTACGTAAATTTGCATCTTCTGCAGTAGTAGAAAACGCCCATAACTCCACAGGACCTAAGGTCAAGGTTAAAAGCTGAGTATTCATTCCTTCTTTGGTAGCAAATTGCGCTAAAAAAGTACCACCACCTGCACGAGGACCATGCACGCGATTGCGCAAAGCATGTTGCGCCGTCGGGGATAATCCAAAAATTTCAGTAGTTTTGCGTAACATTTGCTCTGGACCTGCATCCATAATAAATATGGAAGTCGCAAACTCTACCATAACCGAATCAAAATCATCTAATGATTGCGAAATAAGAGCCACCTGCACATTCCACTTACGACCTTCGCGCATATCAGAAACCACCTGCTCACGCACCGCAGCCGTTTTTGCTGTACGATGAAACTCATCAAACACTATACGCTTGGGATCCTCTCGCATTTCAGCAACCATATGCTCATGATAGGAGCGATATGCCTCAGGTACTATTGTCAAATCCTGCTCATTAAAATAATAATGCCGCACTAACACATAACGAGCCAGCATATACATAACTGCTGTCTGTCTGTTGGCGGCGTCCCCGCCACTCTTTGCAACCTCATCCAAATCTAGCGCAACCACGCGAGCCTCACCAAGATCAAATTTAGTTGCCTGAGACAAAATAGGATAATCTCGTACCGCAGCAGATATCATACGTGCAAAAGCATCAATTAACATTTCTCCTGTTGGAGTATTAATTTTGCCATAAAGATCTTCTATCGCTGGATTGCGACAAATAGATGCAGCATCTGATAAAAGAGGTACAGCATTCCTCTGCGCCAATGTTGCTTCATGGATAAATCCCGCTAAAAACAGGGCATCCGTAACTTCCCACCATGTGGTGCGCTCATCTTTCACAAAACCGATCTCATCTAATATAGCGTCAACCGACTCTTCTACATTTTCGGTATATACCGCAGGATTACCACCATCTGAAGTCTGCTTGTATAACTCATCAACTACTAATCCAACCATATCAGCAACACCATCATATGCCTTTTCACTGCCGATTGGAGTTGCTAACAATGTTAAAAAGTTCACTAAAAAGCTACGTTCTTGTGGCGTAGGAACTCTCGCCCCCAACTGCGTATCAAATGGATTAATAGAAAAATCCGAAGACATTCTAAGACGGTGATATGCAACCAGGTGGCGATTCTCGTAAGACAATGATTCTTGCAAAAGCGAAATCAAACCACTACTCGACGGCCCTATATCAATAATGGAGATACGAGGCAATCTTTGAATTCCGTATGACAAACAAAGAGCTAAATTTATTGCATTAGACAGTACCGACTTACCAGAACCAGGGCGCGCATAAATTAAATCAATCCAGGTCACCTGTTCTTTAGATCCTGGCTGATAAGGCCATGGCTTACCATCTGGAGATCTAAATAAAATAGCTCCCTGCCGCCATGGAGAAGATGGCCTAAACAGTGGCAACATATGTAAAACATCTGACAAAGGAGCCACTGAGGGAGTCGCGACACTATCGCAATCAATTCCCATAGCTGAAGAAATACAACCAGCAAAAGCATCTCCAGACACTTCAGAAACATCACATGAACCCCAAGCTTCAACCGCCCTAGCCAACAATGAAGTACGTGTTCTCAATAACTTCACATCATCATAAGGCGCCCAAGTAGCAAGACTAACCCTTAGCTTCACTACAGCATCATCGCTGTTGAGATTAATGTATTTCAGTAAATTAGTAGCATCATTAATTAGTCTATTTTGCGCTGAGGACCAACTCATGACCGAAGTTAGAGCGTTTTTAATCCGCAATGAAGATAAACCTCCACCTTCTATCAAAAATGATATACGCCAAGGAATCTCGGCTTGCAAAATTTTGGAAAATAGATTGAAGAATGTTTGCACTTCTTTTGGGAAAAGATCAATAAACACGGAACTATAAATCCTATCCCCTACTCTTACTGTACGTAAATCTTCATTATGAGCATCTCTAGGAATAAGCTGTCTCGATAGAGAAGGCCACAAAATATCGGATATATCACCATATACTTTTTTGGGTTCTTTTATAGTTATTTTATCCCCTGGCAATAATGGACGCCATGTTCTATCTGTAAACTCCGGATCAATACTTTTTCGCACTTCGCGCAATGCTTCATGTACTTCAAGCAACTCTGAGACGATACCTTGAGCTGTCATCTCATTTAGGACAGATCTTGCAAATGAATCATGCTCATCCCTTAATTCAGTAATTGCTGCAACAAGATTCTGACTAAAACGAAAAGGCGGAATTGCCTTTTCCATAATTAAACGACGCTTATCCTTAACAGCACGCCGAAATTGTTCTTTACTCATCAAGCTCGGTCTTGTCCACAAAACCACGAACAATTCCTCATGCGCACAATAACGCGATAAATAATCCACTTTTTCTCTAAAGAGATCGTTCAAATCTAGATTTAAACGATCTGAAGTTTCTTTAGCAGGACGTAAAATGTTTTCAATTTCTTCTTTTACGCTATCACCATCGTAGTTAAAATAAATTTGGATTGCATGCCCAGACTTAGACATAGTTGTCTGTAAATTTTGCAAAAGACCAGCTTGAATAGTATCAAATTCGTCTCTGCCTATCAGAGCCATAACACCTCTGAGCTTGAGAATAGACACCAAGGACCCATCATTTGCTACGATAGAAGTACTGCTATCAGCCGTTTGCAGTGCACAATATGATTCTGTTGTGCGCTTCACCGCCGTATCAAACCACGCAAAAAAGGCGTCCTTCGCATCAATAATAGAGTCCAACATATACGGCATAATCAGCTCTCCGGGTTCACTACATCGGCACTATTTGCCCACTTCTTAATCTGCTCTTCAAAACGGTCTCTTGATGGCAATAACCTTATATCCGCAAGCATTTTTTCTCTTACCTGCTTACGACCAACAACATAGGCATCAATCAACATTTGCCCAAGCATAGAAGGATCACTCAACCCCTCTCCCAATTTCTCTTCAATTATTTTAGATCGTAGCTTTAAAGTTCGATAAATTGTCTTAGCATCGTCTTTATAAGCAGTATTATTGGCCATAGCACAAAATAATACGTGGGAAAAAGCATTCAGTTCATTCTGACTAAACTCAGGCAAATAAACTAATGTTCCACCACCATACTCGCCCTTGCCAATAGCATCTAAAAAAAGACATTGCGCACAAAGCAAGCAGGAGGTAACTATATTGTCCATTTTGTTATTGTGATAATCGTGATCTAAGTTCACTACTTCTTGGTAATCTTTAGCCTGAAACCCACAAAACTGACAGGTATAATTATCACGCCTTAAAACCCGCTTCTTAAATTCCGCAAACTTAGGATCGTCTCTACGCAAAGCAAAAAGACGCCATTCACCATGAACAACACGCAATTTTAGCGGGTAAAACGACATAATTAACTACCTGGAATAATAGAAATTCCCTGACCACTAAAACCACCGGCAACCCCCTGATCTTTGAAGATTGTAGAGCCAGCTGGACCAATAATACTAGGCAGAAATATCAACGCAACACCAATCACCAACATAGCAATTGGCGTACCCATAGGAATTTGTGTTGGGTTATCTTTATGCTGTTTAAATTTGAAAATCGCAGCAATAACAAAACCAAAGCCTGCCAAATAGGCAGTAGCAAACATAAGCTTACCTATCTCCTTAAAAGAACTGGTAATATTTTGCGCGATATCACCAATGGTCTGGTTGCTGCCAGTAGCCGCAAGAGCATGACCTGCGTAAAAACAACCAATAGCAACTATCAACAAAGATAATACCTTCAGGACGAAACCATACTTAGAAGCAACAACTTGCTCTTTCATAAACAACTCTCCTTAAACTATAAACATTGCGTCAAAAACATAATTATAACTATGTTATAAAACCAAAACTAGCCTTAATAACATCAATAGTACCAACTATATTAATAGCCAAAACTCCACCAATAATATATTTAATCCCCTTCCCAACGGTTCCTGGTTGAGCTCCTTGCGAAGTCCCTCGCACCAGATTCATTAAACCACGAATCACCGAAATATAACCAAATAACTGAATAAGTCCTAGTATTGCACGCGATACCCCTGCAAAACTAGAACCTGTAACATTATATTGAATTATACTCCCATTACCCCAAAGACTAGTCAAAGCAACACTAATAAAGGATGGAAAAAATATTAATACCACACCAATAAAAAACCTAGCCAAGGGTCCTGCAAGCTGGGCATTCGACGGCATCATGGTTCTCACCTCACCATAAGCGCGCAATTTATAAACCGCCGATACTATAAAAGCAAACCCAATAAGGTAAGAAAAAGCCCCTATTAGACGAGCAATTGCTGGGTAATTATGACTAAGATTAGTCATCATCTCATTGATACCAATCGCAGCCTGCGCCGTTGATGGAAATAACACAAAAACACAAATTACAAATAGGCTTACGGTTAATTCTAAAGCATAATCTGGAAATACTTTTTCTGTAGCTTTAAATGTCATTGCTACCATAATCAATGTTTAAGTTAGAACTGGTGCGCACTAAACCTTTTTGCCAGTCTATTGCAACCACTTTACCATATGGACCTAATTTTGACCCCATACGTACACTGACTTCATCACCCCGATCAGAAATCAACCAAGCACGGCCGGGAACTATTGCTCTAATATGATAACGCTCTCTAGGTTTTATACTATTTTTTAAATCTAAAAGTTTTTTGTGATAATTCAGACGCATAACGTCTCTACGCAACTGCTGTACCTCTAATTGCAAACTTTGAATTGTCTTGTTCAAACCTATTATAACTTTATCAGCCGCCCCCAGGTGAAGCATAAGATTTTGTAGCTGCTTTGCATTATCGCCGACCATCTTTTTAACATCTGAAACATCCTGAGCCCCTGAAGTGGTATCAACATGTATCTTAGCCCTACTCATATCTGTATTATCAGGTATTTTAGGCGTTAAGACAGCAGGACTGCCCGAGCTTGATGCTTTCGTCGTCATAGGTGGCGTAGTCAATGTCGTATATTTATCAACGCTTTTCTTCTCCACTGATTCTATTTTTTTACTGGGCGTGATTAGGTTATAAGCTGTAATGACAATACCGATAACAACAGCTATGATAATAATCTTCCTAACATGGGGAGACACTTTAGGTGAAGACTCTTCACCCAAACCATCATCGGTTACACTCAACAAATCGTCTCTGTCATTAAGCGTATATTCATCACGCTTTGTTGGCTTATCATTGGTTACCATAATTCATTTCCCCTTCTTTTTGCACAGGAACAGCAAGATCAGTCATAAGCAACAATCCCATAGAGGACCCCGCGCGTACTCTAACCGTAGGAGGGGTATTTACTACATTAGATAAGTTACTGCCCATTTTTTCCCCTACTTTTCCTAAACCAATCAAACCTTGCTGAGCAGCTGATAGTTTTGGATGACTCAAAACAATACCGTTTGTAGCGCTAACCTGCAAACTTGACCCAGAGTTTTGCACCGCTCCACCAACTCCCTCTAAGAAAGCAGAAGCAAGCACTGAACCATAGCGCAACAAATAATGATTATCTACACTACTTGCCATGGCGGTGCGAGCAGTATTTGGATTAATAGCATAAGCATTAATAGCAAGAGTATGGTTCAACCCCGGTAAACTTAAAGTAGTAAACTTAAGCACCACTACCTCTCCTTGGCGAGTGAAGGTTCCCAACACCTTAGCTCCCTTGTATTTTCCAGCAACTACAGTAGCCAAAATAGGGCTTTTTTCGTCACTATTAACTCCAGTATTTAGTACGGCAAACCAAATTGTACCAGCCTTAACAACATTGCCAGAAGCTTCCGCATTCGCTTTGGATCCAGAAGTAGTTGAAGAGGATGCAGAGGCATCAGTATCTGGCTTTGCGACAAGCTGTTGTTGAGGCAATGGCGTCCAACTGGAAAATAAATCTGCAGATTGCGCCGTCATGTTACTTTGAACTTCATCGGCCCCAACTTGATCAAACTGCATTTTTCTAATATCAGCTAATCGTTCAGCGATGCTTTTACGCTTTGCTTTAATCTTTGGTTTTACCGCGACAATCTTATGCTCTGCCATAACCTCTGGCTTAGCATTAGAACTACTAACTGATTTGCCAGAACCAGATAACGTTAAGGTGCAACCTTGTGATAACACGTCATTCTTGAATCCAGCCGCCAATAGCTGCCGCTTTGTAAAACCAGCATAACGCAACTCACATGCACTATATCCAGCACCCTTTAAAGCGGCAGCACTACAACCACGACAACGCAATTCTGCTACCGTAACACCAGAAGCACGGGCATGCTTTAAATACTGTATACTACAAGCGTCATCATTTTTATTGTTTAACAAACTAGCACTATCCATATCTTGGTAGGTAGTCCTAACCATGGTAGGAACTGCAGAGCCACCAGTCTTAATGGCGTGCTGAGCCAAAGTCACATTTTGCTCGTGCTGTAATTTTACATATTGTCTACCTGGCTCCCCGGCTCCTGGAACTGATGATATTCCCGGCACACTAGAAATTTTAGCTTTAGCAGAAAGGTGAGCATCGCCCCTTTTCTTTAGCTCTACATATCCTATAATCAGTGACACAACAGCAATAACAGCAATAACAATAATGACAGTTTTAGCCCTATTGTCTCCTAAGCCGCTACGTAAATTACTTATTTTATCTTGATAGCTCCCGGCCATATTATTCTCCGTCAACAACCAATTTCATAACTCTGTCTTTACCATGCTCTACAGCCAAAACTACAGAAGTTGGTTCAAGCCTATAAATGTGAGTACCATCCGAACTACTCATAATTGCCTGCCAAGCTGGAGAAATAACATCCAAAGAGGTGCGCAAATATAGTAATTTATTAAAAATCCAAGCTTGAGAGCTATCATCACCGTGAATTTGGACACTCTTAGCTCCTTTCGGTGGAACACCATTCAAAAATGTCAACATAACCGAATCATTTGAACTTGCAAAACCTGCGTGTAATAACATGGCATTAGGGCCTAAACCAGGAACACGTAAATCAACCCTATAATCCACCGCGGTTTGCCCTGGTAGCAATGTCAACATGATGGGCGTATTCAATCCAGCCAACATCACCGCCAAATTACTGCGCTTATAGAAGGTATCAGCCTGAACCAACAGGGTATTACCTTTTTGATCCCACTGAATATTAAACGCCTCAGGATTACCAACGCTATAAGCTTTAATTGGCCAAGGCTGCCCACTACCATCCACAAAAACCAAAGATGTTATATAGCCAGCGCCTAGTCTAATCACTGGAGGGGTAGCATCTGGCGCCAAATTTACCGCAATAGCGCTAGCGGTCGGTTTCGCCGGAGCATGAGCCGGCTCAGCTGCGGCTCGTTGCGCATCATCAAATGCTTTATGCAATATTCGAATTTGATCTGGAGTTAATGGTAGGCGTTGATTCAATACTCCAGCAAATGCCTGCTGTGAAACTGGAACTTGCTGCGCTGACTTAGGAAGATTGTTTGATTGAGTATCAGTTGGCTGATCTTTGTTACTAGGCAAATCTGAACTTTGATTATTATCAGCTAAAGAGTTATTTTCCAGATTAACATCTTCAGGTTTTGGCTTTGCATTCTGCGCAACACTCAATGTTGCATCACTGTCCTGGCTATCAGTAACTTTTCCAGCATTATCTGAGAGTTTTTGTAGTTTTGCCAATTGCTGACTAAGTTTTATTAAATCACTATTTTGATTATTAGGACTAGGCTCCGCCATTACGGAAAAACTAGCAACCACTAGCGCGACACCGAGCAATATACACTTTATGCTCTTCATTTTACCCCCCTGACACATTTATGAAGCGCGCCCTTCAGCGGCAACAAAACTTACCACGGCAATACCTTGTGGATGATTAAACACTTGAACCCGACTCACAATCATAGTGATAACTAATGGCTCTTGCGTTTGTTCGCTTGCGCTTTGGTAGGTAACCAACAATGGCAGCTGTATCTTCCAAACATACCTGCCATTCAAAATTCCCTTGTCCAGCACAACCGGCGCACCAGTTGCAACAGCAGATACAACGAGGTGTTTACTCACGACCGTATCCAACTGCTGGGCTTGCTTAAGCGCCGCCTCATAATTTTGCCAACCTCGCTCACTAAATCTATTTTGTAGCTTTTGCAATGCTTCCCGATAATTAACAAAATTATATGAAAATGCATCAACAGCTGCTCTAGCAGCCCATTGCAACACAACATCATCGGCTAATACTGGCTGGCGCAAAGGTTGTAACTTGACAATTTTACCATCCGCGCTCATAGCAAAATACCTAGGCGAAGGTCTGTGTGTAAATTGATAAAAAATTAAACCTGCTAAAACAACATTAACCATCACCATTAACAATAAAACTATCATCACTCTTTGATAGTTGTCACGATAAAAATGGTTGCGGTTTTGAACCGTTTCAATAACGTCCTGCGACATAATAATCCTCAAAATAAATAGCCCGCGGCAGTGCCAATATTACCCGAAAGACTGCGGAATAGCAAAAGAAAGCAGAGCAACTAACCTTGCTACTATTTTCTGCGACGAATCATTAATACATACAGAGGAATACCACTAAAAATAAGTATTGACCCATAGAAAAAGACTCTTTCACCCGAGCCAACAATAGCCCAAAAAACATATAATGCAGCAAGTATTGCTACTAAAATATGCGCAGCCTTTTTGAAGCCAAATTCATGCTGTAAACAAATAATCTCAGCAAAACTCGTATAAAAATATGGCAATAACGTAACAAGAGTTGCGATTAATACAATAAACTTAAATTGCTCAACCAAATTTGGGCTAATTGTGAATAACAAAAATGAAGTAATCAACAGGGATGTTACGATAAGCCCTCGAACAGGAACTCCTTTTTTGCTACGTTTGGCAAATATTTTAGGAAACAAACGGTCATCGGCAACAGCCATCGGCATTTGCCCCTGCAAAAGCACCCAACCGTTCAACGAACCAACACAAGAAATTATAGCACCAATAGCTATAATCCATTTGCCCCAATGCCCAAAAATCATATCAGCAGCTGCCGCGAATGGAGAAATAGATTTTGCTAAGATGACCCCAGGAATCATGCCCATAATTACTGTTGAACTTAAAATATAAACCAACGCAGCTAAAAGCGTACCCAAAAAAGTCGCCAGCGGAATGTTTCGACTTGGGTTGTTCACTAAATCAACTGGAATTGTCGCCGATTCTAAACCAATAAAAGCCCAGAGAGTAAGAGCAGCACCTTCCGAAACAGCATGAAAATTTGACTGA
The DNA here is from genome assembly GCA_016936855.1 of Gammaproteobacteria bacterium. Lineage (GTDB taxonomy): Bacteria > Pseudomonadota > Gammaproteobacteria > UBA9339 > UBA9339 > JAFGXA01. The sequence goes on along the minus strand of JAFGXA010000053.1, from coordinate 32,918 downwards.
CCAGTTACATTGTAACTATCAACGATATAAGATGGGTGAAAATAAAACCAACCAAAAATTGCAATAGCCAGCAAAGGAATAAACTTAAGTATAACCGTGATCAATTGCGTTACACCTGCCGCCCTAACTCCGCAAGCATTAATAATAGTAAACACCCATAGAATAGCAATGGCTACAAAGCAATTTGGCAGGGGATGCTGCAATATCGGCCAAAAAACAGCCATATAATTAGTTGCAGCTAAAGCAATTGCCGCATTAGAAATCCAGATGGAAAGCCAATAGCCATAAGCAGTCTGAAAGCCAATAAAATCCCCAAACCCAGCGCGAGCGTAAGCATAAGGACCTCCGCTTTTGGGAATCAAAAGGCTCATTTTGGAAAAAACCACAGCTAGCAAAAAAGCTCCTAGCGCAGTAAACCCCCAGGAATAAAGGCTGATACTGCCTATGCTTGCAAGATTTGCTGGAAACAAAAAAATACCGGCGCCAACCATATTTCCGGCAACCAGCGCTGTTAATGTCCAAAGCCCGAGTTTCTTATGCATTCGTTATCCCCTTAAAGTCAACGCATTTAAGATAGAATATCAGATTTTATAAAGCTCTAACAAGTTAATCACACAGCAACTTTGGCCTTAATGTGTGGGTGAGGATTATATCCGTCAATTTCGAAGTCTTCGTAACAATATTCAAACAATGAATCTGGCTTACGCTTGATTACCAATTCCGGTAGTCGACGCACCTCACGCTGTAATTGAATATTCACTTGATCAAGATGATTCACATAAATATGACAATCTCCTCCCGACCAAACAAATTCACCGACATCAAGATCACTTTGCGCCGCAACCATATGTGTTAATAATGAATAGGAGGCTATATTAAATGGCACACCCAAAAATGCATCAGCTGATCGCTGCGTTAATTTACATGATAGTTTTCTATTTCGCACATAAAACTGAAAGAGCAAGTGACAAGGTGGTAATGCCATTTTATCAAGTTCACCAACATTCCATGCACTAACCAAAAGACGTCTTGAACCCGGGTTACGCTTTATCTCCTCAACAACCCAGGACATCTGATCAACCGACCGACCATCAGCTGCATCCCAAGAACGCCATTGATGACCGTAAACAGGCCCTAGATCACCATTATCCCCAGCCCATTCGTTCCAAATACGCACACCATGATCTTGTAAATATTTAACATTAGTATCGCCATTTAGAAACCAAAGTAGCTCATAAATAATACTCTTAAGATGAAGTTGTTTAGTAGTAAGCAACGGAAAGCCTTTGCTCAAATCAAACCTCATTTCGTGACTAAATACACTAACTGTACCAACACCAGTACGATCTTGAGACTCAACCCCACACTCCAAAATATGCCGTAAAAAATCTAGATATTGCTTCATAGTAAAATATTGTACTATCGTAACCAGCATTATTGCTAGTTAATGGTAACGTCATTTCAAGTCATGTTATGACGATCAAGCAGCAGCAAAAACTTTTCCACCATAAACATACGTGGCTTTAACTGCTCGGTTATTACCAAGCATAATTAAATTAAAAAGCAGCTCTGATAAGTTATTTGCCCTACTGTTTTTAAGCGATAATATATCCGTGGCATTTGGATCTAGAACCACAAAGTCGGCCTCTTTTCCTAATTCAAAGTTACCAATTTTACTATCTAAACCTAGCGCCCTGGCATTTCCCAATGTAATTTTATAGAAACTACGCAATGGAGAAAATTTGATATTCTGCAACGCAGCCATTTTGTAGGCTTCGCTTAAAATATTCAGCATTGAAAAACTAGTACCGGCCCCAACATCAGATCCTAACGCGACCTTATTGTTAAAGTCGCGAGCTTTCCCCAGGTTAAAAAGACCACTGCCTAAAAAGAAGTTTGCAGATGGGCACCAAGCTAAAACAGAATCACTTTCAGCTAAGCGCTTATGCTCTCGATCGGACAAATGAATAGAGTGCGCAAAAATTGATCTCTCACCCAGCAAACCATATACATCATATACATCAGTGTAATCTTTGCTAGATGGATATAATTGCTTTACCCAGGCTAACTCATCTAGATTTTCAGCAAGATGTGTTTGCAAATAAACATCATTATATTCTTTGTGTAATGCTCCCATCACTTCCATTTGCCCCTCTGTTGAAGTAGGAGCAAAACGTACAGTAATCACATAAGACAAGCGATCTTTATTATGCCACTTTTCTATCAAAGCTTTGGAATCATCATATGCTGTTTTTGCAGTATCGAGCAAATAATTCGGTGCATTACGATCCATAGTGATCTTGCCAGCAATAAGACGCATCCTTGACTCCTGAGCGCGTTCGAATAAAGCTTCGGCAGAACTTTTATGTACAGTTGTATAAGTTAAAGCAGTGGTGGTTCCATTCTTAAATAGCTCTTTGAGAAAAACATCGGCCATTTTGAACGCATATTCTTGGTCAGCATATTTTCTTTCAGTTGGAAAAACGTACTCATTAAGCCAAGTCAAAAGTTGCTCACCATATGAAGCAATTACTTCGATTTGAGGAAAATGGATATGCGCATCAATAAACCCTGGAACAATCAAGAAATTTCTGTAATCAACTACCTCTACATTCTCAGGAATTGTTTTGGATAAATCAGCAAACGCCCCCAAAGCAGCAACCTTGCCATCTCGCACCAATAAAAAGCCATCATTTATGTGCGCGCACGCACCAAAATCTACATTATCTTTTGGCTCTGAAATAAAGTGCAAAATTTGTGCACGATAAACCTGTTGATTAGTCAACGCTTTTTTCCAAAATTAAACGGACCAGCTTCGCAATGACAAATAAATAATTACGCTTATTCGTCTACAGAAACAACTTCCGTCTGCTCTCTATCAACCAACTCTATTATAGCCATGGGCGCTTGATCACCAGGTCTGAATCCACATTTTAGAACTCTGGTATAACCGCCAGGACGCTCTGCACTCCTAGGACCAAGAGTAGTGAACAACTTACCAACGAGCTCCTTACTTCTAAGGCGATCAAAAGCCAACCTTCTATTGGCAACGCTATCCTTTTTTGCCAAAGTTATTAGCGGCTCTACAAATCTACGTAACTCTTTTGCTTTAGGCAAAGTCGTTTTAATTATCTCATGAGACAACAAAGCATTAGCCAAATTTTTCATTAGCGCTGCTCTATGACTACTAGTGCGATTTAAATGTCTGCCTGCTTTACGATGTCGCATAATTTCAACCCTTTACTTTTATCAATTTTTCTCAGCTTCTTCAGCTGGCCAATTTTCAATTACCATACCCAAAGACAAGCCACGCGAAGCCAATATCGTTTTAATCTCATTTAAGGACTTCTTGCCCAGATTAGGAGTTTTTAACAAATCACTTTCATTTTGCTGAACCAAATCACCGATATAGCGAATCTGCTCCCCTTTCAAACAATTAGTTGAACGAACCGTTAACTCCAAGTCATCAATAGGACGCAATAAAATCGGATCAATACTCTCTTTCTCCTTGCGCGGCTCAAACAATACCTCTTCGCGCAATTCAACAAAAGCATGCAATTGACGCTGCAAGATAGTTGCCGAACTACGAATTGCATCTTCAGGATCCAGCGAACCATCAGTCTCGAGATCGATTATCAATTTGTCCAAATCCGTGCGATTTTCTACACGGGCATTCTCAACGCCATAGGAAATTCTACGTACCGGAGAGAAAGAAGCATCAAGCAATAATACTCCAACAGGACGATCAGTCTCTGGCGTTAATCTGCTAGCCACAGATTGATAGCCACGACCAAGTTCGACCTTAATCGACATTTTAAGCCCGCCTTTCTTACCCAAATTAGCAATAACATGATCTTGGTTTAAAATCTCCACATTATGCGGTAATTTAATATCAGCGGCCGTCAAAACCCCTTCGCCCTTTTTCTCAACAGTTAACTCTACTTCGTTAGTATCGTGTAATTTAAAAACAATACCCTTTACATTTAGTAGAATATTAACCACATCCTCTCTAATGCCTTCAATAGTACTGTATTCATGTAATACACCATCAATTTTAACCTCCGTGGCGGCGGCCCCGTACATTGATGATAAAAGAATACGTCTCAATGCGTTGCCAAGTGTATGCCCAAAACCACGCTCAAATGGTTCCAAAATTATCTCTGACCTATTGTCAGCTAATTTCTTTACTTTAATGGCACGTGGAGTCAAAAAACTTCTATAAATATCCTGCATTTCACACCCTCTATTTTGAGTACAACTCTACAACCAAGTGAACCTTAAACTCCTGCGGAAATTCATCGGACTCTGGATATCTGCTAAATATTCCACTAAGTTCCTTGCCATTGATCTGCAACCAATCAGCCATTGGACGCTGTTCTGCCAATTGCACAGCATTTTGTACTCTTGCTTGTTTTTTTGCACGTTCTGCAATAGCAACAACATCTCCCAGCTTCACTAAGTATGACGGAATGTTCACAATTCTATTGTTTACTAAAATAGCCTTGTGCGAAACAAGCTGTCTGGCTTCCGCTCTAGTGGTAGCAAAACCTAAACGATAAACAACATTATCTAAGCGAGATTCCAAAAGGCCTAACAAATTATCACCCGTTGAACCACGCATACGATCGGCTTCGGTATAATAGTTATGAAATTGTTTTTCTAATACACCGTAGTAGCGCTTAATCAACTGTTTCATACGCATTTGAATACCATAATCAGTCAAACGTTGACGCTTGCTGCCATGAACTCCGGGTAAGGTATCAAGCTTACACTTAGAATCTAATGAACGAATATTACTCTTATGCTGTAAATCCGTTCCCTCTCTTCTAGATAACTTACATTTTGGACCTGTATATCTTGCCATATTTAAACCTCTTACACTCTACGCCTTTTACGCGGGCGACAACCATTATGTGGAATAGGGGTAACATCTACAATGCTAGTAATATTAAATTTTTTACCATGCAAAGCCCTAACAGCTGATTCACGACCTGGGCCAGGCCCTTTAATGCGAACCTCTAAATTACGCAAACCATATTCTTGCGCGTTAGCCCCAGCTCTTTCAGCAGCAATCTGCGCTGCAAACGGAGTGCTCTTACGTGAACCGCGAAAACCACTACCTCCAGAAGTTGCCCAAGCAACGGTATTACCTTGCCTATCGCTAATGGTTATAATTGTGTTATTGAAAGAGGCATAAATATGCGCAATACCATCGGTTATTGTACGTTTTTTCTTCTTAGCCATAATTACTATTTCCTAACTTGTTTCTTCTTACCCTTACGAGTACGAGCATTCTTTTGGGTACATTGGCCTCTAACTGGTAAACCACGTCTATGCCTTATCCCACGATAACATCCAAGATCCATCAAGCGTTTTATATTCATCGCTACTTCGCGGCGTAAGTCACCTTCAACTTGGTAATTTACCAATTCACCACGCAATCTTTCAATTTCCTGATCACTCAAGTCCTTAACGCGCACCTCCGGCTTTATCTTAGCTGCTGCACAAATTTTAAGTGCACGATTTCTGCCTATGCCATAAATAGACGTTAAGGCTATATCAGTATGCTTGTTCGCCGGAATATTTATACCTGCTATTCGCGCCATTAATCTTACCTCTTTAATATAATTTTCAAAAGTTCGTAAAGATACCTACACATTAACAAAAAATCAACCCTGACGTTGCTTATGACGAGGATCTTTACAAATCACTCGTACTACGCCATTGCGTTTAATTATCTTGCAATATCTACACATTTTTTTAACTGAAGCTTTTACTTTCATCACTATTACCTCAAAAACCAGAATTTATCCCAACACTCCACCCTTTAGACGAGACTTCTTCATGATAGAACCATATTGGTGCGACATCAAATGTGCTTGTATTTGGGATACAAAATCCATTAACACCACCACAACAATCAAAAGCGAAGTACCACCAAAATAAAATGGCATATGCCACTTCATCATCAAAAACTGCGGCAACAAACAAATCAGTGTAATATAAATAGCACCAATAAAGGTAAGTCTCGACATAACCTTATCAATATACGAAGCCGTTTGTTTACCAGGTCTAATTCCAGGAATAAAAGCGCCAGAACGCTTAAGGTTATCCGCGGTTTCTTCTGGATTAAAAACTAACGCTGTATAGAAAAAACAAAAGAAAATGATAGCGACACTAAACAGCATTAAATACAAGGGCTGCCCCATCGAAAGCGCAAAACCTATATCGCGTAACCATCCCATGCCTTTACCCTGCCCGAACCACTGCGCAAGCGTACCCGGTAGCAATAAAATACTTGAAGCGAATATAGGCGGAATAACTCCAGCCATATTAATCTTCAAAGGCAAAAAACTGTTCTGGGCAGCATACACTTTTCTGCCTACCTGACGCCTTGCATAACTAATGGTGATTTTACGTTGTGCAGCTTCCATAAAAACCACAAAAGCTGTTACAGCTATAATAAGAGCTATAACCACTAACAGAACAATCACCTGAATTTGTCCTTGCCTAACTTGCGACATCACCTGCACTACAGCTGATGGTAAACGAGAAACAATACCAGCAAAGATAATCATTGAAATACCATTGCCGATACCTCGCTCAGTCATCTGCTCACCCAACCACATCAAAAACATAGTTCCAGTTGTCAAGGTAACTGTCGCTGTAAAGAAAAAAGTAAACCCAGGAATCAAAACAATACCAGAGCTGGATAGCCATTTAGCAATACCAAAAGCCTGGAATAAACCAAGAATTAAAGTCCCATAACGAGTATATTGGTTTATCTTCCGCTTACCCGACTCACCTTCTTTTTGTAGTTCACCCAATTTTGGTGAAATAGCAGCAAACATCTGGATAATAATTGATGCCGAAATGTAAGGCATAACGCCCAAAGCAAAAATGGTCAATCTACGTAAGGCACCACCCGAGAACATATTGAATAGCCCTAAAATGCCATGTGCGTTACTATTAAAAAGATCAGCCAACTTTTGTGGATTAAGACCCGGTACCGGAATATGCGCACCAAGACGAAAAACTACAACACCCAATAACAGAAACATCAAGCGCTGCTTTAACTCTGTTAAACCACCACTTGCTTGCGTTACACCACCACGCGATTTCCTGTTATTCTTTGCCATAAAGCTTACTCTTCGACCTTACCGCCAGCGGCTTCTATTGCTTGGCGCGCACCAGCAGTAACCCTTAAATTTTTAACGGTAACCGCTTTCTTGATTTCGCCAGAAAGAATAATCTTAGCTTTTTTTATGTTAGCAGAAATAACGTCAGAGTCCTGCAAAGCTTTTAAATCGACAACATTAGTCTGAACTTTCGCAAGCTCACTTAAACAAACTTCAGCCACATACCTACCAACTCTAGAACTAAAACCAGATTTAGGTATCCGACGTTGCAAAGGCATTTGTCCACCTTCAAAACCTATTTTGCGCGCATAACCAGAGCGAGACTTTTGCCCTTTATGGCCTCGACCAGCTGTTTTACCAAAACCACAACCAATACCGCGCCCAACACGCTTGCGGCCTTTTTTCGCACCCAAACCTGGGCTCAGTGTATTGAGTCTCATTTTAATCTTCCTCTACTTTTAATAGATATCTAACTTTATTAATCATACCCAGGTTTTCTGGTGTAGCATCAACCTCGATACTTTGATTGATACGTCGCAAACCCAAACCTCTGACCGAAGCTTTATGCTTTTCCAAGCGACCTGACAAACTTTTTATCAAAGTTATCTTTACTTTATTGCTGCTCTTCTTCATTTTGTTGTTCTTCCAATATATCTTTTACATCCAAGCCGCGTTTCTCAGCCACACTTTGCACTGTTTTCATCTCAGTTAGCCCATTGATTGTGGCTAAAACCACATTTACTGGATTACGAGAACCTACACATTTAGCCAAAACATCCTTAATACCCATAACTTCGCATACTGCACGCATAGCGCCACCAGCGATCAATCCCGTTCCTTCAGAAGCTGGCAACATAATAACTTTAGTAGCGCCGTGTCTACCTATAAGTGGATGCTGTAAAGTACCATTTTTGAGCAGCACTTTCTGCATACTCTTGCGACCATCCTCCATAGCTTTTTGAATGGCAACTGGAACCTCTTTAGCTTTACCACGACCACAACCAATGCGACCGTTACCATCACCAACAACAACTAGAGATGAAAAGCCAAAAATACGACCACCTTTTACCACTTTGGCAACGCGTCTTACACCAACTAATTTCTCTATCAAACCATCAGTGTCTGTTTTTGCATCAAAACTCGTCATAATTTAAAACTCCATACCACCTTCACGTGCAGCATCAGCTAAAGCCTTCACTCGACCATGGTATTTAAACCCAGAACGATCAAAAGCCACTTTTGAAACACCAGCGCTTTTCGCTAACTCCGCAATTTTACTACCGACAATTTTCGCCGCTTCAATATTGCTACCATTTTTGATGCTCGCTTTAACATCAGACTGTATCGTTGACACAGCAGCCAAAACCACATCGCTTTCGTTAATAAGCTGAGCATAAATATGCTGCGAAGTTCTATGCACAACCAACCGCACCATTTCCAGCTCTCTCATTTTGGCCCGCGTTTTTCGCAAACGCCGCAATCTTTTTTGTTTATCAGCCATTACTTCTTCTTACCTTCTTTGCGTATAACATGCTCATCTGCATATCGAACCCCTTTACCTTTATATGGTTCAGGCGGACGATACGCCCTAATTTCTGCAGCAACCTGCCCAACCAATTGCTTTGAAACGCCCTTGATTACAATCTCAGTCTGAGACGGAGTTTCTGCACTTATACCCTCTGGCAGTTCATAAACTACCGGGTGCGAAAAACCCAAAGTTAAATTTACCTTATTACCCTGCACCTGTGCGCGATAACCAACACCAATTAAAGTCAACCGTTTTTCAAAACCGCGGCTCAAACCAGTAAGCATATTGTTAACCAATGCCCTGCATGTGCCAGCATGCGCACCAGCATTAACAAAGCCTTCATTTTCTTTAAACGTCAAAACGTCATTCTCTTTAACAACTAAAACTGACGGATGAATAGCTTGAGACAAAGCGGATTTTCCACCTTTTGCGGTCAACATACCATTCTCAATCACAACTTCCACGCCTTGAGGTATGGTAACTGGATTGTTTGCAACTCTAGACATTACTAGTCTCCTAACTCACATAACACAAAATTTCACCACCAACGCCAAGAGCCCTAGCCTCTTTGTCTGTCATTACGCCTTTAGGTGTCGAAACAATAGCCACACCTAAGCCACCTTGCACTTTAGGCAAATCTTTGGCGGCTTTGTACAAACGCAAACTCGGCTTGCTTGCTCTTTCAATATACTCAATAACAGGTTTGCCATTATAATATTTCAACTCAATACCCATAGTAGGCTTACCACCTTCCGTTACTGAATAATCTTTGATATAACCTTGCTGCTTTAATACTTTTGCAATGGCCAACTTCAACTTGGTAGCAGGCATGGTAACAACCTCTTTACCAACAACTTGAGCATTGCGAACTCTGGTCAACATATCTGCTATAGGATCTTGTAAACTCATTTATATCTGCCTCTATCTATTACCAACTAGCCTTTCTAGCGCCAGGTACCAAACCAAACATTAATGCTTTTCTGATACACATACGGCACAAGCCAAATTTTCTAAAAACACCTCTCGGCCTACCACAAACTCTGCAAATTCTACGAACACGAATGTAGCTACCATTTGGATCCATCTTGTTTAGGCTATTTATAGCCGCCATTTTTTCGTCGTAATCAACTTCTGCATTTTTAATAACGCCTCGCAATTCTTCACGTTTTGCAGAGCATTTAGCCACCTTCTTTAATCTTGCTCTTTCTCGAGCTTTCATTCGTACTGTTGCCATAAATTAAAAACCTCTATAATAACTTAGTTTTTTAGCGGAAAATTAAATGCTAACAATAGAGCCTTTGCCATAGCATCATTCTTAGCCGTTGTAGTAATCGCGATATCCAAACCACGTAATTTATCAACTTTATCATAATCAATTTCTGGAAAAATTATCTGCTCGGCAACCCCTAAACAATAGTTACCTCGGCCATCAAAGGCGTTAGCCTTTAACCCACGAAAATCTCTTACCCTTGGCAAAGCTATCGAGACCAATCTATCCAAAAATTCATACATACGAGCGCCGCGCAAAGTCACTTTGCAACCAATTGGCCAACCATCACGGATCTTAAATCCAGCAATTGACTTCCTTGCTTTTGTCACAATAGGCTTTTGCCCTGCTATTTTCTCTAAATCAGCAACAGCGCTGGCTATTATCTTCTTATCAGCCGCGGCTTCACCTAGCCCCATATTAAGGGTAATCTTGGTGATGCGTGGCACTTCCATAACGTTAGCACATTGCAGCTCTTTCTGCAGCTTGGCGACCAACTTTTCTTTATATAATTTTTCTAATCTTGCCATATCAATCTACTCAATAAGTTATTTAGCGTCAATCAACTCGCCATTGGATTTAAAATAACGCGCTTTGCGCCCATCATCTAACACCTTAAAACCGACTCTGTCTGCTTTCTTGGTAATAGGGTTATAAATTGCTACATTGGAAATGTCAACCGGCGCTTCGCGCTCCATTATACCACCCTGCTGATTCAGCTGCGGATTTGGCTTAACATGTTTTTTAACCAAATTAGCTCCCTCAACTAATATCTTTTTTTCAGATAAAATCTTCAACACTTTACCTTGCTGACCTTTGCTTTTCCCAGCAAGCAATACAACCATATCGTTCTTTTTTATTTTACAAGCCATAATTATTTCCTCACAAAACCTCAAGGGCTAGAGACACGATACGCATGTAACTCTTACGTAATTCGCGCGTTACCGGGCCAAAAATACGAGTACCAATTGGTTGCAACTGCGTATTTAGCAAAACAACAGCGTTATTATCAAACCTAATCAAGGAACCATCAGGGCGTCGTACACCTTTTTTAGTGCGCACTACAACGGCATTCATAACATCGCCTTTCTTTACCTTACCCCGCGCTATTGCCTCTTTAACACTAACTTTGATAACGTCACCAACATTAGCATAACGTCTGTGCGAACCACCCAGCACCTTAATGCACATAACTCTGCGAGCGCCACTATTATCTGCTACATCTAGTATGGACTGCATTTGTATCATAAACTTTCTCCACCAGTTCCTAATTTATTACTTGGCCCGCTCAATAATATTTACAAGCTCCCAATTCTTTGTCTTAGACAAAGGCTTGGACTCGGCGACAAGAACAGTATCCCCCTGACGACAACTATTATCTGGATCATGCGCATGCACCTTAGTAGAACGCTTGATATATTTACCAATCAAGTGCTTAACTTTACGCTCAACGAGCACAACAATAGTTTTATCCATTTTGTTACTTATCACCTTACCTTGCAAAGTGCGTCTTATTTTATTTTCAGCCATTATTATCTTCTCGTTTTTTACTGTTCAATAGAGTTTTAATTCGCGCAATATCACGCTTAACTCGACGAAACAAATGGGTCTTTGGCGCCTCACTTAAACTTCTTTGCATACGCAGATTAAATTGCTCTTTTAAAAGCGCATGCAACTCTTGAGTTAATTCGGCCATATTCTTATTTTTCATATCACCTATCTTCATTACATCACCACTCGTTTTACAAAAGCTGTCCTAATTGGTAACTTAGCAGCAGCTAGTTTGAAAGCTTCTCGCGCTAGATTTTCATCAACACCAGCCATTTCAAACATAACTCTACCTGGCTGTACCAATGCAACCCAATATTCAACATTTCCTTTCCCTTTACCCTGCCTAACTTCCAAAGGTTTTTTAGAAATTGGCTTATCAGGAAAAATTCTAATCCAGGTTTCCCCTCCACGCTTTACGTGCCTAGTAAAGGCCCTTCTCGCCGCCTCTATTTGTCTTGCGGTAATTCTGCCACACTCCAAAGCGCGCAATCCATACTCACCAAAGCAAACCTCACAGTTACCTTTGGCTTCGCCCTTACTATGTCCAGTGCCGTTAAATTGTTTACGATATTTTGTTCGCTTAGGCTGCAACATAAACTATTCCCCCTCTTTAGCCCTTACTTTCTTTGGCTTCTTACCCTTTTCATCTTGTTCTGCTTTTTGATCGCGAAAGATCCAAACTTTTACACCGATAATACCGTAAGTGGTATTTGCTTCGGCAACACTATAATCTATATCAGCACGAAAAGTATGCAGCGGCACTCTACCTTCTCTATAAGATTCGCTTCTTGCAATCTCAGCCCCGCCTAAACGACCACTCACACAGATTTTTACACCCAAAGCCCCTGCACGCATAACGTTTTGTACAGCACGCTTCATGGCTCTACGAAATACAACTCTACGCTCCAACTGCTGCGCTATATTTTCGGCAACGATCTTAGCATCTAAATCTGGCTTGCGCACTTCTTCTATGTTTATGTGCACAGGTACCTGCATCATTTTGCTAACATCGCGTCTGACCTGCTCGATATCAGCGCCCTTTTTGCCGATTATGACACCGGGACGCGCTGCATAGATCGTAATCTTAGCATTCTTAGCAGGCCTTTCGATTTTGACTCTACTAATTGCGGCGCTAGCCAACTTCTTTTGAATAAACTCTCTAACTTTTAAGTCTTCGTACAAGTAATCAGCATACTCCCGCCCTGAAGCGTACCACACAGAATCCTCATTACGAACTATACCTAATCTAATACCAACAGGATTAACTTTTTGACCCATGCTGACCTCTCTACTTATCTAAATCAGAAACTTTAATCGTTATATGGCAAGTACGTTTTAAAATACGATTACCACGCCCTTTTGCTCTAGCACGCCACCTCTTTAAAGTTGAACCTTCGTTAACAAATACGGTTGAAACGTAGAGCTCATCAACATCAGCCGCATGATTATGCTCAGCATTGGCGATAGCTGACATCAAAGCTTTGTTAAATAAAGAAGCGGCCTTTTTTGTACTAAACTCCAATAACTCTAGAGCCTTTCCAACTTGCATACCACGAATTTGATCTGCCACTAAACGCGCTTTTTGCGCGGAAATTCTGGCGTTTCTATGTAAAGCTAAAGCTTCCATTATCTACCCCCCTTCGCTTTTTTATCTCCAGCATGAGATCTAAAAGTACGGGTCAAAGCAAATTCACCAAGTTTATGTCCAACCATATTTTCTGAGATGTAAACAGGAACATGAGCCTTTCCATTATGAATAGCCATTGTTAACCCGACCATTTCTGGCAATATAGTCGAACGACGAGACCAAGTTTTAATTGGTTTTTTGTTGTTAGCGGCCCGAGCACTCTCCACCTTCGCCATCAAGTGGTGATCTACGAACGGACCTTTTCTTACTGAACGTGGCACTTACTTACTCCTCACTTCTTTCTACGATCGCGGACAATATAAATGTCCGTACGTTTATTCTTACGAGTACGATACCCTTTGGTTGGTACTCCACTATAACTCACAGGGTGACGACCACCTGAAGTACGGCCTTCACCACCACCGTGCGGATGGTCAACTGGGTTCATCGCTACTCCTCGCACCGTCGGCCTACGACCACGCCAACGAGCTGCGCCAGCTTTACCTAAAGAACGCAAGTTATGCTCTGTATTAGAGACTTCACCAATACTGGCACGACAAGATTCCTCCACTTTACGCATCTCTCCAGATCGTAACTTAAGAGTTGCGTATCCAGCCTCTCTAGCAACGAGCTGCACTGAACAACCAGCGCTACGTGCCAACTGAGCGCCTTTACCTGGCTTTAGCTCTACACAATGCACTGAACTACCGACGGGAATGTTCGCTAATGGCAAACAATTACCCAACTTAATCGGCGCATCTATACCAGATGAAATTTCATCGCCAATTGCTACCTTCTTGGGAGCTATTATATAACGTCTTTCGCCATCCTTGTATAACAGCATAGCAATATTAGCGCTACGATTTGGATCGTACTCTAACCTTTCGACTACAGCAGGCACTCCGTCTTTATTGCGTTTAAAATCAATAACTCTATATAAACGCTTATGACCGCCACCCTTATGACGAGTAGTAATCCTACCAACATTGTTTCTGCCACCAGTCTTCTTAAGTTTCTCTACCAAACCAGCATGCGGAGCGCCATTGTGTAATTCACGATTTACAACCTTAGTTAAGCCTCTTCTGCCTGGTGATGTTGGTTTAGTCTTATGAATAGCCATATCTTTTACTCTCTTAATTTGCCTCTGCAGTTAAATCTATGCGCTGTCCTTCTTGTAAGGTTACATAAGCCTTCTTCCAGCCTTTACGTTTACCTTCTATACGTCCAAAACGCTTGGACTTACCCTTGACTTGACAAACACGCACATCCATCACTTTAACACCAAACGCCATTTGAACAGCACTGCGAATCATGGGTTTTGTAGCATAAGGTACTACCTTAAATACGTACTGCCCCATAGCCTCAACCCTACTCACTTTTTCTGAGACATGCGGAGCTAACAAAACTTTGTATAGGTTTTCTTTACTCATTTATGCATACCTCTCTTCTATCTGCGACAACGACTCTTTTGTTACCAAAACCTTATCGAATCCCAATAAACTCAAAGGCTCTATACCTAAAACATCACACACTCCAACACTATAGAGGTTGCGAGATGCGAGATATAAATTATCATCAAGCTTACTAGTTACAATAAGAACATTATTTAAGTTAATCTTTTCTAGCTCTTTTAAAAGATCTTTCGTCTTATTAGATTGCAACTCAATTGCATCAACTATCAGCAGTCTTTCCTGACGCAAAAGTTCTGAAAAAATACTACGCATAGCTGCACGATACATTTTCTTATTAAGTTTCTTGCTGTAATCTCGGGGTTTTGCTGCAAATGTTACCCCACCACCACGCCACAAAGGGCTACTAGATGTACCAGAGCGAGCCCTACCAGTTCCTTTTTGACGCCAAGGCTTGCTACCACCTCCGCTAACTTCCGACCTAGTTTTTTGTGCTTTAGAACCAGCGCGAGCTTTAGCTCTATATGTGGTGACCAACTGATGAACAAGTGCTTCGTTGAAATCAGCACGAAAAACTTTATCGCTTAATTTAATATCTGTAAGCAGCTCCATCATCAACTACCTCTCTTCTTCACAGCCGGCTTAACAACAACATAACCGTTAGCAGCACCAGGAATAGTGCCCTTTATAAATAACAGGTTCTTTTCTTCATCAATTCTTACTAACTGTTGATTTTGCACGGTACACCTAACATTACCGAGTTGTCCAGCCATCTTCTTACCTTTAAATACTCTACCAGGATCCTGACATTGACCTATAGAACCTGGAGCCCTATGAGACAAAGAATTACCATGGGTAGCATCTTGAGTTCTAAAATTGTGCCGCTTAATAACACCGGCAAAACCCTTACCTTTGCTATCGCTTGTTACATCAACAAATTTAACATCCGCAAAACGACCAACACTCAACTCAGAACCAACTTGCAAATCAGCTATATCTGCGCCTTCAGCTCTAAACTCCAAAAACTTAGCACCAGCATCAACATTCGCCTTTGCATAGATGCCGGCAGTTGGTTTATTAACCTTGTTAGCACGAACCTTTCCTGCAGCGACCTTAACAGATTCATAACCGTCATTTTCTACAGTCTTAACCTGTACTATCCTATTTGGCACAACACTAACAATAGTTACCGGGATGGACGAACCATCATCAGCAAATATTCTTGTCATACCACATTTTTGACCAACTAAACCGATAGTCATAATTAACCCCTATCAACACTAATCTCTACGTCCACACCAGCAGGCAACTCCAGACGCATCAATGCATCAACTGTTTTTTCCGTTGGCCTAACAATATCCAACAACCGCTTATGAGTACGAATCTCATACTGATCACGAGCATCTTTATTAACGTGCGGAGAAATTAGAACAGTAAAGCGCTCTTTTTTAGTTGGCAATGGAATAGGACCATGCACATGCGCTCCAGTACGCTTAGCAGTATCAACAATTTCACCGGTCGCCTTATCGATCAGGCGATAATCAAAAGCCTTTAATCGAATGCGAATTCTCTGATTATTTTCCACACTTAACATTATATTCTCTCGTATTCACACTAAAGGGCGGCTCTACGGCCGCCCTAATTTAGCTTGGATAATTACTCAATAATTTTAGCTACAACACCAGCTCCAACAGTTCTACCACCTTCACGGATAGCAAAACGCAAACCTTCTTCCATAGCAATTGGAACGATCAACGTTACAACCATCTTAATGTTGTCTCCTGGCATTACCATTTCAACATCAGCTGGCAACTCTACACTACCTGTTACGTCAGTAGTTCTGAAGTAGAACTGCGGACGATAACCTTTAAAGAAAGGAGTGTGTCTACCACCTTCTTCTTTTGACAACACATAAACTTCAGCTTCGAACTTAGTATGAGGAGTAATACTGCCTGGCTTAGCCAACACTTGACCACGCTCTACTTCGTCACGTTTTGTGCCTCTTAAAAGAACACCAACGTTATCTCCTGCACGACCTTCATCAAGTAATTTGCGGAACATCTCCACACCAGTACAGGTGGTCTTGGTGGTAGCTTTCATACCAACAATTTCGATTTCCTCACCAACCTTGATGATACCACGCTCTACTCTACCGGTAACAACCGTACCACGACCAGAAATAGAGAATACGTCTTCGATAGGCATTAAGAATGGTTTGTCTACTGGACGCTCTGGCTGCGGAAAGTAAGAATCCATAGCCTCTGCCAATTTTTCAATAGCACCAGCGCCAATCTCACCAGCATCTCCCTCAAGAGCTTTCAAAGCAGAACCGTGAATAATTGGAATTTCATCTCCAGGAAATTCATATTGACTCAACAAGTCACGAACTTCCATTTCTACTAATTCCAATAACTCAGGATCATCAACCATATCAACCTTGTTCAAAAACACAACAATGTTAGGCACGCCAACCTGACGAGCTAACAAAATATGTTCACGAGTCTGAGGCATTGGGCCATCTGCAGCGCTTACCACCAAAATAGCACCATCCATCTGAGCGGCACCAGTGATCATGTTCTTCACATAGTCTGCGTGTCCTGGACAGTCAACGTGCGCATAGTGACGATTATTGGTTTCGTACTCAACATGAGAAGTCGCAATGGTAATACCACGCTCTCTTTCTTCTGGAGCATTGTCAATTTCAGCAAAACTTTTAGCCGCACCGCCACTCTTGGACGCTAAAACGGTTGTGATAGCTGCGGTAAGAGTAGTTTTACCATGGTCAACGTGACCAATAGTTCCCACATTAATATGTGGCTTCGTTCTTTCAAATTTTTCTTTTCCCATTTTTTTTACCTCAAAAAAAACTCAACGTCATTCCCGCGAAAACCCTACATCCGTTTTCCCGGGAATAACGCTAACATTATTCACCCTTTTCCAAGGACCCGATAGATTACAAACAGTTAACCTTGCGGTCAAGCATTATTTCTTGCTTTTAATAACTTCTTCGGCAATATTATTAGGCGCTTCACTATATTTTATAAATTCCATAGTGTAAGTAGCGCGCCCCTGTGACATTGAGCGCAAGTCAGTGGCATACCCAAACATCTCTGCAAGAGGCACTTCAGCACGAATAATCTTACCAGCAGGACCTTCGTCCATAGCTTGAATCATGCCGCGCCTACGGTTCAAGTCTCCAACAACATCGCCCATATATTCTTCAGGCGTCACCGCCTCAACCTTCATGATCGGCTCCAACAGAACAGGGCTAGCATTAAGAGCACCAGCCTTGAAGGCCTGTGAGCCAGCGATTTTAAATGCCATTTCACTAGAATCAACTTCGTGATAAGAGCCATCATACAAAGTAACTTTTACGTCAACGACCGGGTAACCAGCGATCACACCGTTCTCCATTTGCTCTTTTATACCCTTATCAACTGCAGGAATATATTCTTTTGGAATAACGCCACCAACAATTTTATTTTCAAATTCGTAACCAGCACCACGTTCTTGTGGCTCAATCTTAATCCATACGTGACCAAACTGACCGCGACCACCAGACTGCCTAATAAACTTACCTTCTTGTTCGATAGGTGATCTTACGGTTTCGCGATAAGCGACCTGCGGCTTACCAACATTGGCCTCAACACTAAACTCCCTTAGCATGCGATCAACAATGATTTCAAGATGCAACTCGCCCATGCCAGAAATAATGGTCTGGCCAGATTCTTCATCAGTATGAACTCTAAATGAAGGATCTTCTTGCGCTAACTTACCCAAAGCAACACCCATTTTCTCCTGATCAGCCTTAGTCTTAGGCTCAACTGCAACTGAAATTACAGGCTCTGGAAATTCCATCCTCTCTAGAGTTACTCTATTATTAATATCACACAAAGTGTCACCCGTGGTAACATTCTTTAAACCAACTGCAGCGGCAATATCTCCTGCACGCACCTGTTTGATCTCTTGACGAGAATTAGAGTGCATTTGCAAAATACGACCAATACGCTCTTTCTTATCCTTCACTGGATTATAAACAGCGTCACCCGAATTCAATACTCCTGAGTAAACTCTGAAGAAGGTTAGGTTACCAACAAATGGATCAGTAGCAATCTTAAATGCCAATGCAGCAAATGGTGCATCATCCTTAGATGGACGGGTCACCTCTTCCCCGGTCTCAGTAGTACCTTTAATGTCGACCACTTCGTTAGGAGCCGGCAAATAGTAGATAACAGCATCCAACAAAGCCTGTACACCCTTATTCTTAAATGCACTACCGCAGAACATCGGTACAATTTCATTCTTGATAGTCCGCGCTCTTATACCCTCTCTAATTTCTTCTACAGAAAGCTCACCTGTTTCTAAATATTTTTCCATCAGAGCATCAGAACTTTCAGCTGCAGCTTCGACCATATATTCGTGCCACTCAGCACATTCAGCTTGCATATCCTCTGGGATATCTTTGGCATCATAAGTCATGCCACGATCTTCTTCATTCCAATAAATGGCCTTCATTAAAACCAAATCCACTACACCAGCAAAATTATCTTCTGCGCCAATTGCCAATTGCATAGGAACTGGATTTGCAGAAAAACGATTTTTAACTTGGTCAACCACGCGCAAAAAATTGGCACCAGCACGATCCATCTTATTAACAAATGCCATTCTAGGAACAGCATACTTATCAGCCTGACGCCAAACTGTTTCAGATTGTGGTTCCACGCCACCAACCGCACAAAACACAGCAACAGCACTATCTAAGACGCGCAAAGAACGCTCAACCTCAATGGTAAAATCCACGTGCCCCGGAGTATCGATTATATTGATACGATATCTATTAGGAAATTGCTGGTCCATACCCTGCCAGTAACAGGTCGTTGCAGCTGAAGTAATGGTTATACCACGCTCCTTTTCTTGGTCCATCCAATCCATGGTAGCAGCACCATCATGCACCTCACCTATCTTATGAGAAACACCAGTATAAAAGAGTATGCGTTCAGTGGTGGTGGTTTTACCAGCATCAATGTGCGCCATAATACCTATATTACGGTATCTATTAATTGGGGTTGTACGAGCCATATATCTATTACCATCTAAAGTGTGCGAAAGCCTGATTAGCTTTAGCCATACTGTGAACCGTTTCGCGTTTCTTCATTGCGCCACCACGACCTACTAACACATCTAGCATTTCATTGGCTAAACGCAATGACATAGTCTTTTCATTTCTTTTACTTGCTGCTTCAACCAACCAGCGCATTGCTAAGGCAATACCTCGCGCCATCGGCACTTCAACTGGAACTTGATAAGTCGCACCACCTACTCGTCTTGACCTAACCTCAACTGCAGGCCTCAATTCATCTAATACCTTATCAAATAGTTCTAGAGCTAATTTACGCAAGCCTTCGCTGGTGAAAATATTATCATCAGCTTTAATGTCGGTAGCATCTTTATCACGTTTTTGTTGTACAACTTTATCAAGAGCATGATAAACAATTTTTTCTGCAATGGCTTTCTTGCCATCCAGCATAACAACATTAACAAACTTGGCCAATAACTCACTCTTAAAAAGAGGATCTGGCAATATTTTTCTTTTAGGGGCGGCTTTTCTTCTAGACATAATTACTAACCTTTAAATGTTTATGATTTTGCTTTCTTCGCGCCATACTTAGAGCGACTTTGTTTGCGATTTTGCACACCGGAAGCATCCAAACTACCACGAACAGTATGATAACGAACACCTGGAAGGTCCTTTACCCTTCCTCCACGAATCAGAATTACTGAGTGTTCCTGTAAATTGTGGCCCTCACCGGGGATATACGAAGTAACCTCAAAGCCATTAGTTAATCTAACCCTGGCCACCTTACGTAAAGCAGAGTTAGGCTTTTTAGGGGTAGTAGTATAAACACGCGTACATACACCACGTTTCTGAGGGCAGGCCTTTAGCGCTGGAACGTTAGTTTTCTCTACCTTACGCTTGCGCGGCTTGCGCACTAATTGATTAGTAGTTGCCATATCTTGTTATCACCTTTTTAATATATTCAATTTATTATGTTTTAACAGCAGGATGCGCGATTTTATAGATCAAGTCCCGTCTAGTCAAGGGATTTAGTTGTCTTTCAATTCTTAATAGCTCTATAATTTACAAATAGCACCGTCATCACCCGGATTAACCGGGTGACTTCGTTGACGTGGCACCAATCAATTCTAACGCTTAAATCCTAAACCTCTTCTTGCAAAGCAGCGGCCAGAGCTTGCTCAGCAGCATCAGCTTCGATTATGCGCGCCTTCTCGTCATCCACGGCATCTTCTTGGTGACGATGAGAATGGTATGAATATCCTGTACCAGAAGGAATCAACCTACCAACCATAATATTCTCTTTTAAACCACGCAAGCTATCTTCTTTGCCAGAAACAGCTGCCTCTGTTAAAACTCTTGTAGTTTCTTGGAACGAAGCCGCTGAAATAAATGACTCTGTTCCTAACGATGCTTTTGTAATACCTAATAAAACAGGCATGTAAGTTGCCGGAATTTTATCCTCTGCGACAAGTTCAGCATTTGCATCTAAAACATCTACCCGATTTACTACTTCGCCTCTAACAAACCGACTATCGCCCGGCTCTACAATTTCAGCTTTGCGCAGCATCTGCCTCAAAACTACCTCAATATGCTTATCGTTAATTTTAACGCCCTGCAACCTATAAACTTCTTGAATTTCGTTAACAATATAGTTCGTCAATTCGTTGATACCTTTCAAACGCAAAATATTATGTGGATCGGACGCACCATCAGAAATTACCTCACCAACCTCGATATGCTCACCTTCAAATACCACTATATGCCGCCATTTAGGTATCAAAATCTCAACCTTTTCATCGTTCTCACCTAATATGATGAGACGACGCTTACCTCTAGTCTCTTTACCAAAGCTAACAATACCGGATATCTCAGCCAAAATTGCTGGTTCTTTTGCCTTTCTAGCTTCGAATAAGTCCGCAACCCTCGGCAAACCACCTGTAATATCTCGAGTCTTACCAACCTCCTGCGGAATACGCGCCAAGATATCACCAACCCCAACTGCGGCACCATTTTCAATATTTAAAACAGCCCCAGCCGGCAAAAAGTAGTTCGCTGGCACATTGGTTCCAGACAAGAACAAATCTTTTCCGTTCTTGTCAACCAGACGAATCATGGGCCTTAACTCTTTCTTTGCGCCAACACGTGATGATGCAGCAGCCATAACAACAATTGTACTTAGGCCAGTTATTTCGTCCACATTGCGTCGCATGGTTATACCATCTTCCATATCAATAAATTGTACGAAACCAGCAACCTCTGTGACAATTGGATGTGTATGCGGATCCCACTCTGCCACTAATTGTGAAGCTTTTACTTTGCTAGAATCGGTAACTGACAAACTAGCTCCGTATGGAATTTTATAATGCTCACGCTCACGACCCTTGGCATCAGTAATAGCGATCTCACCAGATCTAGATACTGCCACCAAATTACCACTACTATGTTTGACGGTTTTTATGTTTTTAAATTTAACCTGACCCGCCGTTTTAGTTTGAACGTTGCTAATAGCGGCCTCACTTGATGCTGCACCACCAATATGGAAAGTACGCATAGTAAGCTGCGTCCCTGGCTCACCGATGGATTGGGCAGCCATAATACCAACAGCTTCCCCTACATTTACTAAATGCCCTCTGGCCAAATCACGACCATAACACATGGCGCAAATACCATGACGACTTTCACATGTAACAGGAGAACGCACTTTAATTTCATCAATACCGTGCTGCTCTATCTTCTCTACCAAGTCCTCATCTAAAAGTGTATTAGCCTTAACTACAACCTCTCCGGAAACAACGTCAACAACATCTTCCGCTGTAACACGACCCAATACTCTATCATGCAATGGCTCAACTACGTCCCCTCCCTCAATAATCGGCGTAACAATAACTGACTTGTCAGTACCACAATCATGATCAACAACTACGACATCCTGAGAAACATCCACCAAACGACGAGTCAAATAACCTGAGTTGGCAGTCTTCAAAGCCGTATCGGCAAGACCTTTACGCGCACCATGTGTAGAAATAAAGTATTGTAAAACATTCAAACCTTCGCGGAAGTTAGCCGTAATAGGCGTTTCCATAATCGAACCATCAGGACGCGCCATAAGACCACGCATACCGGCCAACTGCCTCATTTGTGCAGCAGACCCCCTAGCACCTGAATCCGCCATCATATATACAGAGTTAAATGAATCTTGCTCGATGCTCTTACCATCAGCAGTTTTAACCTTCTCTATAGACAGCTTTTTCATCATAGCCTTGGCCACTTCTTCGTTAGTGTGCGACCAAATATCGATAACTTTATTGTATCTTTCTCCTTGCGTTACCAAGCCAGACGCGAATTGTTTTTCGATATCCAAGACCTGAGCCTCAGCTTTACCAATAATCTTTTCCTTCTCTTCTGGAATAGTCAGATCATCAACACAAATTGAGACACCAGCCTTAGTTGCATAACGGTAACCCATATACATCAATTGATCAGCAAAGATAACCGTACTCTTAGTTCCAAGCTCTCTGTAACAAATACTCAGCAATTCGGAAACAGCTTTTTTCTTCATCGCCTTATTTATTAGCTCAAATGGTAAACCTTTAGGTACTATCTCCCATAAGATAGCGCGACCGACAGTAGTATCAACAATTTTTCTTTCGCCATTCTCTTCAATACGAACTTTTATCTTCGCCTGTAAAGCTATTTCTTCACTACCATAAGCACGCGTCACTTCCGCTATGTCAGCAAAGATAGCTCCCTCACCCTTGGAATTAATACGTTCTCTCGTCAAGTAATATAGCCCTAACACAACATCTTGAGTTGGAACAATAACGGGCTCTCCATTGGCAGGAGATAAAATGTTATTAGACGCCATCATTAAGGCACGAGCCTCAAGTTGCGCCTCCAATGTCAATGGCACGTGAACCGCCATTTGGTCACCATCAAAGTCAGCATTATAAGCAGTACACACCAAGGGATGCAGTTGAATAGCCTTACCTTCAACCAAAACCGGCTCAAAGGCCTGAATTCCCAAGCGGTGCAAAGTTGGGGCGCGGTTTAGTAAAACCGGATGTTCGCGAATAACGTCTTCCAAAACATCCCAAACTTCTGGAACCTCCATTTCTACCATCTTCTTGGCGGCTTTAATAGTGGTAGCTAACCCTTGATACTGCAAACGTCCGAATATAAACGGCTTAAATAGTTCCAACGCCATCTTTTTAGGCAAACCACATTGATGAAGCTTTAAGCTGGGGCCAACCACAATAACCGAACGACCAGAATAGTCGACACGCTTACCAAGTAAATTTTGACGGAATCGACCTTGCTTACCTTTAATCATATCAGACAAAGATTTCAGTGGTCGCTTATTGGTACCTGTTATGGCGCGCCCCCTTCTACCGTTATCCAATAAGGCATCGACCGCCTCTTGCAACATACGTTTTTCGTTGCGAACAATAATTTCTGGAGCGCCTAAATCTAATAAACGACTCAAACGATTATTACGATTAATAACTCTGCGATATAGATCATTTAAATCAGATGTCGCAAATCTTCCTCCATCGAGAGGAACCAAGGGACGCAAATCTGGCGGCAACACCGGCAAAACTGTCATAATCATCCACTCAGGACGATTACCAGAACCTTTAAATGCTTCAAGCACTTTAAGGCGTTTAGCCAATTTCTTATACTTAGTCTCTGAACCTATATTGGGAAGCTCTGATCTTATTTCTTCAACTTCTTCATCAAGATCAATTTCCTGCAGCAACTTCTGTATGGCCTCAGCACCCATCATGGCTATAAAATCATTACCATACTCTTCTACAGCATCCAAATAGGCTTCATCCGACAATAATTGCCCCTTTTGTAAAGGAGTCATTCCTGGATCAACCACAATAAATGCTTCAAAATAAAGCACCCTCTCAATTTCACGCAAAGTCATGTCTAACATGACGCCTATACGAGACGGCAAAGATTTTAGAAACCATATGTGAGCAACAGGACACGCCAACTCAATGTGACCCATGCGCTCTCTACGCACTTTGGATAGAGTGACCTCAACACCACACTTTTCACACACCACCCCACGATGCTTCAATCGCTTATACTTACCACACAAGCACTCATAATCTTTAATCGGACCAAAAATTTTAGCGCAAAATAGTCCTTCGCGCTCGGGCTTAAAAGTACGATAATTAATGGTTTCTGGTTTTTTTATCTCACCATATGACCAAGATCTAATCTTCTCAGGAGAAGCTAGCCCTGCCTTAATAATGTCAAATTCATCACCAGAATTTTTATTAATAAGGCTTTTGAAACTATCTAAAAGTGACTGATTCATAATTACTTAGTCTCCAATTCAAAATCGATACCTAAAGACCTGATTTCTTTAATCAGTACATTGAACGATTCGGGCATGCCCGCATCCATTGTATAATTTCCATCCACAATGTTTTTGTACATTCTAGAACGCCCTGATACATCGTCAGACTTAACGGTCAACATTTCCTGCAATGTGTAGGCAGCTCCGTATGCCTCTAAGGCCCAAACCTCCATTTCACCGAAGCGCTGACCACCAAATTGTGCTTTACCACCTAAGGGTTGCTGTGTAACCAAACTATATGACCCCGTAGCCCTTGCATGCATTTTGTCATCCACCAAGTGGTTCAATTTCAACATATACATGTAACCTACGGTAACTTTATTATCTAGCTTTTCGCCAGTACGTCCATCATAAAGCTCGGCCTGCCCTGTTTGAGGTAATCCAGCCATCTTAAGCATAGCCTTTACCTCTTCTTCTCTAGCCCCATCAAAAGCTGGGGTTGCAACAGTAACACCTCTGCGCAAATTACGCGCCAATTCACTAATCTCTTTATCATTTAAACTAGACAGATCGGCCGGCTTATCTTCTCCTAGGCTATAAACCTCCTCTAGATAACCCCGTAACTCCTTAGCCTTGGATTGCTCTTTAATCATGGAATCAATCTTATGCCCCACTCCCTTAGCAGCCCAACCTAAGTGCGTTTCCAAAATCTGACCAATATTCATACGCGATGGCACACCCAAGGGATTCAGCACTATATCAACCGGCGTACCATCAACCAAATATGGCATATCCTCAACTGGTGCAATCATAGACACAACACCCTTGTTACCATGGCGACCAGCCATCTTGTCCCCTGGCTGTATACGACGTTTTACCGCCATATAAACCTTAACTATCTTTATTACCCCTGGAGTTAATTCATCGCCACGAGTAATTTTTTCTCGCTCTTCTTTAAGCTTTTTGTCATGGTCTGCACGAATTTGTTTTAATTGCTGTTCTGCATCACGTAACACGTCGTTCAGATGATCATCCTCGGTTTCTATAGAAAACCAACTATCTTTTGGCAAATTATCCAAATATTCAGCTGTAATTTTACTACCCTTTGCAAGCTTTGCTGGAGCTTTAGTTACAACTACATCTAGCAATAACTCTTGTAAACGGAAATAAATCAGCTCATGTCTAATTCTTAATTCGTCATCAAGATCCTTTTTGATCTTTGCTAACTCCTCCTGTTCGATAGCCAAAGTACGTTCATCTTTCTTTACACCATCACGAGTAAAGACTTTAACATCAATAATAGTACCAGATGTTCCGGAAGGCACTCTCAGTGAGCTATCTTTCACATCCGATGCTTTTTCACCAAAAATTGCCCTTAACAATTTTTCTTCAGGACTTAGCTGAGTTTCGCCCTTAGGCGTCACCTTACCAACTAATATGTCTCCCGCATTAACTTCCGCACCAACGTAAACGATACCGCACTCATCCAGCTTATTAAGAGCTGTCTCTCCAACATTAGGAATATCAGCGGTTACCTCTTCTGAACCAAGTTTTGTATCTCGAGCAATACACGTTAACTCCTGGATATGAACAGAAGTAAAACGATCTTCTTCTACTAAACGTTCGGATAATAAAATCGAATCCTCGAAGTTATAACCACTCCAGGTCATAAATGCGACCAATAGATTTTGCCCTAACGCTAATTCTCCAAGATCGGTACAAGAACCATCCGCCAATACGTCGCCCCGGCTAATATGGTCCCCTACGCGCACAATTGGCTTTTGATTCATGCAAGTATTCTGATTTGATCTTGTATATTTTACCAAATTGTAAATATCAACACCTGCATCACCACCTCCTTTAACTTCATCAGAATTGGCGCGCACAACAATACGTGCAGCATCAACAAGATCAACTACACCACCACGCTTAGCTACTATAGTTGTACCAGAATCTATTGCAGCAATACGCTCAATACCAGTTCCAACCAACGGCTTTTCAGCATTGATAACTGGAACAGCTTGGCGTTGCATATTAGATCCCATTAAAGCACGTGATGTATCATCATGCTCTAAAAACGGGATCAAAGATGCCGCAACCGAAATAATCTGTTGAGGAGACACATCCATGAAATTAACAGTTGCTACTGGGGCAAGCACTGTCTCTCCCTGGTGACGACAGGCAACAAATTCATCCTGCAATTCACCTTTTTTACCAAGCTTAGTATTTGCCTGAGCAATATAACTATCGTGTTCTTCTATAGCAGATAAATAAACTATCTCATCACTAACAACACCGTTATTAACCTTTCTGTATGGGGTTTCAATAAAACCATACCCATTAGTACGAGCATAAACAGCCAAGGAATTAATCAAACCAATGTTTGGACCTTCTGGGGTCTCAATCGGGCAAAGACGACCATAATGAGTTGGGTGTACGTCACGAACCTCAAAACCAGCTCGTTCCCTACTTAAGCCACCAGGCCCCAAAGCTGACACCCTACGCTTGTGAGTAATCTCTGCAATGGGATTTACCTGATCCATAAATTGTGATAACTGACTAGAAGAGAAAAACTCTTTTATAGCCGCCGCAACTGGTTTCGCATTAATCAAATCCTGCGGCATCAGATTATCGGTTTCTGCCAAGTTCAAACGATCACGCACCGAACGCTCCACCCTAACCAAACCAATTCTAAATTGATTTTCAATCATTTCACCGACACTACGAATGCGACGATTACCCAAGTGATCTATATCATCGATATAACCTTTACCGTCGCGAATATTAATTAGCTCTTTTGCTACGGCAATGATATCTTCTTTACTTAAAACCGAGGGTCCCTCAACACCGGGAAAACCCAAACGACGATTAAATTTCATGCGCCCAACGGCTGACAAATCATATCTATCTTCAACAAAAAATAAACTATTAAATAAATTTTCGGCCGCCTCTTTGGTCGGTGGTTCTCCTGGTCTTATAACACGATAAATTTCCACCAACGCTTCCAATTGATTTGATGATGGGTCTATGCGTAATGTATCTGAAATATAAACCCCTCGATCAAGTTCGTTATGATACAAAGTTTCAATGCCCGCCACCTTATTTTCTTCAAGAAGCTCTATTACTTCTTTGGTAATTTGGGTGTTGGCAGCTATCAAAACTTCGCCTGTTTCTTTATCTATAATTGCTTTTGCAATTACCTTATTCAATAAAAATTCTTTCGGCAACTCCAGTTTCTTTATACCGGCCTTTGCAATTAAACGAATATGACGAGCTGAAATACGCCTACCCTGCTCAACAATCACTTTGCCATTTTTATCTTTAATAGCAATAGCAGCTAATTCACCACGCAAATATTCCGGATTGCTTAACTCTAAAACAACATCATTTTTTCTAATTTTGAAACTAATATTTTCGAAAAATATATCTAAAATTTCTTCTGTACTTAAGCCAAGTGCTCGCAACAAAACAGTAGCTGGCAACTTGCGTCTTCTATCTATTCTGACGAACAAACAGTCTTTTGGGTCAAATTCAAAGTCTAACCAAGAACCACGATAAGGAATAATTCTGGCAGAATAAAGTAGCTTACCAGAAGAGTGCGTTTTACCACGATCGTGATCAAAAAACACACCTGGCGAACGATGCATTTGGGATACAACCACACGTTCCGTACCATTAATAATAAAACTGCCATTTGTCGTCATCAATGGCAACTCACCCATATAAACTTCTTGCTCTTTAATATCTTTGACTTTGTTTGCACTTCCCGCATCTTTGTCAAAAATAACTAATCTGATCTTTGCTCTAATTGGCGCGCCAAAAGTTGTGCCACGAGAGTAACATTCTCTCTCACGGAAAGCTGGCTCACCTAACTTGTAACCTAAAAATTCAAGTTGCGCATGACCTGATAGGCTTTTAATGGGAAAAATTGAATTAAAAGTGGCCTGCAAGCCAAAATCACGACGCTCATCCTGCTTAACATCCGCCTGCAAAAGATCTTTGTATGAGTCAACCTGCATTTCCAATAGATAAGGAGGAACCGCCGTTCCAGGTAGTTTACCAAAGCTCTTCCTGATACGTTTTTTCTCTGTATAACTAAATGTTTTTCCAGCCATTTGCAACTCTCTCTAAAATTACACAGAGACGCTTACATAAAGCGTCTCTGTGTATAGTGGAATATTACTTAACTTTCGACAGAAGCACCTGCTTCTTCAAGCTGCTTCTTAACGCCTTCAGCCTCTTCCTTACTAACACCTTCTTTAACAGTTGAAGGAACTCCTTCAACCATATCTTTAGCTTCTTTCAAGCCAAGACCGGTGATAGCGCGAATCACTTTAATAACAGCAATCTTGTTAGAACCAAAGCTTGTCATAACAACATCGAACTCTGTTTTTTCTTCGGCAGCGGCAGCTTCTCCGCCGGCAGCTGGAGCCGCAGCCATAGCAACAGGAGCTGCTGCAGATACGCCAAACTTTTCTTCCATATCTTTAATCAACTCAACAACTTCCATTACGGACATGTTGGAGATTGCTTCCAAAACATCATTTTTAGTAATAGCCATTAAAATTCTCCTCTAAAATATCTTTTTAAAATAATAAATTAACTCTATTGCTTTGAATCTCGAACTGCTGCAACTGTGCGCACCAATTTGGTATGCGGCTCAGCAACAGTACGTACCAATTTGCTGATAGGAGCAATCATAACACCCATCAACATAGCCAAAGCTTCATCTCTAGTTGGTAATTCAGCAACAGCAGTCAATTGATCTGCAGCTAATAATTGTCCATCAACAGACAATGCTTTTACCGTTAAACGATCATGCTCTTTTGCAAACTTTTTCAATAATCTTGCAGCAGCGCCTGGATCATCTAGAGAAAATGCCATAAACAAGGGACCTGTTAAAACTTCTGATAAGCAAGAAAAATTTGTATCTTGCAAAGCACGTTTTGCCAAAGTGTTACGTACTACACGCAAATCAACTCTGGTTTCCCTAGCCTTAGCCCTTAGTTCGGTCATCTCAGCAACTGTTAACCCGCGATAATCAGCGACCACAGCGGAAATGGCGCTGTTCGCAACAGCATTCACTTCGGCTACAATAGCTTTTTTATCTTCAAGTCTAAGTGTCACTTTAAACCTCCAATTTTAAGTTATGGTGGCCATCACAAAAACATGACGACTACACCGTCTGCGTAGGATATTAAGTTCTTTTCCCAAAGAACACCTACGGTCTTCGACGGCTTTTAAGGTGTTGCACCTCAATCGCCGTGCGAATTCGTTACATCACTCAATAGAGTTCAAATCAACCGCCAATCCAGGACCCATGGTACTGGATAAGCTAATTTTCTTTAAATAAATACCTTTCGCGCTCGCTGGTTTTGCTTTTTTAACAGCAGCGACAATCGCAACAAGATTTTCTCTAAGCGCGTTTACTTCAAAATCCAGCTTACCAATAGTGCTATGCACAATACCTGCTTTATCATTACGATAGCTAACTTGGCCCGCTTTAGCATTCTTAACAGCCTCAGCTACATCTTTGGTTACAGTCCCAACTTTTGGATTTGGCATCAAACCACGAGGACCCAAAATTTGTCCAAGCTGACCTACAACTCTCATTGCATCAGGAGTTGCAATCAACGTATCAAAATCCATCTTGCCAGCCTTAATGTCTTCTGCTAAATCTTCAAAACCTATCAAATCAGCACCAGCGGTCTTGGCATCTTCAGCACTATCACCTTGAGCAAAAACTGCAACTCTCACAGTTTTGCCAGTACCATTAGGCAGGACTACAGCGCCCCTTACAGTTTGATCAGATTTGCGAGCATCAATGCCCAAGTTTATGCTGACATCTATTGATTCTTTAAACTTAACAGTTGAACAATTTTTCAAAAGATTAATAGCCTCTTCAACGCTATAAACTTTACCCTGTGTGACTTTCTCGAGGATAGCCTTAGAACGTTTTGTAATCTTCGCCATTATACTAGCCCTCCACCTCAATACCCATGCTACGTGCGGTACCAGCGATGGTATTTACACCAGCATCCATATCTGCAGCAGTCAAATCTGGGTTTTTCAATTTAACGATTTCTTCTACTTGTGCACGTGTAATCTTCGCGACTTTATTTGTATGCGGAATAGGACTGCCCTTAGCAATCTTAGCAGCCTTTTTCAACAATACTGACGCAGGTGGCGTCTTTGTTACAAAGGTAAAGCTACGGTCTGCATATACAGTTATTATAACTGGAATCGGCATACCTTTTTCCATATCCTGAGTTTTAGCATTAAATGCTTTACAAAATTCCATAATATTAACACCATGCTGACCCAAGGCAGGACCAACTGGTGGACTTGGATTAGCGCTACCGGCTGCAACTTGCAGCTTAATGTAGCCCTGAACTTTCTTCGCCATTTTATTTCTCCAATTTGGGTGCAAACGCTTGAAACACAAGCTCCCCGGTTATTGATACAAAAACTAACTTTTCTTTACTTGACCAAACTCTAATTCAACTGGTGTTGATCTACCAAAAATCAACACTGACACTTTTAAGCGACTCTTTTCGTAATTCACATCTTCCACCACACCATCGAAGTCAGCGAAAGGCCCCTCTATAATACGAACCACTTCCCCAACCTCAAAGGTTGTTTTTGGTTTTGGCTTCTCAGCTCCTTCCTCTACTCTTTGCAGAATCTTATTCACTTCTTGATCAGATATAGGCACTGGCTTGTCTGAACGACTACCAATAAAACCCAAAACATTTGGTAAATGACGGACTAAATGCCAGGTATCATCATTCATAACCATGCGAACTAATACATATCCTGGAAAAAATTTGCGCTGGCTTTTGCGTTTTTTACCACCACGCATTTCCATAACCTCTTCGGTTGGTACGATAATCTCATCAAAATACTCTTCCATGCCTCTCAGTTTAGCGTGCTCAGTAATGGCTTCAACAACTTTGGCCTCTTTACCGGAATACGCATGCACTATATACCAACGTTTTTTCGCCTGATTCTCTACTTCATTATGAGTCATAATTCAATCAACCTCTCTGCCCAGTTAAGTAGCCAACTAACCACAACAAGATAGAATCAACTCCCCACAATATTAAGGCAGTCAATAATGTTAAACCTGCAACTATCATGGTGGTACGCATAGTTTCATGCCTAGCAGGCCAAGAAACCTTACGCATTTCAACGCGCGAATCTTGGATAAAAGACCAACTTTTCTTACCGAAATCAGTAAAGGCCAACAATGCTATGACAATAGCAGTGACAACTATCCAACCACCAAGTCGCACCGCCCACATAACATCCATTCCCCAAACATGATCAGCAACAATAGATCCTGCAATCACAACTATTGCTAACGTCCAATAAAAAACGTCTTTTCTGGAATGTGCCTTATTTTCCGCTCTGTCTTTAACCTTTTTGCTCATTTATCACAACTTTATTTTGGCAGGCCAGGAGGGACTCGAACCCCCAACCTACGGTTTTGGAGACCGCCACTCTACCAATTGAGCTACTGGCCTATTTATTAACTACGCCCCACATCGACTCTAAGCCTGGAGCCCACAACCGGATTTGAACCGGTGACCTCTTCCTTACCAAGGAAGTGCTCTACCTGCTGAGCCATGTGGGCATTTGGAGCGGGTGATGGGAATCGAACCCACGTCAGCAGCTTGGAAGGCTGAGGTTCTACCATTGAACTACACCCGCATCAAACATAAACGCCAAAAACCAGCAGCTACCATTAGCTTGCCGGTCAACATCCGCTCATCACATTTTACTGGTGGAGGGGGGAGGATTTGAACCTCCGAAGGCTGAGCCAACAGATTTACAGTCTGCCCCCTTTGACCGCTCGGGAACCCCTCCGCTAAGCAAAATGAGCGCCATTTTGTCCAACTTGCCGTCTAATGTCAACAAGTTTTGTATAAGTTCAGAAAC
Organism: Gammaproteobacteria bacterium; assembly: GCA_016936855.1. Lineage (GTDB taxonomy): Bacteria > Pseudomonadota > Gammaproteobacteria > UBA9339 > UBA9339 > JAFGXA01. The sequence goes on along the minus strand of JAFGXA010000053.1, from coordinate 68 downwards.
ATATGAGACTTTTGGTGTTGTTATAGCAAGCGAGTGAGCGCGCCATCAGAAGCGCTAGGCGAGCGAGC